>CABVRO010000056.1 GCA_902500715.1 uncultured Nitrospira sp. | reverse complement strand
ACGGGACGCTGACCGATACGGCGGCGATCACCATCAACCTGAACAACCTCAACGAAGTGCCAACAGGGGTGGTACTGAGCAATCAAGTGCCGACCATCGCGGAGAACACCGTGATTGGGATAGGGCACAAAGTGGCCGATATTGCCGTGACCGACGATGCGCTGGGAACCAACGTGCTGAGCTTGAGCGGGGCCGATGCAGCGAGCTTTACCATCGTGGGGACTGAGCTGTTCTACACGGGGGCGAGCCCGAACTTCGAGGGGCAATCGGCCTACGCCGTGACGGTGAACGTCAATGATGCGACGGTGGGCGGCAGTCCGGACGCGAGCGTGAGCTTTACCCTGACGGTCACCGATGTGAACGAATCGCCGGTCATCACAAGTGATGGTGGGGGATTCAGCGCGTCGGTGTTAGTCGTGGAGAACCAGACTTCGGTGACCGATGTGGATGCAACTGATGAGGATGTGCCGGCGAACACGCTGACCTACTCGATTGTCGGTGGAGCGGATGCGACGCTCTTTACGGTCAATCCGACAACGGGTGCACTGACCTTCTTGAGTGCGCCTGATTTTGAAACCCCAGGCGATGTGGGTGGTGACAATATCTATGACGTCACGGTTCAGGTGAGCGATGGCATCATTGGTGGGGTGGATACGCAAACCCTTTCCGTGACGGTGACGGATGTTTATGAGAGCAGCCCACCTGCGGTGCTGCCGCCCTCACTCGTACCCACCTCCCCATCGATAGCTCCCGCACCGACCCCGGTCGCCGGGCCGGTCATTCCACTGGCGACAGAGCCTGTGGTCGAACCGGTTGCGTCTGATGTGCGGGTATCGTCCGGGGAGTCCGGCGTTCGATCTGCGCAGCAGGCAGTTGGGGGCAGGGCATTCAGACCGGACGAGCTGCGCCCGATTGCAGCCTCGACGCACCGCGAGGGTTCTGAGGGGAGACCGGTCGATCAGTCTGCGCCGGCGACCCTCACGCGCTCTGTGGAAGACACTCATTTGAATGAGTCGGAAGAGCGACTCTCACCGGCCGTGCTGAGCGAGCTGCTGTTTGCCAAGTTGGATGCGGTGATCGAGGAATTTGAAGAAGCAGTGGCGGCCGATGTCGCGCAACAGGTACAGGTGGCCAGAATCACCGCTGCGGCAGGAGTGACGCTCTCAGTGGGGTTCGTCGCGTGGGCCTTGCGGAGCACGGCGCTGCTGGCGAGCCTGTTTGCGACGCTCCCAGCCTGGAAGACGTTGGATCCTCTGCCGGTCCTCACGTCGAATCGCCGTGAGCGAAAGAAGCGTAAGCGCGCACAGGAACATGTGGCGCAAAAAGAGCAAGTCGAGTACCGGGGGCTGTACGAACTCTTAGACCGGAAGGAAGGAAAGGGCCCCGGCTCGGCCGAACTCTGATACGCGACGATGCGACGTTTTTCACCACTCATCCTCCTGAGCATCGGGCTCGTCAGCCTGACCGTCAGTATCATGCTGGCGGGCGACGCCCTCATGGGATTGATTCCCAACGAGCAACAGCAGCTGTTTCATCAACGAATATCCCTGAGCGAAACCCTGGCTGTGCAATATTCGTTGTTGGTTCAACAGGGCGACATCGAGACGATCGACGTCGCATTGCGGGCACTGGTGGAACGAAGCACCGATGTCGAAGGCGCGGCGTTGATCACCAGCGAAGGGGAGAAGCTGGCGCAGGCGGGTGTCATGCCTGAGAACGGGGGCGAGGCGGGACATCAATCGTCTACGCCGACCCGCATTCGCGTGCCCATTTATCAAGGAACAGTCCCTTGGGGCGTGCTACATGTCTCGTTTCGTGGTGTGCCGAACACGAATCGCTGGGCCTCGTGGGGATGGTTGTCGGAGACCTGGGTCCGATTCGTGCTGTTTGTCGCCGTGGCGGGCTTTCCGGCCTACTGGCTGTTGATGAAACGGGTCCTCCGCCATCTGGACCCGTCGAAGGTGGTGCCTCCGAGGGTGAAGGCTGCGCTCGACACCTTGGCCGAAGGTGTCGTCATGCTGGATCTGGATGGCACCATCGTCCTCGCCAATGCATCGTTCGCCGCTCGTGTCGGATGCGAGACCGAATCGCTGATCGGTCATTCACTCTCCAGCCTGTCCTGGGGGGCTAACGATGAACCGTCGTTTCCTTGGATCCAGGTTCTCAAATCGAAGGCTGGGCGAGCCGAAAAGAAGATGGGCTGCGTCCTCCCGAGCGGGGAGGTCAAGCGGTTCGTCGTCAATGCAGCGGCGATTCTGGGCGAGCAGGGCGAGTTGCGCGGGTGCATGGCGTCCTTTAGCGACATCACCGAACTCGAACAGGCCAACGATCAACTCCGAAACGCTATCGGGGAATTGGAATCGTCGAGAACACAGGTCATGCGACAAAACGACGAGTTGGAAGTGACGAATGCGACCTTGCAACACGAAATCCAGGAACGGCAGAAAATTCAGATGGAGCGTGAGCAGTTGAGCAAAAAGCTCGTGGAAACGTCCCGCCGGGTCGGAATGGCCGATGTGGCGTCGACGGTACTGCACAATGTCGGGAACGTGTTGAACAGCGTCAATGTTTCCGTGGAGGTCGTCGGGAAGACGCTCCGGCAATCGCCCGTACACGACGTCGCGCTGTTGGCCGCACTGTTACAGGAGCATCGCGGCGACATGGCCGATTTTCTCACCCATGATGCTAAAGGCCAGCAGATTCCTGCGTATCTCACGATGGTGGCGGAGGCGGTCGTCCAGAATTCGGCGGTCGTGGAGAAAGAATTGAGCGCTCTGGGCAAACACATCGACCATATCCGCCACGTCGTGACTCGGCAGGTGGATCTTGCGCGTCCGGGCGAGATGGTCCTAGAGCCGGTACTGTTCGCGGATGTGTTCGATCAGGCGCTTGAGATCAATCGGGTGGCGTTGGAAAAGGCCGGCATCGCGATCGTGCAAGAATATGCGCAGCTGCCTCCCGGCATGACGGATCAACATCAAGTCTTGCAGATCCTGGTGAACCTCGTGACCAACGCAAAGAACGCCATGGTCGAGTCGACGCCGGGCATGCACCCGCACCGGTTGCTGCTGCGGTTGGGAGCTGCCGCCGATCGTCCAGGATATGTTCGCTTTGAGGTCATCGATACCGGCGTGGGCATCGCCCCAGCCAACCTTCCCCGCCTGTTTACGCAGGGCTTTACGACGCGCAAGGAAGGCCATGGAATCGGTCTTCATAGTGCGTCGCTGGCCGCGAAGAAGCTGGGTGGATCGTTGAATGCGTCGAGCCACGGAGAAGGCCTTGGGGCCACGTTCACGTTGGATCTTCCCATCCAGGTTTTGGAGGCTGCGGCATGATGCACGTGATGTATCCTTCTTCCCGTCGCGTTCGGTTCGGAGCGATACGTTCGCGGCATATCGCGGGTCCGTGTGCGGACTGCAGGCGGAGACACTGTCGCTCAGCGGCGACTGGAGGTGCCCGGTGACGAGCAGCATGGAAGACACTCGCCCGAATCGGCGGATCATCGTGATCGACGATAACCTCTCGATCCACGACGATTTCAGAAAGATCCTCACTCCCCCTGCGATGAATGCGGATATCCATCTGCTGCGTTCGTCTCTGTTCGGGGCTACCGCCGCCAGCGGACGGCCTGAACGGTTTGAAGTCGATTTCGCACAGCAAGGTCGGCAAGGGTACGACCAGATCCTCCGTGCACGGAGCGCGGGGCACCCCTACGCGTTGGCCGTCGTGGATATGCGCATGCCGCCTGGTTGGGACGGCCTGGAGACGATCGAGCATATTTGGGAGGCCGATCCGGAAATCCAGGTCGTGATCTGCACGGCCTTTGCCGATCATCCGTGGGAAGACATCGCCAATCGACTGGGGAAGACCGATCGATTGCTGATTCTGCGCAAGCCATTCGATCCGGTGGAAGTCGAGCAGTTGGCGACGTCGCTCACCCGGAAGTGGGAACTGGCGCGGCGCGTCCGCATTCAAGTCGACGATCTTTCCGCGTTGGTCGCGGAGCGCACCAAGGCCTTGCAGGAGGCGAACGCCAGACTGGAGATCGATGTGGCCTTGCGGACGGCCGAGTTGTCGGAGCGGAACGCGCAGCTCGAGCGGCTGGTCGAAGAGCTGAAGTGCGCGAAAGAAGCCGCGGACAGTGCGAATCGCGCAAAGTCTCAGTTTCTGGCGCGTATGAGTCATGAAATTCGGACACCGATGAACGGGATTTTGGGCATGACGGAGTTGCTGCTCACGACGGCCCTGACGAATCAGCAGCAACACTTTACGGAGACGATCATGCAGTCGGGCCGCTCGCTGCTGTCGGTCATCAACGACATTCTCGACTTTTCACGTATCGAAGCCGGCAAGTTCGAATTGCTCCCGGACGATTTCAATCTGCCGAGTGCGGTGCAAGGCATCGTCACATTGCTGAAGGAGTCCGCAACCCGCAAGCACATCGGGCTGCGATGCGTGATGCGCGAGGATCTTCCAACCATGGTGCACGGCGATGCCGATCGGTTACGGCAGATGCTTATCAACCTGGTCGGCAATGCGGTGAAGTTTACGGAGCGGGGCGAGGTCGTCGTTCACGTGTGGCCGGCCGCGCCGGTGTCGGATGGGACGGAGGTAATGTTCGAGGTGATCGATACCGGGATCGGCATCGCACAGGAGGCGCAAACACGCATATTCGATCCCTTCGATCAGGCGGACTCCTCCATGACACGACGGTTCGGCGGAACCGGATTGGGTTTAGCCATCGTCAGTGAAATGGCCAAGATGATGGGGGGGCGTGTGTGGGTCCGGAGCGAACTCGGGAAAGGCTCCACGTTCGGGTTCTCCGTCCGGTTTGCCGCCGGCGGGAAACCGGTCGAGTCCGGTGCTTCGGTCGCGCAGGGGCAAGCGATGGCGGGCCCGTCCCTGGCCAGCGAATCGGGCCCCGTTTCACCGTTGAGTATTCTGTTGGCCGAAGATGATCCGGTCAATCGGGAAGTCATTCTGGGAATGTTGGAGTGTTGCGGATACCGCGCGGACGTGGTGGAAAACGGCCGGGAAGCCCTCGACATGCTGGCGGCCATGGCCTATGACATCGTGCTGATGGATTGCCAGATGCCGGAGTTGGACGGGTACGGCGCCACTGCTGAAATACGCCGCCGGAGCGCCGCCTGGCCTAACGGGCGAGGCCCCACGATCATCGCACTGACGGCCCATGCCACCCAGGGAGACCGGGAGGCCTGCCTGGCGGCCGGCATGGACGACTACCTTTCGAAACCGGTACGCATGGAAGACCTGGCCGCCATGCTGCAAGCCTGGGCAGGGAAAATCCGGCAGCAGGCGGCATGAGGACCGGGTTCATTCCCAGACTCGAGGCCCGGCTTTAGAAACGAAGGGTCGGAACCGATACAGCTCATTAGCCCGCATGATTTATGACGGTTTGTTACGAAATCGCCGAGTCATGTCGCGAGACCGGCGCGCGGAGGCGGGAGGACCCGACGCGTACTCGTGCAGTACGTTGAGGGTCCGATGGGCGAGCCCGCAGGCCGAAGGCCCGTCGCGGCAGTGAATCGTACGATTGCAGCAGAAGCGCTTATGAATAATGTGGGTTAAGGGCTTCGCAACGGTCGCACGCGTAACGCGCACCAAGGAGGATCGACTATCATGGCATCGGCGCAAGAACTCGTCCAATCCTGCTCGAATATCTTCACCCTTCCTGAAATTTATATTCGAGTGCGTGATGTCGTCGACGATCCGGATTCCACCATGGACGACCTGGCGAACGCCCTCAAAATCGATCCGGCGATTTCGGCGCGCGTGCTCAAGATCGTGAATAGCCCACTCTACGGATTCCCTAAACAGGTGGATACGGTGACTCGCGCGGTGAATCTCCTCGGGATGCAGGCCATCCGTGATCTGGTGACCGCGACAACCATCGGTCGCAGTTTCAGCGGCATGACGGTGCAAATCATGGATTTGTCCGCCTTTTGGCGCAAGAGTGTCCTCTGCGCCCTGATGGCCGGAAAAATCGCGAAAGCCTGCGGTATTCGCGACAGCGAGCGGTTCTTTATCGAGGGCCTGCTGCGAGACATCGGGCATCTGGTTCTGTACCAGACCATTCCCGAGCGTGCGCAGTCGGCGCTCATTGAAGCCGGCAACCTGGGCAGCTCGCTTGCGGAAGTCGAGCAATCCAACTTCGGGTGCGATTTTACGGAGGTCGGCGCCGAACTGATTCATTCCTGGGGCATGCCCCCACAAATCGAGCAGGCCATTCGTTACCAACTGAGCCCCAAGGAGGCAGGGGAGCACATCCTGCACGCATCGATGGTTCACTTGGCCGGCGTCGTGGCGGATCAGAGCGAGTTGCCTCCATCAACTGTCGGGCACAAGTTGTCATTTGATCCTCACGCGATGCAGTTGACCGGATTCAATGTCGACGAGCGGCCGGCCTTGCTCGCAGGGGCGCAGGCCCAGTTGCGTGAGACATTGGTAATGTTCAGCCCCGTCGCGATGGCCGCCTGATTTCGCTGAAATGCTCCACCTGTTCGCCGGCGGTTGGGGATTCTGATTCGAACCGTTCTGCTCCACCCGTCGGTCCGCCTGTCCTCACCCTTCCGATCGCTCCCGGCTCCCTCTTCGCAACCTCAAGTAATTAGTTAACCATCGTGTGAATAGGTATGTCCCTGTTGGCCTTCATCAATTCCGTGCTGGCCTGACACAAGAGTCGAAGTGGCCGCGCACGTTGTGACGAAGCGGCCTGATCAACGGTGGGCCGCAATTGTCCAATCACGAGCTTCAACGATCGCATGAGGTATTATTTCTTGCATCGAGGTCCGTATGCCGACACCCGTCGCTTGACCGGCGCAACGAAGGCGCGTACACAAACAGCCTAACCAGGAGGGACCTATGCCACCCAAAAGGAAAGTGCCACGGCAGTCGGGCCGCAATCGTTCGGTCGGACAGAAACGGAAGGGCGCTGCGACGAAAAGCGGTGAGGCCGGGATGACCAGCCGGTTGCAAGATCTCGTGGAGCGGATCGATGTGGTACTGCCGGAAGTCGCGGCAAGGGTGGCGGCATTGGAGCACCTCCTGCTGGAACTGAAACTCTGCACGCAGGAAGATTTGCGCAACGCGCGGGAGTTCGTGCGTATTCAAGAGGCATAGGTAGCTCGGAGTGCTCACATGCCTGTGCCCCCTCATATTGAAAAACATTTCACCTCCACCGCGACCGTCCGCGATATCGTGATCGGTATGGCCGATGGGTTGACCGTGCCCTTTGCTTTGGCGGCCGGCTTGTCCGGCGCCGTGGCCTCATCCGGCCTGGTGGTCACGGCCGGGTTAGCCGAGATCGCGGCCGGCTCGATTGCCATGGGTTTGGGCGGGTATCTCGCGGCGAAGACGGATCTGGAACATTACGCGTCCGAGCGCCTGCGGGAGTTGCGGGAGACGCAGCATATTCCGGAACGGGAGGCCGAAGAAGTGTCCGAGATTTTTCGCGGCTATGGTTTGCGCGATGAACAGATCGCTCCGTTGATTGAGACACTTCAGGCCAATCCGACGCAGTGGGTCGACTTCATGATGCGGTTTGAACTGGGGCTCGAGGAGCCTGATCCGACGCGCGCGCGGATCAGCGCTTGGACGATCGCGTTGTCCTATGTGGTCGGCGGGCTTATTCCGCTGCTGCCCTACATGGTTTTCTCCGATATCGTGACGGCACTCTGGTGGTCGGTGGCGGTGACTCCCGTGGCGTTGTTTGCGTTCGGCTACGTCAAGAGCGGGTTTACCGGCGTGCCGCCGTGGCGCGGCGGGTTCCAAACCGTGCTGGTCGGCGGCCTGGCCGCGGCAGCCGCCTTTGGCATCGCCCGCCTGCTCGGTTGAGGCGCCGCGCGTTTACTTTCCTTCCTCCGCCTCGTTAGACTGACCGCCATGACTCCTGAACAACCGTCTTCCACCACTTCCATTGAGCAGCTTTCAATCGATCCGGTCGATCGCGTGATCGCCTATCACGTTCGAACCAAACACCATTTCAATCGATATGCACGGTCGCTGGGGTACCTAGACTGGGCGAACCAGCCTAATCCCTTTCGGCGATTCGACGGAGCGGAGTCGGTCCGTTTGCCGTTGCTCGAGCCGGACGACGAACCACGGTCGCCTTCCTACGACGCCATCTATCAACCATGCACCGTTGCTGCGCAGTCCTTGACGAACCGCACCATCTCACGGTTCTTCGAACTGGCCCTCGGGCTGTCGGCATGGAAAAAGGCCGGAGAGTCGGAATGGGCCTTGCGCAACAATCCGTCGTCCGGCAACCTCCATCCGACGGAAGGCTACGTCCTTCTGCTGCCGACCGAGGGGCTCGACCTGAAGCCAGGGCTCTATCATTACGCACCTAGAGAACATGCGGTGGAGTTACGCGCTGACTGTTCACCGTCCGCCATCTTGCGTCTGGTGGCTCCCTTTCCGTCAGGAGCGTTTCTGTTCGGTCTCACCTCAGTCCACTGGCGCGAAGCCTGGAAGTACGGCGAGCGGGCATTTCGTTACTGCAACCACGATGTCGGCCATGCGATCGGGTCGGCACGTATTGCAGCGGCGACGCTCGGTTGGAAGATGGCGCTGCTGGATGGAGTCGATCAGAATCAGATCGCGAGGATATTGGGCACGTATCGCGTCGAGGATTTCAGCGGCGTGGAGCCGGAACATCCCGATTGCCTTGCGGTGATCTGGCCTGGTGAAGCCAAGGCTCGTGCCTCGTCGAGTTCATCGTATCAGACTCAGGACCTTCCGTTGTTTTTTGATGAGGCGGCCGTCACCGTTGTGGCTGCGGGGCCGTGGCATGGGAAGGCCAACGAGTTAAGTCGCGAACACGGGGTGCATTGGGACGTCATCGACCAGGTGGCCGAGGCCTCCTGGAAGACAGCTGTGGAACATCGTGCCATTCAGCTTTCGCAGAGCTCGCTCCTGTCCGAGACGGTTCACGCTTCACGAACGACGATCGACGCAGCGGCGATCGTCAGGCAGCGCCGCAGCGCCGTCTCCTTCGATGGCCGCACCTCTATTTCAGCCGCCACATTCTTTCACATCCTGCAGCGGGTGATGCCTCGCGTGGAGCGACCGCAATTGCAGCGGCCCATGCCGTGGGATGTCCTGCCTTGGGATCCGGCGATTCATCTCATGTTGTTCGTGCATCGCGTCGAAGGGCTGGAGGCGGGTCTGTATATGCTGGTGCGTGACCCGAACAAGCTGCCGTTTCTGCGGCAGTCGATGAATCCTGAGTTGGAATGGACACCCGCGCCAGGCTGTCCGGAAGACCTTCCCCTGTTCTGGCTGTTGCAGGGCAACGCGCAACGACTGGCGGCGCAGGTCAGTTGCCAACAGGCTATTGCCGGGGACAGTGCCTTCTCGCTCGGGATGCTGGCGGAGTTCGAAGGCCGCTTGCGGCAGGGCGGCGCTTGGTGGTATCCACGCCTGTTTTGGGAAACGGGCCTGCTCGGGCAGGTGCTCTATCTAGAAGCGGAGGCGGCGGGCGTGCGGGGAACCGGGATCGGCTGTTTTTTCGACGATCCGGTGCACGAAGTCGTGGGTATCAAGGATCTGTCCATCCAATCGCTGTATCATTTTAC
Organism: uncultured Nitrospira sp.; assembly: GCA_902500715.1. Taxonomy (GTDB): domain Bacteria; phylum Nitrospirota; class Nitrospiria; order Nitrospirales; family Nitrospiraceae; genus Nitrospira_A. The sequence continues at coordinate 11,786 of CABVRO010000056.1, read as the reverse complement.
GATCGGCGGACCGATGGAGGACCAGCGGCTCCTGACGCTCCCGCCCTATCACCACCTGGCTCGTCGTTCGTGAAGCGTTGTCCGTATCTCGTTTCGGATCTCTGAACGGACGAACGACGAGATACGAGCGACGGCTGGAAAGAGCCGATCGTGGGAGTTGCTGAAAGAAGAATGCAAGAAGGATAATCGCGCATGTTTAAGATCAAGAAGAAGATTGAGAAGCCGAAGCCGCCGATTTTGTACAACGTGATCGAAGATTATTCGGAGTTCGATGCGCCGGGTAATGTGACAGCCTGCGCCATGACGTTGCCGGAAGATCTGGCGGCGCATGCAAAGATCCTGGCCGAAAGTTACGACGTGCCGTTGGAGCAGATGATGCAGCTCCTCACGGAGGGCGGTGTCTATGTATACCCGCAAGTCGGCGGATTACTGACGCGTGGCCTGTTTGCCTGCCGTATCGATGCCGGCGGTGCCATGCCGAAACAAACCTGGGTGCTCGACCTGATGCAGTTTGCCGAGGCGGAGCAATGGGCCCGGTCGCGCGCGGTGCCGTTGATCGAGGCGGCGACAGAGGTGTTCTATCGGACGCTTCCCGAGGAATTAAAAACGAAGCTGGCGCAAAAGAATCTCGGGCTCGATTACCGGACGTTAGATCGCGCGGTGGCGAAGGGCGGCGATATCAAGTTCATCGACTTTCGCAAAGACTGGTCGCCACATTTCAAGCGGCTCTGTATCATGCCGGACGGTCGCCTCGTGGAGACGGGCGGGTTGGAAGAGTTTGCGCAGCTGCACCAGATTACAGTGCCACAGGGGAAGAAACTCGTCGAGGAGGGAGGGACGATGGATGTGGCCGGGGGGGAAGTGCTGGCCTGTCAGATCGTCAACGGTCAGCCGGCCGTCGCCCGCTTCAGCGCGAAGAACTATACCAAAGCCAAAGAACTGTCGGTGAGCAAACGACTGCATATCCTGGATGCCTTGAGCGAAGTGGCCTATAACGACTCCGTGATGATGCGAACGCTGCAACGCAAGGATCTGGGGGGACGGATTTAATCCTCAGCAGGGCATCAGGATTTCGCTGACCCGTCCGGTCAACCTTGCCCACTGTGGTTCGTTTGGAAAAGAGGACCTGTGAGCCATGAAGCAAACGATCCTCATCTGTGCCGCGAGTCTGCTGCTCGCCGGTTGTGCGGGGCCCAAGCCGATTCTCTATCCCAACGATCACTATCGACAGGTCGGCGCCGATGCGGCCGAATCGGATATCAAAGACTGCATGACCTTGGCCGAGCAAGCCGGGGCCTCTCCCAGCGAAGGAAAAACCGCGCAAGTTGCCACCGGCACGGTGGCGGGCGGGGCGATCGGATCGGCCGCCGGTGCGGTGGGCGGAGCGATCCTGGGACATCCGGGGCGTGGAGCCATGGTCGGCGCAGCCAGCGGCGCGACGGCCGGGTTTCTGTGAGGCCTGTTCAGGCGATCGCCGCCGAGCGGGGCGTTTACCAACTATGTGGATCGTTGTCTGCGTGATCGGGGATATGATCCGACAGGCTGGCAATAATCTTATGCGGCCGGTTCCACCACTCGTGCCATATATCTCCTGACATACGCTTCCCCCGCTTTCATCCCGATATACGCACCCAGGACATTGTCCAGCAGGTCGAGAAGCGATGTGCTGCGGTTGTGACAATAGACCTGGTAGTACTCGATGCTGAAGGACAGTGCGAAGGCCATCAGCACAAGGTGGCCGGGAGAGAAGGATTTGCCGCCCAATCCGCGCAGGGTATAAAGCAGGCCGAAGGGGAGGAAGAGGAGGATGTTGGCCACGGCATCGATGCCGAGATCCAGGAGGATGGCCGGCGAACTCAGCTGGTCCGGTGTCGGCACCCAGCGAATGTATTGCCAATGCGCGTGGCCGACGAAGTTATGCAGCGGGAGGATACCCACGAGCACGATCAGCATGCTCCAGGCACACCAGAGACGCCATGCGCGAGTGGGGGTTAGAAACACGGGTGTTTGGCTGTGGCTGTCCGCTGCACCGGTCGATTCTTGCAGAAGCAGCGGTGGGCTTTCCAGCAGATTTTCCTTCGTGAACGGCTTCCGAGGGAAGGCCAGGGGCGCGAAGGGGAGTGCGGATTACTTCTGAGCCAGTTCCGCTTCCACGGCGTTCAGCATTTCCTTCAAGTCGAAGGGCTTTTCGAAGGTCCGGTGGGCGCCGAAGAGTTTCGCGATATCCAGAAAGTTCCGGTCCCCTTGCGCGCCGGTCATCGCGATGATTTTCGTGTCCATGTATTCGCGGGTCAGTTGCAGGGTGGCTTCCAGTCCATCGACCTCCGGCATGAGCAGGTCCATGATCAGCAGGTCGGCTTTATGTTTTTGATAGAGATCCAGCGCCTCCCGCCCATCTTTCGCCTCGACGACCTTGTGCCCTGATCGTTCCAGGACCTCCCGCAGGAGGCCGCGGATGGATGGTTCGTCGTCGATCACCATGATGGTCGCCATAACTACTCCTCAGGATGGGCACCGGTTCTGCGTGTGATGGAACGATTTCGCAGTATTCGGGCTCGGTTGCAGACAATTCGACTCGTAGAGGAAGCTTACCGCGGTGACGAAAGTCTGTCCAGGAAAGAGTCTGAAACGGCTCGGCCCGGATTCGAACCTGCCCCGCCCCGCCCCGCCTTGATCGGCCAATAGGTTACAAGCCGGACTCGTTCATTTCTGTTTGGCCGGCAAGGGGCCGCGGCCTCATGGTCTCGTCACGCACCCAGTGTGGATACAGGGCCGGAATGATCAGCAAGGTCAAGGTTGTGGAGGTCAGGAGGCCCCTGATCACCACCGTCGCCAGGGGGAGTTGGACGCTGAGTCCGGCGGTGAGCGTATTCAAGCGGGCCTTGGCCACTAAGAGCATGCTGTTCGCCCGGGCGACTTCCTTCTTGGCCTTCTACACTTCCACTCCGGCTTTCATGCTGTCGAAGGAGGTGGCTTCTCCGGCCGCCAGACGTGCGTGTGGCGGCCGCTGGACTTCCTCCACGCTGGTGACGGTTTGCGCGGCGAGTTCGACATCACGCTGGGCGAAAAGCAGGTGATAGAACGCCACCTTCACTTCGGCAAGCACCGTGAGGCGGGTTTCTTCCAATGCGGCATTCGTGCCCGCCATTCCGGCATCGGCGGCGTCCTGGCGGGCCTGTCGCTTGCCGGTCCATTCCAGCGGCTGTTCCACGGTGAACGTCCGCTCGGTGACGTGCGTCCCGGTACTCGGGTCGCGAATCGCACCGCGTCCGGCAATGCCGGTGATGGAGGGATTCGGATAGGCGCCGGCCGCAATCTGCTGGCCCTGGGTCTGCTTGATGAACCCCTCGGCTCCGGCCAGCATGGGGTGGTGTTGCACCGCCAGCGTCAGAATATCCGGCAAGGAATAGGCGGCGGTGCGAGGCGTTTCAGCGCCTGCGGCTGTGCCGACTGCAAAGGGGACGGTGACCAGGCTCATGCAGACAACGGACATGCTGAGACGAGCAATCATCGGGAGCCTCCTCTGCTCGCAGTCGGGTTACACCGGTCAACAGGAAGCGCCTGAGCCGGTGCGCGAATGCGAGCAGGATATGGGTGTCGGAACGTACGGACGTTAGCCGATGAGCGGAGCGGGCGGCGCACGCGCAGGAATGTCAGCAGCAAGAAGGGGGAACGCAACGGTCGAATCGTCCTGGTCCACCGCCGGAGCATGGCGCTCAGGCAGGGGGAGGAAGTGTTGGGCGACGAACAGCAGATGCGTGAGCAGCGGCTTCACGAGCTTGCGGTCGGTGGCATCGTTCAACAGCGAGAAGCTTAGTTCATGATCGTTCTCCCATGCATGCGGACCTTGCGCAGAAAGAGCAGGTTCAGAATCTGCGTCTGGTGCGTGGTGATGCGCCATGTGGTGGTCTTCAAACTCACCCTCCAGGTCGGCCGAAAAAACCCTGTGCACGGCGGCGGCGTGAATGTGACCGGCTTCGCCATGATGGGGATCCGTCTCGGGATGGATATGGAACAGCGGCAAGGCCAATAGCCAGAGGACTGCCCATGCGCGAAGCAGGTGGTCGAGTCGGCGGAGTCTGTTGTGCATGGAACGCATAGGTGTCTAAGTAGACGCTATCACAAGGAGAGAAACACATCAAGAAACGGCCGGGAGGGAGCAGGGCAGTGGAATGGACAGCAGGGGAGGCGCGTGTTGTTGCGCGTGAGAGCTAGTTTCGGCTCGACCACTATTCACGATCAGGAGAGCGCTTGGAAGATGATCTCCGGTCCGTAGAGACGGCGATTCACGTGCGCTCGATGTTCGAACACATTACGAAAGCAATTTCAACGAACAGCATCGTACTCGTGCGTGAACGAGACTAATCTCTCGTTTGCTGACAGATTGTTCCTGGTTTTGACCTGCTTGGCGGCCCGAGGCTCCTCTGCCTACAGACAATAGACACGCTCCACCGGACACGCGTAGCTCACCCCATAACGACCGCTCGCGTGTTGCTCTGTACGGTTTCGCTTTCAGTGATGGGGTAGAGACTCCTGGTTCAGCACGACGTTCCGTCCCGTCCTTGATTTCAGCAGGCTTGTCGTGCGCATATGCACGTTGTGCATGGAGGCACGCCGGTGGTGAAATCAAAGGGGCGGCTATGGGGAATCGTCCTTTGGCGATTGTTCAAATCCACTGGAATTTGACTATTTCGCTGATCCGGCTGCCAGGCTCTGTTCTTGCTGATGACCCGGCAGAGTGTACGCATTTCTCGGAGAGTCTGATCCTATGGTTGCGATATTTCCTCTGGTTACGATCTTCGCGCCGCTGCTCGGCACGCTCCTGATCAGTTTGTTCTGGCGGGATCTAGGCGACCGGGTTGCGCGTATCGCGATTGGCGCGCTCTGGTGTTCCGCCCTGACCGCGCTGGCCACCCTGGCGGTGGTTCTGTCGGGAGACACGATCCAGCTGGCCCTGATCGGCACGCCATCAGGCACGATGACCTATACAGTCGTGGTCGATCGCCTGGCGGCGGTGATGATGGCGCTCATCAGTCTCGTGAGCCTGATTATTCATGTGTACTCCGAACGGTATATGGTCGGCGATGCGGGCTATGTCCGCTTCTTTGCGCTGTTGGGTGGCCTTACGTTTGTGTTGTTGAGCCTGGTCAGCAGCGGCAACCTGTTCTGGCTGTTTGTCTGCTGGCACCTGGTGACCTGGTTATTGGCGAGGTTGCTGGTGTGCAACCCCGATAGTCGTGCGGCCAGGGATGCGGGGCAAAAGACCTTCTGGGTCCAGAGCTTCGGCGATGCCGCATTTGCGGTGGCGCTGCTGGTCCTGTACGGATCGTACGGGACCTGGGATATGACCGACCTCTTTGCCCGATTGCAGACAGCCCCGGCGCCGTTGACGGTGTGGCCGGGCCTGCAATGGGAATGCGATGTGCCTCTCGTCGTGACCCTATTGATGGTCCTCTCGATCATGACCAAGTCCGCCCAATTTCCGTTTCATTTCTGGCTGATCGGCACGATCGAAGCGCCGACCCCGGTTTCAGCCCTGATGCACGCGGGAATCGTCAATGCCGGAGGTTTTCTCGTGAACCGGCTGGCGCCTCTGTTCGGTCTCGCGCCGACGACGCTCCATCTGATGTTCGTCATCGGCGGCATTACGGCCCTGATCGGGGCCACGGCGATGCTCACACAAACCAGCGTGAAGCGCCGGCTCGTCTATTCCACCATGGGACAGATGGGGTATATGGTCATGGAGTGCGGCTTGGGCGCCTTTGCCCTCGCCGTGTTCCACCTCTGCGCGCATGGCCTGTTCAAGGCCACGCTGTTCCTCAATTCCGGCTCCGTCATTCATAAGGCGCGGACGGAATTTAAGCTTCCTCCCGTCGGCCGCGCCGATGAGGCGCATACCTTCTCACCGATGACCTGGACCACCGGCTTGGTCGCGACGTTGGTGCTGCCGCTGGTGATTCTGCTGGTGGTACATGGCGTCGTCAGTATTCCCCTGCAGGATGCGCAGGGGGCGGTCATTTTCCTGTTCTTCGGGTGGGTGACGACCTCGCAAGCGATGTTCACTCTGTATCGACTTCACACCGGGGCTTCCTGGGCTGTGTCGCTGACCATGCTCGGAACCCTGGCGTTCATCGGGCTCACGTACCTGTGGGCGGGTGAGGCATTCACGCATCTCCTGTTTCCTGGCGCCGGCGTAGCGGAATCCTATCTGCGGGCGGCTGAATGGAATCGCTCGTTCTTCGAACTGGTGATCGGACTCGCCGCGATCTTGATTGTCGGCGCCTGGGGAATGATCTATGGGAAGGCCAAAGGTGTCAGCCTGCTGATGCCGGCCTGGACTGAGACCTTGCGCGTCCGGGCGTACGTGATGTTTCTCAACGGCCTCTATGTCGAGGATCTGGTTCGCATGATCGGTCGGGTCGCCTTTCGCCGGTAATCCGGCTGTGCGCGGTCAGACTGACACGGAGTGGTGTGGTATGGCGGTTGAATCACGCACCTTCACAGATGCCGAGCGGATGGAATTACGCTCCCATGTGGAGTTGGCCGGGGAGGCGATTTCGTCCTACTGGCCCATGCGCACATTTATTCATCACAATCCCCTGCACGGGCTGGAAGCTCTTCCGTTCAATCAAGCGGTGAAACGCGGGGAACAGCTGCTCGGAGGAAAAGGCTATCTTCCCAGCGCCTCGTATCGTCGCTACTTCGAACAGGGCCGCATTCGTCAGGAGGACCTCACCCGGGTGCTCGCCCCCTTGGCCAGCGAGCGGCGGGTTCTGTTCGCGGGGCGTGAGGTTTCCCATCTGGATGTGTTGCGGCTCTCCATGGTGCACGGGCTCAATGATGCGGCTCAGGCGCATGCGGATCCGTCAGGGCCGGTTGAGGACAGGCTGGATCAGCTGACCGTATGGCTTGCGACTGCGGTGAGGCAGGCGAGAACCAGCCAGACGGAGACGCTGCTTCCCTGGGAGACGGTGGATTTGTTGTCCCACGAAACCCTCTCAACCTGGTGCGACCGCACGTTGGGGACATCGCTCGTATCGGATATCACCGAACAGATGATCAAATGGTGCAGCGCATTTCTGGATGAAGGGGAAGCCTCCTGGACGATGCCCGATCGGCAGCATACGTTTTACCGCGCGTGGAAGCGGTTGGCCCGGTACGACGCCAGCCTGCGGTTGTTGGGTGTGGCGGACGCGGCGCAGAAGATCGATGCATTGGGTGACCGGCCGGAAGAGGCCGTGCTGGATAGTCTGGCCGTGATGGGCATCCCGAAGTCGGCGTGGGAGTCCTATTTTGCCCTCCATCTGTCCGCCCTGCCCGGATGGACCGGCCATATCAAGTGGCGGTCGGAGGAGCAGCATTATCCCTGGCAGGCCCGCTATCCGGTCGATCTGGTGAAATACCTGGCGGTGCGGTTGTTTTACGAACGCGAATTCGTGGCGCTGCACTGTCGCCGGTCGCTGGACATCGCCGGGCATTACGATGCCATCCGTGCGTGCATCGATGAGGCTCCGTATGCCCACTGGCTCCGGCGTCAATTGATGGAGGGCCGGCTGCCCGCCTCGGCCGCCGCAGAGGCGCGGGAATGGAGTCGGCTTCATCGGACAGCCAAGTCGGATGACTGGAACGGCATCGGGAAACAGGTCTACGAACAGACCGCCGGATGGCGCGCTTCTGAAGCCGTGAAGCGGGATGCCCGGCGCTTGTGGGCGCTGTCGGTGGCGATGGGTGTCGATCCGGAACAGATCAGCGAAACGAAGCCCGCCGACGTGTGCACGATACTGAACTGGTTGGATGGATTCCCCGCCGGGCAGCAGAGCCAGCGTTGGCTGGACGCGTTTGAAGCCCGTCACCGCCGGGACATCGTCGGGCAATTGAGCGGCGTCGCGACGCAGCTCAGGGACGCCGGCGATCGGGTTTTTTCCGGTGGATCGTCGCGTCCCCTGGCGCAGATGGTGTTTTGTATCGATGTTCGATCCGAGGTGCTGCGGCGGCATCTCGAACAGCTGGGGGGATATGAGACGCTGGGGGTGGCTGGATTTTTCGGCATTCCCGTCAAGTATCAGGCGTTCGGCGAAGAGCATCCGGTCACGCATTCGCCCGTGCTGTTGAAACACAAAAACCACATCAGGGAGATCCCGCGGAGTTACCATGGAGCGGCGGCGAGTCGGCACCGGCTGTTTGCGCGACTCAACAAGGCCGGTCATGAGCTCCTCCACGATCTCAAGGAAAACGTCATTACCCCCTACGTCATGGTCGAAGCCCTGGGATGGTTCTTCAGCATTCCCTTCTTCGGCAAGACCCTTTGTCCACTCTGGTATCACCGTCTGACTTCCTGGGTGAAGGGGCTGTGGCTGCCGCCGCTGGCGACGACCCTGACGATCGACAAGTTGACCCGGGAAGAGGCGGAAGAAATGGTGGCGGCGGAACAGCGCGCATCCATCCGCGCCGCGCTCCGGCGAGAGTTTCCCGCGCTTGGTTCCGCGATCACGCCGGCCTTGATCGAGACGATCCGCCTCGGGGCGCTGGAGAATCAGGACGAGCAAAGCAGGGGACAAGTTTCGAATGCGCTCGGAATCGCTGCCTCCGAAGCGGATGCGCTGAATCAACGGTTGCGTCGGGAACTGGCCCTCACACCCCGGGGCATGTCGACCCGCATGCAGCGCATTACCCTGCATGGATTTTCTGTCGCAGAACAGGCCTACGGCGTCGAGGCGGCGCTTCGTCTGATGGGATTCACGTCCGGATTTTCACGGCTGGTGGTGATGTGTTCCCACGGCAGTACGTCGGACAACAATCCGTACGAATCCGCCCTGGATTGCGGCGCCTGCGGCGGCAACAGCGGCCTGCCGAATGCGCGGGCCTTCGCGTCGATGGCCAACAATCCGGCCGTTCGAAAGGTGCTGGAGTCGCGGGGGATCAAGATCCCCGGCGATACGCATTTCGTCGCGGCATTGCACGATACGACCCGGAACGATGTCCGCATCGTGGATCTGGAGGATGTGCCGCCGACGCACCGGAAGGATCTCGTGCGGTTGCTGGAGGATCTCGAGGAGGCGGGCACGCAGGCGGCGTTGGAACGTGGTCTGGCGTTGGAAAGACCGTCGGCAAAGCCGACTCGCCGCGACCCGCAGCAACGGGCGCGCCGGCGCAGTGTCGATTGGGCCCAGGTCCGCCCCGAGTGGGGCCTGTCGAAGAACAACCTGCTCATCATCGGCCGCCGCGAACTCACGCGGCCCCTGGATCTCCAGGGCCGGTCGTTTCTGCATTCTTACGACTATCGCCAGGACGCCTCGGGCAAACTCCTGGAGACGATCATGACCGCTCCCCTCATCGTGGCGCAGTGGATCAACATGGAGCATTATTTCTCCACCGTCGACAACGAGGTGTACGGCAGCGGGAGCAAGGTGTACCACAATATCGTCGGACGAGTGGGTGTGATGAGCGGAGCGACCAGCGACCTTCGCCTCGGCCTGCCGGCTCAGACCGTCCTGGACGGTCCGGTCCCCTACCATGAGCCGATGCGCTTGCTGACGGTGATTGAGGCGCCGCGCGCCCTCGTCGAGTCGGTGATTGCGAAACATCCCGGACTCGAACGGCTGTTCCAGAACGAGTGGGTGTCGCTGGTGGTGTGTGAGCCGACCGAAGCGGCCTTTTATCATTACGACATCATGCAGGGCTGGCGATTGTTGTCGGAAGAGGCGGAACCGGGCCGTGAATTGGAGGGGAGTTCCGGTCGCCGTCCCGATGCCGGTGTGTCGGGAGTCCCGTCGGAGTCCGACGGGCCGGTGCGGGAAGGCGAGGCACCGGCTGCCTCGCGCCTCTGACGCAAGCAGAGTGGAATGAGCGTTGATCGGTTTTGACATCGAGGGGCCTGGAAGAACAGGAGGAGGGGGGCGGAAGTATGCTGACGTTGCATCCGATGAAAGAGATCCGCATCGTGGTCGAGGGAGAGCATCTCAAACTCGTGACGAACTTGCTCGATCGAGTCGGCGCCACCGGCTACACGATCATTAACAACGTCTCGGGTAAGGGACATCACGGGTTCCATGAAGGGCACTTGCTGTTCGACGATACCAGCAGCCAGGTGATCGTGTTTACCGTTGTGCCGGAAGAGCGCATCGAGCCGATTCTGGCAGGATTGGGGCCGCTGTTTCACAAACATTCCGGCGCCATGTTCGTCAGTGATGTCGCGGTGACGCGGCGTGACCATTTCGTGGGTCAGTAGCAGGCCTCCGGATCGGGAATTCACCCGCGATGGGTGGTGATCCGCCGGGGCATACCCGCCGGCTGCAGGCTTGGCGGAACCGCAGATCGGCAAGTGCAGGAGAACTGTTCTTGCGTCATGCGGGCTCGTGGCCCGGTATGTCTGAACGTGCAGAACAAAGCTCGGTCTGTTCCAACAAGCGCGACCATCATGGCGCCTACCCATCGCAGCCGTTCCAAGGTCTCAAAGCCGGTCGGGGCGGAACTCGCCGCCGCCGAGGTGCTGGCCTGGCTGAGCGATTGTATCCACGGAGGCCTCTGTTTCGTCTGCCGCGGCCTTCTCATTTTCGAGAATTCGCAATTCGCGGAATTGGTCCAACGCACGCCGTCTCAGGCGGACGGGATGGAACATGCCCTGCGGAGGCGTCTTCTGGACGACGCCATTGAATGGAACACGAGGGCGCTCGGAGCCAGAAAGACGGCCGAGTACACGCTGGAGACTCACGACGGCCGGCGACTCTCCTATGCCTGCCGCTTCAATGTGGTGCCGTACCGCGGGGAGCGTGGAGTCCTGATGGTATTGGAAGATGTGACGGAGCGAATTGCGCTCGCACAGGAGGCGGCGCACGTCGCGCGATTTCAGTCGGCACTGGCGCGTATCGGTACTCTGGCGGTCAGCGGCCTTTCGGCCCAGGCGTTGATGAATGAGGCGGTGCGGGAAACGGCGGCCGCGCTGGAAGTGGAACTCTGCAAAATTCTTGTGCCGCGCGAGCAGGACAGCCATCTGTACATCATGGCGGGGGTCGGGTTGCAAACGGATCTCATCGGCAAGCTTACCATCGAAGGCGGCACGCATTCTCAAGCCGGCTACGCGATCAGGGAACGGGTTCCGGTCGTGGTCGACGACCTCCGGTTGGAAACACGATTCTCTCCGTCCAGATTACTCACCGAACATGGGGCGGTCTCGGGGATGTGTGTGCCCATGCTGGTCCAGGACAAGGTGTACGGGGTGATGACGGCCCATTCGAAGCGGGTCCGCAAGTTCAGTCAGCAGGAACAAGAGTTCCTGTGCACCATGGCCAACACCATCGGGACGGTCCTGGAGCGGCGATGGCATGAAGAGACACAGATGGATTTCTACCATCGCCTGTTCCTGTCCGCCCAGGACGGTGTGATGATGACGGACACGACCGGCCGGATTATGGAGTGGAACCCGGCCCTTGAGCGGATGACCGGGTGGGCCCGCGAAGAGGCCTTGGGCCGGCGTCCCGCCATGCTCAAGTCCGGTAAACATCCGCCCGAGTTTTATGAGCGGCTGTGGGCGTCGATTCGCGCGGGTCATCCTTTTGTCGAACGATTCGTCAATCGACGGAAAGACGGGTCTGAGTTTCTGGTAAGGGAGAGCGTGAGTCCGGTGAAGGCGTCTGACGGGACCACGCAATACTTCATGGCGATCCTCACCGATCTCAGCGAGCGCGAACAGATGCTGGAAGCGTTGCGTCATACGGAACAGGTCAAGCTGGTCGGCCAACTTGCCGGCGGTATCTTGCACGAGATTCGCAATCCGCTCATCGGCTTGG
>CABVRO010000055.1:18315-21479 GCA_902500715.1 uncultured Nitrospira sp. | reverse complement strand
GCCCGAGATCGGCATCCGCAGTCGGTAATTTGACCCGCCCCGTCACCGCCACAAGCGGCATGACAGTGTTCTCCTCGACCAGGTAATAACGACCACGCAGAATCAGATCGCCAAGGCCGCTGTCGGTTGTAGCGCTGGATAACGGGGTGGCGCCGGGCCCTTTGCCCCTCCCTGTCCCGCCGGCGAGCGCCGCCGTCGGACTGGCCGTGGCACTGCCTGTTCGCGTCGGCATTCCCCCCACGAGTCGAACAGCTCCGGTCCCTGAGATGCTGACAAATGGAATCGTCAGCCTGAGATCTCCATCACGAAACACCCGCCGCACCGTCAGAGGCACATAGAGAATGTTTGTCCTGGAATCCGCGCCGTATGAACCGCTCGAATAGTTGATGGTCGTGCTGACTCGCCATTGAGAGGTTGGCTGGGGCGGCCCTTCGATTTCAGCCGCCGCCCAGTCAACAGTCCCTGCGCCGAGCAGAAAGAAACCCATCCCTAAGAAAACCGCTACCAGACTCACACCGGCACAACACTCCCTTGCCGCAAGGATCGCGTCATACCGCATCAGATTCCCTGCCGCAGTCAACGGCCGCCGCGTTCGGTCCGCTCAGCCTTCTCATGCTGCGGTCTCTCCGGACGGTCCGTACGAGTCTGTTCCCGCGTCCGCTCGCGCGTTCGTTCCTGCTCCTTGAGTTGCTCCTTTTCTTTCAGCTGATCCTTCGTCTGCAGCTTGTCCTTATCCTGAATTTGCTGCTGCGTTTTGAGCTGATCGCGATCGCGATCCTGCGCCGACGCAGTGATCACGTTTCCTACCGGGAACGACAGGGCAACCGCCACCGCGATGGAAAGCATTTTCCTGAGCTTCATTGGACACCTCCTCGCGCACATCGCCATGAGCGGCAGTGCTCACGGCAGAAGCGGGTGATACGCCCGCTCCGTTACGCTCCACATCCGGCCATCACCTCACATTCGATATCCTGTCATCGTCCATCAAATGGGCGCTGCCTTCTCCAAGCGCGCTTTCACGCGACGTGCTATTGGCTGACTCCAAATCGATAGAGATCGTGACAGGTCGCGCACCGCGCCGTCATGCTCGACAACCGCTGAAGAATCTGTTGCGGAGCTTCCTTCTGCACGATCGCATCAGCCAAGGCATCCATGTCCTTGTGGATTGACATGCCCATCTGCTTGAACGGCAACGGCAGCTTTGCCATGATGGCTGGTTCCGTATCTGCCGCCGCCTTCATCCCGGCTGCTCTGGCGGCTGTTTCCATTGCGTTACGATCCGGTTGGGGTTCGCCGAGCCCTCTGACGACTCCATCCACCGCTTTGAAGAGTTGTCGCATTTCAGCCAGAATCTGGTCCCGCTCCGCCGGCGCCAGCCCGATCTCCTGCCGTCCGTCCGTGCCCGGTTTCGTCCACCCAGCGACAAACACCCACCCGGCGACGGCCAGCGTGACGATCCAGAGCCCAACCATTACCCGGCACAATGTGTGTCCCTTGCTGCCCATCGGTGACCTCCTGAAACGCAGAACACCCTGCCTTCTCGCGCGACGTTCGACCATCAATGAAACGCTCTCTCTTTTCTGTAAGAGCAGGATCCGCCCGGAAGGATTCACCGTTCGGCGGCCTGTACGGCGTTTCACTCTAGATCGGCCGGCCGGAACCGAGAGGCCTGGACAATGCCGAGTGATGGCAGAACGAGTCTAACCTTGTGCGGCGGCCTTAGGGGAGGTTCCGGGAAGAGGGGTCCAGGCACACGAAACCGGTCGGCCCCTTCTGTGAGTGGCCTAGAATGCCAAATAGAATCCAAATCCGATACTCTCGACCTTCTCGCTAAAGAACTGCCCATAGGGATAGAAGCCGCGATAATAATTCACGAGAAACCGAAACCGACGCTTCGCGCCAGGCCTGGACCACTCGAACCCGCCAATGACATTGTGATTGACGATCCACCGCAGCTCTTCGAAGGTCTTGAAGTCGGCCCCCAGCATCGGCGTGAGCTGGAGCCCGGGCATCATGCTCCCGAGGAACGGCGAGTGAACCGTCGGCCCCCGCAGCTCCATCCCCCATTGCACTCGGTGCCGATCCAGCTGCGCCGGTTCGCGGTGAATCAAGTAGCCCCCACCTGCATACATCCGAACCCACCGGTGTTCATAGGAGACGATGGCCTCAACTTCCTCAAAACTGAGATTTACTCGATTGAATCCGGGATTCTCGAGGAGAAATTCATCCCCGACGTGGCTGCTCTGATGATAGAGGCGAGCCCGCGTGGACCAGGCTCCATGCCGCCAGGAAAGGGGAATCCCAACAATATAATCGGCGTTAATCAAATCCGATGACGGAGCATCCAGATTGAATTGCGAAAAGACTCCCGCCAGTAAGCCCACCTGCCACCCATTACAACCTTGCCGCTTGGAATAAAATCCGAAATTTTCGCCGAACCCTACCGAGCCAACGTTCACGGACTTCCCCACCCCTGTCACAGTACTCGTGGGTTGTCTGCGTTGAACGGACTGATAGCTGGCGAAGAACTGCGGCTGCTTCGGATCCGCCATCAACGGCCGGAAGACATCATCGCTTGGGAACGCCGAACTACTCGTTCCACGGTCGCTCTGCTCGTACCGGCAGTCGATCACCTCGCCGTTCTTCATGTCCGGCGCTTCTTCCGCCCGGACCTCGCCCACCGTTAGGGCCGTCAAACCGATCACCCAGATCATCGCCTTCCAGAACATATCCATTCCAGCCTAGCCAATGGTTTTTTGAAAACGCCTCGTCGCGACCCAGAGCGTAGTCGCCCCTAACATCAACAGCGCTGCCATTTGAGGCCAGAGAATGTCAGGCCCCACACCTTTCAGGAATATCCCGCGGATGATCACGAGGAAATAGCGCAGCGGGTTGAGGTAGGTCAGCCACTGCACGGCCTCCGGCATGTTCGCGATCGGAAAGACGAAGCCGGACAATAACATGGCGGGGAAATAGTAGAAAAAGGCGCTCATCATTGCCTGCTGTTGCGTCCGGCTGATGGTAGAGATCAGCAAGCCGATCCCGAGAGTGCTCATCAGATAGAGACTGGTTGCCCCTAAGAGCAGCATGAGGCTGCCTCTGATCGGGACGTCGAACCAATAACCGGCGATCGCGGTAACCAGCACGACATCGGCAAAACCGAT
>CABVRO010000055.1:0-18215 GCA_902500715.1 uncultured Nitrospira sp. | reverse complement strand
CGTCGAACCAATAACCGGCGATCGCGGTAACCAGCACGACATCGGCAAAACCGATGAGTGCAAACGGCAACGTCTTGCCCAGAATGAACTCCGATTGCCTGATAGGGGTGACCATGATCTGCTCGATCGTGCCGAGCTCCTTTTCACGCACTACCGCCATGCTGGAGAGCATCAGCGTGACCAGCGTGACGATCAGCACGATCACGCCGGGGACGTAAAAATTCCGCGACTCGAGATTCTCGTTGAACCAGGCACGCGTCTGCAGCGCCACGCGGGGCGGAGCGGCCGGCTGACCCGTCGCTCGCACGAAGCGAGTGTGCAGCACGACTTCACTGAAACGACCGGCGATCTGCCCGGCATAGTTGAGCACGATGCCCGCCGTGTTGGAGTCCGTTCCGTCCACGATCATCTGGAGCGCCGCGGTCCGGCCGGCGCGGAGATCCTCCCCGAAGCCCTTGTTCATCCGCAGGACGGCTTTGACCAGCCCACGATCGACGAGGTACCGGGCCTCTTCTTCCCGATCGACGTATCCCACCACATCGAAGTAGCCGGAACCCATGAATCGCGCAACCAACTCGCGGCTGGCCCGGCTGTTGTCGAGGTCGAATATCGCGGTCGGAACGTGCGTGACGTCCGTGGTGACGGCATAACCGAACACCAACGTCTGCACGAGCGGCATCGCGAAAATCACGATCCGCATTCGGGGATCACGGAGGATCTGGATGAATTCCTTGATCAGCATCTGCATGATCCGCTCGAACATCACTGCCTCACGCCATCTTCTTCTTGAAGAGCAAATTCGCGGCCAGGAGTACGACTAGGCCGAAGCCAGCCAGCAGCGCCGCCTCCAGCATGAGTAACTCCAGGCCGATCCCTTTGAGATAGACCCCTTTTAACAGCGAGACGAAATACCGGGCCGGCACCACATGGGTGATGACCTGGATCGCGTTCGGCATGTTGCTAATGTCGTACATGAACCCGGACAGCAGGAACGCCGGCAAGAAGGTGACGACCATGGCGAGTTGGCTGGCCAATAACTGGGACTTGGTCACGATGCTGATCAGCATGCCGAGCGAAAGCGCGCCAGCCAGAAAGATGGCGGCCATGCTGAAGAGGAGTGCAACGTTGCCGCGCAGCGGCACCTCGAAGACGAACTCACCCATCAGCACGGCGATCAGCACATCCAGCATCCCGATGCCGAAGTACGGCAGCAGTTTGCCGAGGATCAGCTCGGGGCCTTTCAGCGGCGTGGAGATGATCTGCTCCATCGTGCCGGTTTCCCATTCCCGCGCCACGGTTAACGAGGTCAGCATCGCGGCGATGACCATCATGATCACCGCGATCAGCCCCGGAATGATGTAGTTCTTGGATTCCATGTCGGCGTTGAACCAGACGCGCGGGCGCAGATCCAGCGGGACCGTGACGGTCCGGCCGCCGCTGCGGGCGGCTTGCTCGATCGCCAAATCCTGGTTGTAGGTCCGCGCGACGGTCTCGAGATACCCCAATACGATCGTCGCCGTGTTGGAGTCGCTGCCGTCTACGATCGCCTGCGCCCGCGCAGTCCGACCAGACTCCACACCACTCGCGAAATCGACCGGGATGACCAACGCCACCAAGGCCTCCCCAGAATCGATGGCCCGCTCCACCTCTGCATAGGTCTGCACAAACCGGCGGAGGGCAAAATAAGGTGATCCCTCGAAAGGGCGGGTGAAGTTGCGGCTGGCCTGCGTGCCGCTCTGATCCCAGACCACGAGCGGCACCTCGTCCACGTCCAAGGTCAGCGCATAGCCGAACAGAATCAACAAGAGGATCGGGATCGCGATCCCCATGACGAGGCTACGCCAATCCCGGATGATATGGATGCCCTCCTTACGGGCGACCGCCCAGATGCGCCGAGGCCTCATCCCTTCACCTCCGCCTGTGGCCGCTCCTGCCGGTCCCGCGCCTCGATTAACGAGACGAACACATTCTCCAGCGACGGCACGATCCGCTCCACCCGCGACACGGCAACGTTCCGCTCCGCCAACCGATTCGTGATCGCCGGGATCACGCCTTTCGCCCGGCGTTCGACCACCACATGCAGACCCTTGCCGAACAAAGCGGCTTCCTTGACCCCCGCGACTGTTCCCAGCACTAGGATCGCCTCCTGCGGCTGCTCGCAGAGCACCTCGATGATGTCGTCCTGCATGAAGCGCGTCTTCAGCTCGTCCGGCGTCCCGGAGGCGATCAATTCCCCGCGATAGATCAACCCCAGCCGGTCACAGTACTCCGCCTCTTCCATATAGTGCGTCGTCACGAAGACCGTCACGCCTTGTCCGGCCAACTCGTAAATTAGATCCCAGAAGCGGCGGCGGCTGATGGGATCCACGCCGGACGTCGGCTCGTCGAGAAAGATGATCGGCGGCTCATGCAGGATGGCGCAGCCCAGCGCGAGCCGTTGCTTCCAGCCCCCGGAGAGCACGGCGGTGCGTGAGCCGCGATGCTGCGACAGGCCCGCCATCCCGATGACCCACTCTTTTCGCTCGGCTTTCTTCGCCTTGGGAATCCGGTAAATGCCGCTGTAGAAGTCGATGTTCTCCTCGACCGTCAGGTCCTCGTAAAGCGAGAACTTCTGGCTCATGTAGCCGATGTGGGTCTTGATCCGCTCCGCCTCCCGCATAATATCGAAGCCGGCGACGGTCCCGATGCCGGCCGTCGGCGTCAGCAGCCCGCACAACATCCGAATCGTCGTCGATTTGCCGGCGCCGTTCGGCCCGAGAAAACCAAAGATCTCGCCGGTTTTGACTTGCAGGCTGATCCGGTTGACGGCCACGAACGAGCCGAACCGTTTTTCTAAATCCTGGACAACGACCGCGTAGGGCTCACGCTCTGGCATCAATCGGTTCCTGCGGAGGGACGGCCTCTTCGCTCGTCAATACCGAGACAAAGACATCTTCCAAGGACGGCTCGATCGGCCGCAGGCCGTGCAGAGTCAACCCTTCGGCCTGCAGCACGGCGGACACTTCCTGCGCAGTCTGCGCCCGGTCCATCGTGACCACATGAATACGGTCGCCGAAAAGCCCGACCGACTCGACCTTCACCCGCCGCTTGAGCAGGGCTGCGGCCTCACGCGCTCGGCCGACACGAACTTCCAGGATCGTGCCCCGCATGAGCGTCTTGACCCGGTCCGGTGTATCGCAGGCCAGGAGACGGCCTTGGTGCAGCAGCGCCACCCGATGGCATCGTTCGGCCTCGTCCAGATAGGCAGTGGAGACAAAGATGGTCACACCTTCTTTGAGAAGGGAATAGAGAATCCGCCAGAAGTCCCGCCGCGAGACGGGGTCTACCCCGTTCGTCGGCTCGTCCAGGAACAAGACTTTCGGCGTATGGATCAGCGCACAGGCCAGACCCAATTTCTGTTTCATGCCGCCGGACAATCGCCCGGCCTGCCGCTTCTTGAACGGGGTGAGGTTGCTGAACGAGAGCAGTTCGTGGATCTTGTGCTCGAGGCCTTTCGTGGGCACTCCATAGAGATCCGCGTAGAATTGGAGATTCTCCTCCACCGTGAGATCCGGATAGAGCCCGAATCGCTGGCTCATGTAACCGATATCCTCCTTGACCGCCTCCGCTTCTCGAACGACATGCTTACCCATGACCCAGGCCTCTCCGCCGGTGGGCTCCATCACGCCGGTCAAGAGCCGCATCGTGGTCGTCTTGCCGGCGCCGTCCGGGCCGACGAGCCCGAAAATTTCTCCCTGCGCGATGCCGAACGTCAGATCCTCGACCGCACGAACCGCGCCGAACGATCGCGTCAGATGGAGGAGCTTAATGGCTTCCACCGGATGCCTCCGCGCCGTCCAGAACGATCCGGGCATCGGCCGGCATCCCCGCTTTGAGCTCCATGTGAGGATTGTCGATGGTGATCTTGGTACGATAGACCAGCTTGACCCGCTCCTTCTTAGTCTGGACGCTCTTCGGCGTGAACTCGGCCTGGGAAGCAATGAAAGACACGCGGCCTTCGTAGACCTTGTCCGGATAGGTGTCGGCTGTGACCTGTGCCGCTTGGCCCACCTTTACGTGACCCAGATCTGTCTCATCGACGTAGGCCCGCAACCAGACATGTTCCAGATCACCGACTGTCACGATCGGCGTGCCGGGAGCGACGAACTCTCCCGGCTCAATGTTGTGGGACAACACGACACCCGTCAGCGGAGAGGTCAGCGCGGCATAACCCAGCCGGGTCTCGGCCAGGGCCAACGCTTCCTTGGCCTGCTGCAGCTGCGCCCGCGCCCGCTCGACCTTTTCAATGCGCGGACCTTTCTGGACAAGGCGCAATTGCTCCTGCGCCTCGCCGAGCTTCGCGGTCGTCACCTCCACGGCGCTCTTGGCCGCGTCGTAGTCCTGCCCCGAGACATTGTCCTGCTCATAGAGTTTCTTGAGGCGCTTATAATCCGCTCGGGCGCGTGCTACATCCGCCTGCATTCGCCGGACGACCGCTTCCGATTGTGCGATTTCCTCCGGTCGAGATCCGGTCACTAACTCGGCGAGCGAGGCCTCAGCGGCCCGAACTTCCGCGCTGCGAAGCCCCACTTCCTGCCCCAACTCACTGGTATCAAGACGAGCCACCGCCTGCTCCGCCTTGACCGATTCCCCTTCCGACACCGAACGTTCTACTACTCGGCCTGCTATTTTGAAACTCACCTCGGCGTCGGTTATCTCGATATTGCCCGATACCCGCAGCACTCCCGAGTCCGGCACCGGTCGTGATTGAACATACAGGCCGGCGACGACGGCAGACACCGCCGCGGCAACGCTCAGCAGTACCCGCATCCACGCGCGGGGGCTCGCGCGCCGTGCGGCGGGCGCCGCGGCACCCGGCGGCGAAACTCCCTGGTCAGCCGACCCGGAGTCACCGGTTCGGGAAGGAATCGCAATCCTGTCTCCACCCATGACCATCCTCATCCTTCACATCTTTGCTATCACAGACTCCGGACACGACAAGGCGCCTGCCGGCCGCGGATTCAGAATAGTTGCTCGATTTCACCCTTCGCTCTGGCCAGATTGATGCGAGACGCATTGAAGCGGAACAGCGCTTCGATCAGATTGTCACGCGCCCGCGCCACCGAGGTCTGGGCGTTCGTAATTTCAATATTGGTCGCGAGTCCGGCAGCGAACCGGTCCCGCGCAAAAGTCAGTTCCTTCATCGCCAGGGATAATCCTTTCTCGGCCACCGCCACTTGCTGCGTGGATGAGTCGAGCGTGAGCAGTGCATTTCGGACTTCGAGTGTCACCTGGTCGGAGACGTCCTTCATGCGGATCAGTTCCTGTCGCACACGGCTCCGGCTTTCTGAAATCCGCCCCTCTCGTTGTCCGCCGTCGAAGATGGGCACCGAGAGCATCAGGCCGACGGATCGCGTCGCCAAAGCTTCATCCGGCTTGAGCCCGATCCACCCATAGTCGCCGTTCAAGGACAGAGAAGGAATCCGCTCACTGGTCACGGAACTGAGGCTGAGCGACGCCAGCTTTTGGCGCGTGAGCTGCGCCTTCAGTTCAGCGCGATTCTCGCGCGCTACCGACAGGGCCGTTTCGGGAGTTTGAGATTCGACGTTGGCGAGGGTGAGCTCGTCGGTCAACGTCACCGTGACGTTGAAATCGATACCCAACGCACGGATGAGGTTCAACTTCGCGCTTTCGTGATCGTTTTGAGCGACGAGCAGTCGCTGACGGGTATTCTCAACCTGGACTTCTTCGCGGGTCACATCGAGGCCCGTAGCCACACCGGCCAGCTTTCGATCCTGCGCGAGCTTCAACAATTGTTGGCTGAGTTCGAGGTCCGCCTGTCGGGCTTTCACGGCTGCCTCCGCTCGGGAAGCCTCCATGTACAGAAGCCCCGCAGTGGCCATGACATCACGCTTGGTCACTTCGGCCTCAAGCCCTGCGACATCAACGCCGGTTTTTGCCGCCCGCCAGCGCTGGATCAGGCTCAGGCTGAAAATATTCTGAACGAGGTTGGCCCGCGCGTTGTACACATCGAACGGTTCCGTCACGGGTCTCTGCAGTCCCAAGCCGGACAGTCTGTCGGGAGGAAGTCCGAAGGCGGCGAGATTGACCGTTTGATTGCTCCCGCTCATGAACCCGGATACGTTCGGCAATAACGCGCCCAAACTCGTACTGGCCGCCGATTGGGCCGCCACGATCCGCTCTTTCAACAACCGCACATTCGCATTGTTGTCGATGGCTGCCTGAATCGCCTCGTGCAAACTCAATCGCAGGTCGGGTGGCCCGGGCGTCGGCTCGGCAGCCGGACCGAGAGTCCATGGCAGGACCATGAAGACGGAACACACCTGCACCAATACACAGAGTCTCCATAACCGCCTCACAGTACCCTCCTTTCAACGTTGAACAGGCAGACGGACCATTCCGACATCCCCATCCATCGTGTATCGATGTGCAAAGATGACACCCTCCGACGCCTCGGCATCGACGCTCGCATCATCGCCGATGAAAGGGGAGGATTGTCGTCGATCGGAGACCGGTGTAGTGCCGAATCGTGGAGGTCCGCTACAGGCTTCCTCGCGGGGTTGTGGCAAAAGGCGGCAGACCGGCGGGGGAATCGGGGACGGCTCATCCCGGTTGGCTTCCCGCGACCGGCTGTGGCAACTCTGTGTTCTGCAGTTTCGGTATCAGGCCGGCAGGTGAATTTCTAGGGCCGCCGATCCACAGATAGTACAGCACGGGAATGACGACCAGCGTCAGCACCGTTGAGGCACCGACGCCGAACAACAGCGAGACGGCCAGTCCTTGGAAAATCGGGTCGAGAATAATCACGAAGGCCCCGACCATCAAGGCCGCGGCCGTCAACAGAATGGGACGCGTCCGGATCGCGCCCGCGCGAATGACGGCCTCCAACAGCGAAACACCCTCCGCCTCTTGATGTTGAATGAAATCGACCAGCAGAATCGAATTGCGCACGATGATACCGGCGAGGGCGATAAACCCGATCATCGACGTGGCCGTGAAATAAGAGCCGGTGAGCCAGTGACCGGGAAGAATGCCGATGAGCGTGAGCGGAATGGGCGCCATGATCACCACCGGCGTGAGAAACGATTGGAACTGCGCCACGATCAGCAAATAGATCAACAGCAACGCTGCCGCAAAGGCGATGCCCATATCTCGAAATGTTTCATAGGTGATATGCCACTCGCCGTCCCACTTCATCGCAAACCGTTGTTCCGACCAGGGCTGCACGGCATAGTGCTGCGTCAATGCATACCCTTCCGGCAACACCAGCCGCTCCAGTTTCTTCCCGATGCCCATCACACCGTAGACGGGACTCTCGCCTTTGTCGGGGCCTATTCCTCCTACATCCGCAATCACATAGACAACCGGTTTCTGGTTCTTGTGATAGATCGCTGGATCCCGCACGGTCTGTTCTACTCGAATCAGTTCGGACAAGGGCACCATGTGGCCCGCAGGGGTTCGCAACGAAATCTCGCCGAGATGCTCCAGGCCGGTCCGTTCGATGACCGGCAGGCGCAGCCGCACCTGCACCGGCCGATTCTCTTTGGGAATGTGCACCAGTCCCACGTCGGCGCCTTCCAATGCCAGTCGCAACGTCCGAACGATTTCCTCCGACGGAATCCCGGCCAGCGCCGCCTTGGCGCGATCCACGCTGAACACATACTTCACCTGGTCGGCTTCGAGGTAATCATCGACATCGACGACGCCGGCCGTCGTCTCGAACAGCCCGCGGACCTCCCGCGCAATCGCTCTCTGCCGCTCGTAGTCGGGCCCATAGATCTCCGCCACCAGCACAGATTGCACCGGCGGGCCGGGTGGCACCTCCAGCACTTTCACATTCGCTCCGAAGGGCCGCCCGATGTCCTGCACCGTGGAACGAATCCGTTGCGCGATGTCATGACTTTGCGTCTTCCGCTGCTCCTTCGCGACCAGATTGATTTGAATGTCGGCCTCGTACGGTTGGTCGCGCAGATAGTAGTGCCGCACCAGTCCGTTGAAATTGAACGGCGAGGCCGTGCCGACATAGGCCTGGTAATCGCGGGTCTCCGGAATCGTTCGCACGTACTGCGTCAAAGCCTTCGTCACCCGGGCTGTTTCCTCCAGCGTCGTGCCTTCCGGCATATCGATCACCAGCTGCAATTCGCTCTTGTTGTCGAACGGCAGCATCTTCACCACCACCGCCCGGGTATAGAACAGCGCCACCGACCCGACCAGCAACAGCGCAATGACCGCCAACACAAGATAGGCCATGAGCGGATGCGACAACACCGGAGCCAGGAGCCGCTGATACAGGCGATAACTGCGGCTGCCCTGGAACGATTCGTGATCGACCCCGGCCATGTGCACACCGGGCCGGTAACAGGTCTGGCAGAACCAGGGAATGACAATAAACGCGACGAGCAGAGACACGAACATGGCAATCGACGCATTCACCGGGATGGGCCGCATGTAAGGACCCATCAAGCCCGAAACAAACGCCATGGGCAGAAGCGCGGCAATGACCGTCAGGGTGGCAAGAATCGTCGGGTTACCGACCTCGTCGACGGCAAACAGCGAGGCCTCGCGGTGCGGGCGAATCCGAAGCGTGAGATGCCGGTAGGTGTTCTCCACCACCACGATGGCGTCATCCACGAGTATGCCGATGGAAAAGATCAACGCAAACAGCGTCACGCGGTTGATGCTGTAGCCGATGAGCATGGAAATGAACAGGGTCAGGGCGAGCGTGAGTGGAATCGCGATGGACACCACCAGTGCGGGACGCAGTCCGAGTGTCAGTCCGAGAAACACTACGACGGCAACCACGGCGATCAGGAGATGCCAGAGCAGTTCGTTGGCTTTTTCATCGGCGGTTTCTCCGTAATCCCGCGTCACCGTCATCCGTACATCGTCTGGAATCAGGGTTCCTTTGAGTTCCTCGACTTTTCGAATGACGCCCTGCGCAATCGTCACGGCATTGGTCCCGGCCTGTTTAGCAATCGCCACGGTCACAGCTGGGGATTCCGGCGTGAAACGTTCCTCGTGAAGCGTCTCTCGCAATCCCTCCTGCGATTCACGCTTCACGAGAGACGAGCGACCTTCCCCTGGTCCCTCGCCATGCCACACATAACTGGTCGCTTCGGTCGGGCCATCGGTCACTTCGGCCACCTGGCGAAGGTACACCGGTCGTTGTTCGTTGACGCCGACAACGACCCCTTCCAGATCCTCTTTCGAGCGGATGAAACGGCCGGTCTCCACCAGAAAACTTTCATTCCGGCTTTCGAACCGGCCGGTGGGCAACGCGAGGTTTTCGCCCTGAATCACGCCGGCGACCCGCAACGGCGTCAGGCCATAGGCCTTCAGGCGTGACGGATCGATCTGCACCCGCAATTCGCGGCTGCGACCGCCCACCACGAAACCGGCTGCTGTGCCGGGGACCTTCTTCGCATCTTCCAGGACCCGATCGCCCAGTTGCCGCAACTGAAAATCCGTATATCTTTCACTGGACAGGGTCAGGGTGACGATCGGCACATCGTTCACATCCCTCGGTTTGACTTGAAACGGCTGAGCGCCCGGCGGCAGCAGATCCTGGTTCGACATCAACTTGTCGTAGAGATCCACCAGACTCTGTTCCATCGGCTCGCCGACATAAAAACGGACAATGATCAGCGCCCCACCGGGCCGGGAGATGGAGTAGACATATTCGACGGTCTTGATTTCGGATAGCTTGCGCTCGATGGGCTTGGTGAGCTGCTCTTCGACCACCTTCGCGGAGGCCCCGGGAAACGAGAGCCACACGTCGGCCATAGGCACCACGATCTGCGGCTCTTCTTCGCGCGGGGTCAGGACAATGGCAAACAGCCCGAGCAGAAGGCTGGCGATGATGATCAATGGGGTGAGTTTGCTGCCGACGAAGAGCGCCGCGAGGCGGCCGCTTACGCCGAGGGGAGCCGGGGAATGGGGGGGAGCTGATAGCATATGGCTTATAACGTATGGATGGGATTGGGCGCCATTCGACGGATCAGCTTTTTTCGCTCCTGCCATACGCCATAGGCTATTTGCTCTTTTCCGGGAGTCATGGCGCCTGAGGCGGCGATGCCACTGCCGTCATATCCTGTACCAACGCACCGTCCCTGCCCTTGGCCCCGTCCACAATGACTCGCTCACCGGCGTCCACGCCGGAGAGGACTTCAACCCCGTGCTCCAACGTACGGCCGATCTTGACCCATCGAAGACGAGCCACCCGGTCGCTTCCGACCACGAACAGGCTGGCCAGCTCACCCCGCTCGATGAAGGCGGACTTCGGGAGGAGCAGCGTCGTGCTCATCCCTTTCTCCAGGCGGAGCCGACCGAACATTCCCGACTTGAGCCCGCCCGTCCTGGGAAGATCCACCTTCATCGTGAAGGTATGGGTTTGCGGGTCACCGGCAGGAAGAATCTGCGACACCTTCCCCTTGAGGGGATCGGCGCCTAACGCATCGATCACGACCGGGACCGGTGACCCGACCGACACAACCCGCACATCGCTTTCGGCCACGGTCGCTTCCAGCCGGAGTTGTTCGGGATCTTCCATCTTGAGCAGCGGCTGCCCGGGGGAGGCCAGTTCTCCGATCTCAACCTTCTTCTCCGTGATCACGCCATCGAACGGCGCTTTCACGATCGTGTAACTCAACTGCGCCAGGACCGCCTTGCGAGCGGCTTCGGCCACCCGCAGCCCGCGCGTGGCATTCTCCAGCTCCTGCTTGGATACCGCATCCTTCCGGTAGAGGTCTTCCATCCGGGTCTGGTGTGCGTTGGCATTGTCGAGCTCTGCCGTCACCCGGGATAACTCGGCCTGCAAGTCACGATTGTCGAGCACCATCAGGGTCTGCCCCTTGCGTACGATGCTGCCTTCGCGGACCAGCAGATTGTCGATGGTGCCCTGTATGCGGCTGGCCAATGTCGCCTGATAAACCGCCGTAACTTTCCCGGTCACTTCGACCGTCACCGGGACCTGGCTCGTCTTCACCTCGATCATCGCCAGCTGGAGGGCGGGCTGAACGGCTGTCACCGACGGAGCCTCTCCGCTCCGGGGCGGCTGCTCGGACTGCCCGCAGCCGGCCGCTACCAGGAGAGCGGCCACAAGCCATCCCGCCTTCACAGGCGCATCGTTATTCCTGAACACCCAGCCTCCGCAAGAGAGCCATCATCGGACACCAGCCGCTGAATGACGACTGGATCAGATTTACCGCGACGAACGCGGCAAAATAATTATAGGAGGGATGCACTGTGGCGCCCAGCACCACCGCACCCAGCACAAACACCCCGGCGATCAAACGAAGCAAACCATTGAGTTTCATAGACTCACCCCCTTTCTTACACCATATGAGTAACCAGAGGGAAAAAGGATTCGACACAAGGAGAAGTCCGCTACGAATCAAGGGCTTCCCTCGTCCCCGGAACACACTCTCTTTTCGCCCCGGCGGCAACTTGAGCGCCGCAGCCCCGCACGCGAACGATCAGAAGCGATATTGCCCGCCGATGGAAAGAATCGAGTCCTGAAAGTCGCGGAGCGCATTCGTCGAGGTACGTTTGCCGTATTGAAAGGACAGCATCACCGTCGCGGCCGTAGACATGTGATACCGCAGTTCCGCGATGCCCTGGTGCGTGGCATCGAACCGGCCCACATGCGTGTCGCCGGCGAGGCCGCTGGTAAATGTTTTTCGCCGATGAATATAGGTGAACCCGAGATCCCATTGCCGATTGAGCCGAACCTCCGTACCGGCCGACACCATATGGAGGTAGTAGGACACATCGTCTGCAAACTGCGTGTCCTTGTGACCGTCGGCCAGCCCCCGTTCATAGAGATAGGTCAGCGTCACTGAGAGCCAATCCAGGACACGGTAGTCGACGCGGGGGCCGAGAGTGAAAAAATTCGTATTCCGTTCCGCAAATGAGTCGTTGTACCGCCTGAGCCCATACCGGGTAATCAGCGTGCCCGTGACGCTGTCCGTCAATCGGCGTTCGATTTCGGCGCGCCAATGGTGCGAGCTGACCCGCTCTTCCTGAATCGAGCGGGTGCCGGTGCGTCGCTCGAAATTGGGTCCCAGGAAAAGATTGGGCACATACCGATACCGCACCAACACCGAGGTCTCCCGGTCGAGCGAAAATCGATCCTGGATACGGTAGTCGGCATGGTTGAAGATGGGGTTCTTGGTGTAGATCGCCCCTTGCGCCTTCACCGAGAGTTCATTCTTGCCCTGCGCCGTGGGCGTAGAGTGCGTCACTTCCAGCGCCGGCTCCCAAATCACATCCTCCGGCTTGTCGGCAGAGACCACCGTCGGTTGCGAAGGGTCTTCTGTCAGGCGGAGCCGACGCGCGGAAGAAAATTGAAAGGCATCGGAGGTATAGCTCGTCTTCTGTTCAGCGACGGCCGACCATTCAGCCTGCGCCGGCCTATCCGGCCCACACATCAGATTCGCCAGCACTCCCCACAAGGCGGCGCGGCATAGGTAGGGGAAGAGGACATGCGGGTACCGCATCATCGACTTGAGTGGCCTACAGGCGCATGGAATGGGGAACCCGTCGCCATCAATTTCGCGCGCCGTCGCGGAACAGGGACCATCCCACGAGAGCCTGTCGCTGAGCGTCCGATAGAACGAGCCTTCTGTCAACAGAGTTCATATTTGCGAACCCCATAACTTCACCAGATTCACCACGATCATACTGACTGCAATCGAAACCGTGATGAAGGCCGTGATGCGACCCATCGTGGCCGGAGAGAGCCAGGTGCCGACCCGCACCCCCAGGAACATCCCCGCGAGGCTCCCGACCAGCACCCATGCCGTGAGCGGCCAGTTGACCCGCCCGAATTGGAGATGGCCGACCACCCCGCCGAGGGAGATACAGGCGATGATGGCGAGAGACGTTCCGATCGCCAACCTGGTCGGGAACCCGAGGATGAGGATCAGGGCCGGGACAACCATGAATCCGCCACCGACGCCGAACAAACCGTTCATGGTTCCCACCGCCAGTCCGATGCCGCCGACCTTCAGCCAACAGGTGCGGGGAAAGCGGGTCGCACAACTTTCTTCCCCGTCAGGTCCGGACGGCATCCGACGATGGCGAGTCATCGCCCCCCTGACCAGCAGCAGCAGGAGCCCGAACAGCACCAGCAGAATTTCCTCGCGAATCAGGCGATGTCCGAATGCGCCCGCCCACGAACCGATCGCGCCGGTCCAACTGAACGCCAGGGCGGCGTTGGCCTTGACCTGTCCCTGCCGGCCATATTCCCACGCGCCCAGCAACGAGGAGGTCGCCACAATGATCAACGACATCGCCGCCGCCTGCTGCATGGGAATCCCGGCGAGGTAGACCATGAGGGGGAGGCCCAGAATCGCGCCACCCGTCCCCGTCGCGCCCAGTTGCAAACCGATGGGGACGCCCGCCAGCAGGGAACGCAACGCCTGGTCGATCATGCCGGTTCCTTCTCGATCGTCGCCACGCGATACCCCGTCCCCATATCGTTTAGCCCGGATTATTCATGAATGTCGTCGCGAGGCGTTCGAGACCGAAGCCCGCCGGGGCTTCTCGCGAGCGAGGCCGACGCAGGCGTACTGACAGTCCGTCGAGGGCGCACGGCGCGATGACTAAAGAGCGCCACGTCTGTGCGCGCCGCCGAGCCGGTGAGGCGGCCGGGCGGCCGAACGAGAACAGCCCCGCCGGGCGAAAGAATCGGACGACGGAGCAGGCATGCATGAATAGTCCGGGTTAGGCCGGTCCTTCCAACTTGGCAATGCCCATGGCCTTCAAAATCACCTTCTCGTAGTAGGGCTCGCTCACGCCCTTTTTCATCTTGCGCAAGAAATACTTCTCCAGCGCAATTTTGGCAAGATGCACCCACTTGCCCTTCTTCGCCCAGGTGACATTCCGCGGCGCCATTTGAGGCAACGCCACAAAGGCCACACCCGTGTCCCCCATGTCGGCGAGACAGATCGCATTCCAGGTGGCGGTCTCACGCTTCGGATCATCCTCGATATCGGCCTTGATATTGTGCACCGCCGCCGACACCATCGACTCGATCATGTACCCGGTCTTGGGCGCCCCGGTCGGAATCGGAGTCTGCTCCACCGGCGGAATGGCCACGCAGACGCCGACCGAATAGATGTTTTTATACTTTGGATTGGCCTGATACGCATCGATATTCACAAACCCCTTGGGGTTGCAGAGCCCCGGCGTCCCTGCCACCGCATCGACGCCGGCGAACGGCGGAATGATCATCGAGTACCGAAACGGAATCTCCTGCCCTCCGTCGAGCAAGAGTTTCCCCGGCTGCACTTCTTTGATCGCCGTATTGCAGATGGGTTTCATCGAATGGTCGGCGAACTCATCTTCCATCAGGCGGCGGGATGCCCCCACGCCTGCAAGCCCCATATGGCCGATATACGGTTCGGGCGTCACAAAATAGATCGGCACCTTCTTCCGGAGTTTCTTCTTGCGAAGATCGGCATCCAGAATGAAGGCCATTTCGTAGGCCGGTCCGAAACAGGAGGCGCCTTGTGCCGCCCCTACCACGATGGGGCCGGGGTCTTTCAGGAACGCCTGGTAGGTGCCCCAGGCCTGTTCGGCATGGTCCACATTGCAGACCGACTGCGTGTATCCGCTGGGCCCGAGCCCTGGCACCGCGCCGAAATTCAGCTTCGGGCCGGTGGCGATAATCAGGTAATCATAGGGGACTTCGCCCTTCGAGGTGATGACGCGATTCTGTTCAGGCTCAATCCGCTCCGCCATGGCATGAATGTATTCCACGCCTTTTTTCTCCAGCACCGGACCCAGGGCGAAACTGATGTCTTTCCTCGTTCGCCAGCCGACGGCCACCCAGGGATTAGAAGGGACGAAGTGGAACGAGTCCACATTGGAGATCACCGTCACCTTGTGTTTCTTCGCCAATAATTCCCGGGCTTCATAGGCTGCCGGCAGCCCGCCGATGGACGCACCGATGATGACGATCTTTGCCATGATCCACCTCCCCTCAAAGTAGAGTTCTATCGTTCTTGCCTTGTTGCATGATCCCGTCCCTCCCGCGAGTCATCCGTTCCGCTCCAAACCTGGGAGTATGCAGGGTTCGTTCCCACTCTCCTGTTAAGAGCCATTGCAGGTCATTTGGATTCACCCGGAGTTCATATGAATCGCTGTACGGGGAAGTTGTACGGCCCGACTACGAGACTGAGGTCGGACGTGAATCTGTCATTGCCTTGTGTCTCGAACGAACACTTGGACAGATCTTGGGATACCTAGTGGGATTTGTCGGGTTGACATAGCCGATGAAGGGCCGGTACTCCTATTATGGACGTATTATCGAGGAGGGTTCCCCATGTTCCATCGTCTTTTTGCCGGCAAAGGCCTGATCATCGCCCTTGCCGTAGGATTTATAGCGGTCGAGTCCATCGTCGCAGCCTGTTTTCTCAGCTTAGTGCATTTCAAGACTTCCAATAACTGGGCCACGAGGAGCGAGCAGGTGCTGCTGGAGTTGGAGCGGATGATGAGTATCGTGGCGGGAGCTGAGACCAGCCAGCGAGGCTACATCATTACCGGCTCGGACGAGTACCTTGCACCCTATCGCGAGGCAGTCGTCACGCTTGAGGACCAGATCCGGCGGATCGGAGGGCTGACGAGGGACAATTCGATCCAGCAGGACCGGGTGGCCTATCTTGCCACACAGGTCGAACAGCGATCGGAGGAAATGGACCAGGCCATCGTGACGCGCCGCAGTAAGGGACTGCCTTACGCCAAGTCGGTCGTGGCCGTCAATCAGCAGAATCGAACGATGGAGACCATCCAGGATATCTCCGCGCAGATCAGGGAAGAGGAAACCAGGGTCCTGCAACGCCACCGGGCAGACTCCGAGAGCTGGGCTTTTACGACCGGCTCGTTCGCCGCCGTATTCTTTCTCCTGAATGCGGTGGTGTTTACTCTTTGCGGCATCGTACTCAAAATGGCCCTCACCAGCCAGGCACAGGCTGAACGCCTCATCCACTCGCTCCCACGCCCCCAGACTGCTTCGGCAACTCATTAGGGACTGCGCAGCGGCAGCGCGACGCACTCAACAGGCGGCCGCGTTGCTGCCCATCCACCATCCGCACTTCGACGAGAGACGAACGACAGTTCACGAACGACGAGGATGCAGAGGATTGTTTCGGGCCGAGAACGACGCAGATGGCTGCATCATCTGCCGCAGGAGAATGGCATGACTCGGACAAACTTCTAGCCCGCATTATTCATGACGGTTCGTCGCGAAAGTGCGGAGTCGCACAGCGAGACGGGCGCGCGGAGGCGTGAGGGAGGAAGGCATCCTTGAACAGGATGTCGACCGACCGAGCGGCGAGCCCGCCCGCCGACAGGCTAGTCGCAGCTGCGAATCCGCGATTGCAGCAGAAACGCTCATGAATAATGCGGGTTAGGTGCGGGCCAGGACGACGGCGAGCAACAGCACCAGCAACGCGACCAGTAACGAAATACGCGGGACGAGTACGGAGTAACGCAGGAGCACCCGGTCCCTCGAGGATCGCTCCGCTTCAGGAAGTCCCAAGCTCCGTCGCACACGCGGTCCGACCACGAGATCGTGTAGCAGCGTCAAGGTGAACAGGAGGGTGACCAGTCCGATCTTCGCGGCAAAAATCGTGGGCCAGTGAGAAGGATCAGCCAGCGGAATCGATCGACCTGCGGCCAGCGTGACTCCGGTGACCACGAGGATTCCCATCGCCCCCCACACCACAGCTCGAAACCGATAGGCCACCGTTCGGAACAGCAGGGCATACTGAGCGAATGCCCCGTCCCGCTTCAACACCGGCACCAGCACGACGGACAGGAATACCATTCCCCCGACCCATACCATAGCCGCCAGCAAGTGAATCCAGACCAGTGCAAACACAAGACCTTCCTTTCTCTCGCATCACTGAGCGCACTATGACCGAGGAGAGCGTGGAGCGGCAAGGACCGACTAGGTTCTTAAGTGGGGGGAACGACGCAGCTTCGGGCTCATGCAGGTCCCGACATGACGGCGAGGGAGTGTGTCCTTTTCGAGGCTGGCAAAGAACTATCGTCGAGCAGATACACAGCAACATTGATCGAGGCCCGAGCTCATGAGTCGAGCGTTGAGGACTGCCGCCACGCCGGTCGGACCGTTCGGTACCGACCGGCATGGCAGCGTCATACTCCTTCGCCTACAGCCGAAGTCGCGATGGTGAAACAGAGCGTCTTACTGACCGCCTTTATTTCCTCCTAGAACGAAATCCCGATATACGGCCCGACCTGGAAGTAATCGTTGTTGGTGTTGGTCAATCGCGCAGTCAGGTGATACCGGGCATCCACACCGACCTTGAACGCCTTCCACACCGCGAGCTCGAATCCTCCGCCGAATTGCACACCCAGATCGAGGTACTGCGTCCGATTCGACGGGGGGCTGATCACATGGATATCCAGACCGATCGGAATAATCCAGGGCCGGAACGCATGTCCCTCCATAAACTTAATTTTGGGAGCGATGTCGATCGTGACCATCGTAAGCTGGACCTTCTGGGGATCGGTGGCTAGGGTGTCCGTCAACGTCCGGGTAGCAATACTTCCGGCGGCGTTGTTCACACGGTTTGAGTTGATGCTGTTGAACTGCAACCCGATTTCGCCGAGGACCCAGGTCTTGTCCATGCCGCCCCAGACATCCTTCGACAGGACCAAGTCCAAGCCCGCCCCGGCATACCATCCGGTATTTCCCCCATTCTGGCCGCCGATCCCTGCCGTATCCGTAAAAATCTGCCCGCTGCGGTCCTCGTTCAAATTCATGAACCCGCCTTTGAAGAACACCATGTTTCCGGTGCCTTCCTCAGCCGATGCCGGCTGCGCATAAGAAACACCGAGCACCGCGGCGATCGCAACCCCCGCACCCCACATTCCAATGTTCCGCACGACTTTCCGAACCCGCATCATGTTCCCCTCCTTGGTGTGTCACCGAAACGCCTGACCGGCGCCCGGGTTGGCTTCCCGTCTTGTCCTCAGCGGCTTGAAGCACCAACTGCGCAAGCATGTGGTGGACTCTGGTGAACATCGTCGATACTCCTCGTTTGAGGCTTGTTTCGGTCACTCGCCGACTCGCGCGCCTGTCGGCCCCCCTGCGCGTCGTCACACTTGCAACATACGTCGGCTGATTCGTCGCCTCTGCTCGGCGGTCAACCGCATCTCGGCCAAGGCGAACAGCAGCCGCTCTT
>CABVRO010000054.1 GCA_902500715.1 uncultured Nitrospira sp. | reverse complement strand
GATTTTGGGCGAGGTGGAAGAGATATGCCGCGGCCATCGCGGCGATATCTTCATGGAGACACTCACCTTCGAATTGCTGGCGAGGCATCGCCACGGCCGCATCCAGAAGGCCATGATCCCTGACACCCTGCGAGCCGCCGTCGATGTCGATGGTGTCGGTGTGGAGCAGGAGGACATCCTCCACACCGAGAAAGACAAACTCTCGCACGGACTAATCCGCCAGCCGCCTCAGCATCGGCCCGTATCGCTTGCGCAATTCTTTCGTAATGGCTTTCATCCGCTCAGGACCGACGCCCACGTTCGCAGGGGTGACAACCAACGCATTCCCGTTTACCGTCACCTGAAGCGGTGTCTCCTCCGTGATCCCGAACGCTTCCATCATCGGCTTTTCGATGACAAGGGCCATACTATTTCCATGGCTTTTCAATGTCTTAATCATGGTGCACCTCACGTATGAACAATGTTAGTACATGCCAGGCCGGTTGTCCAGCAGGAGGCCTCGCGAAACTTGAGAGACATTTCTGAAGTGCGCCGAGAGGCAGACACCTGGCAGAATCCGAACTGAGGCACTCACCACCGATTAAATCAACGACCCTTTGTTGCGAAGACGGCGAGCACTGTGAGACAGGTTCGCTCTCCTGGCGAAGCCTACAGGAGACATGCGGCCAGGACCTTCAGTCCAAGACTAAGCCTACCGTATCTTCGTGGATACTCATCGTATCTTGCTGGATACGACGACTGAAAGTATGACGGGACAATCTGCTCGAATCGCGTCCATCAGGCGGCGGCGGAAATTCGCATGGTGCTACCGGACCCAGAGAACTGATTCTCCACACGAAATACCGTGGCGTTAGTAGTCACTGCCGGGCAGGCAACATGACAGTGCTTACACCAGACTAAACAGTTCTCGCGCACGGGCTAACTCGGCTCGATGGCGGTGCAAGGCGGGGCCGAACGACGACCGGCTCACATCTTTTTCATGAGTCAGCATCTGTTGTTCGATGTGCGCCAGCGCATCGGCCAATTGCTTCACCACTTGTTTGCCTCCGCGCGTCAGCCATTTGAAATGGCCGCCCGCAAGATCGAGATCCTTCAACGAGTACCGCACCGAATCGATTTCTTCGAGACAGCGATAGCGGGCCCGCTCAAGATCGCGCGGGCTGAGGCCAGCCCTTTTCCATCGTGTATTCCCTGCCCGACCGGATGCCCACGTAGACAGCCTCTCGAACAGCATCGCCCCCATAGTGAACGTGAAGGTCGCGTGAAGAATCCCTCTCAGCGGCCGAAGACTTCGCCGCCAGGGTGAATAAAAAATCTCCTGGTTGTGATCATGTTGATACATCACGTCTTTGCGCAGCAGCAAATTGAGGTGATGGTGGCTGTTCTCATGGATCAGATCGTCGATCAAGTCGAGCCGGTCACGGTCAAAACAATTGATGGCCGACAGCCCGGGACGATGCCGGTAGCTGAAGCTCACCACACCGGAGGCTTTGAGCGGTACGACACGCGAGGTCAATAACGCCAGTAACCGATCCCCCTCCGGCCAGGCCGACGCAATAACAGACAGTGCCCGTCGCATGCGTGTGGCAATCTCCGGCCTCGTCGGTCGCACCGTCACCGGCGTCTTGTCCTTTCCATAGACCAATGTCGGCCCGAGTATAAGTCCGCCATATTGGCTCTCCCTGACGCACAGGGGCTCGATACGCCGCCAACGCCACCGCTCTTGCTTGCCGTACTCAACCATTGCATAATCTTGATCACCGACCAGCAGATCGATCCCGGTCGGCTTGATCAGAAATTCTCCCTGCCCTCCGGTGTCTTTGAGCGCCGATCGAACCAGCCCTGGAGCCGCATAAGACAAGCCCGCGATGCCGACTGCACAGACCCAGGGCAATTCGACGCGTTCCACATCCGCATTCAAATCACAGGGCACTAGCCACGCGTCCTTAGCCTGCCCGGCTACCCACGCACAAGCCAACTGAGGAGCAAGACAGACAGACTCTTGGGTGATTTCCCTCGCCAATCGTTGGCAAAAGGCAGTCAGTCGGGAAAGCAGGAGGCGAGGTTCTGGCTTGCCGTTGGGAAAAATCTCATCGGCATACCCATGCTCGTAAAACTTTTCTTTAAACTCCGCGCGGAGCTGTTCGGAAATCTCCCCACGAGATCGCTCCTGCCGCACCTGAACCAGGATATCGACGAAATACAGCAAGTCGTTTAGCGACTCGATCCATCCGACCACCTTCCAATTGCTGTAGCCCTCCGACGTGAACGACTGTCCCAACCTACGAAACCAATCGACTGGCAACCCGAACATGCAGACAACGTCGGCATAATTCCGTTCAAAATCCCGGCATACTTCCTTGAGCAATCTGCGCATCGAGTGCTGGAATTCCGATATCAGCCGTTCCGGTACCTGTGCATCGAGCAAGGTCTTCATTCACAGCCCCTCCCTGACTACAGCAGTCCCGCGCAGGCACTCTACGCGAGTGCCCGCCGGCAGACAAGAATCTGCCGCGCATGAGGAAGCGAGAACGTTCGCCTAGCGATTCCGCCAGATCTTGCCAGATTTTAGTTTCCTCACCTTCGGGGAGCCCTATTTCCGGCCAATTCATAACTCTGTCGCTAAAGGAGCAGCCGCAGTCCAAAGCCCCCCCAAAGAATTACCGATTTTGAGGACTAGTCGCACAACCCACCTTAGGATAGAGTTGGAAACAAGAGCAGCCCAACCCTCAAGTGTTTATCATAGTAGAGAACGCATAATGGGAGCATCGTGAGAAAGCGATATAGCCAACGAGTCTCGGTCGATTGTTCGGTGATTCTTGCCGGAGAGAACGTCGTGGCTGAAGGTCGCATGCTTGATCTGTCGCTTCCAGGTTGCCTCCTGGAGAGCTCGAAAAGAATGTATCCAGGAGAATATATTCAACTTCGATTGTTCCTACCTGACCGCCAGCCCCCACTACATGTCGCACTCGCTGCCATCCGATGGGTTGACGGCTTTAAACTTGGCATCGAATTTATCCGCACATCTAGAATCGAACAAGATCGACTCGACGAATTCGTGCGTGGGCATCCTCGATGCAACCGCTCAGCAACCCGAAGAGAACAGGCGACTCTCATTACATGACCAATCTGCGAGAGGCTCACCATGCCGAAGCATTTTAAGCTCCGCACCTTTCAGAGAGTCATGATTTGTGGCGTGGGGTACTACCTCTCGGAAGATTTTCTGGGAAAAGGTACCGTCTGGGATATGTCGTCAGGAGGATGGCGAATTCAAGGGGATCATCAAGTCAGGATTGGCATGAGACTCACCCTGCGGATGGACCTGCCTGACGAACAGGTTCCATTGGAAATCGACCAGGCCGTCGTTCAGTGGGTCAGCGGACAGGACTTCGGAATCCACATCGAGAAAATTCGTCGCTCAGCGGCAATCAAGCTGGAACGTTTCATCGGGCGCCACCTGTGTCTATTACCCCAGGTTGAGCGCTAGGCCTCCTTGACCTCCTCTGTTGCTTCTTCTAAATCACTCAGCTCAAAATCCGGACGCTCTTTCAGCATGGACGGGTGTAATCCGTACTTTTTGAGCATCTTATAAAAATCTGCACGATATCTGCCGGCAAATTGTGCTGCACGAGAAATATTCCCACCGGTCATCTGAAGTACATTACGCAAGTACGTCCGCTCAAAATCCTCCTTGGCTTCAGTCAATGGTTTCAGGCCAATGTCTGAGGTCGCACCGGTCGTCGGGAGCAATTCTGGCAACAGCATATCTTGCCGAGACATTACAACAGCCTTTTCAACGGCATTTTCGAGCTCCCGCACATTGCCCGGCCATGGATACAGCATGAGTCGATGCATAGCTGCAGGGGTAAAGCCACGAACGTCCTTGTTCGAACGTTTAGCGCTCTGTTTCAAAAAATGCTGCGCAAGAAGCGGAATGTCGTCTTTCCGCTCGCGCAATGGTGGG
This sequence comes from uncultured Nitrospira sp., assembly GCA_902500715.1. Taxonomy (GTDB): domain Bacteria; phylum Nitrospirota; class Nitrospiria; order Nitrospirales; family Nitrospiraceae; genus Nitrospira_A. Next base: position 17,603 of record CABVRO010000054.1, on the reverse strand, counting down.
ATAGCTAGAGGGACTACGGAAACTCGGTAGTAGAGATCGTGGCGGAAGGTTCCGGCTTTTACACTTTCTGCCAGGTCTTTGTTCGTGGCTGTAATAATCCGCACGTCTACCTTGGTTGCATAATCCGCTCCCACCTCTCGCACTTCCCGCTCCTGTACCGCACGCAGCAGTTTCACCTGCATAGGTAAGGACATTTCGGCAATCTCGTCGAGAAAGAGAGTACCCCCATTCGCACTTTGGAAGAGACCCCGCTTCGCCGCCACCGCATTCGTGAAGGCACCGCGAATATGTCCGAATAATTCACTTTCAAAGAGGGTCTCGCTGATTGCCGCACAATTCAAGGCCACAAATGGTCCTTTGGAACGACGACTATTGGCATGAAGTACGCGCGCGAGCACTTCTTTCCCTGTGCCGGTCTCCCCGGTCAACAGAATGGTCGCATCTGAATCCGCAATCTGCGCAACTTGCTGAAACAATCGCTGCATTGCGGGACTTCTGGCAATCACGTTTTCCAGTCCGTATAGCTCCTTGACTAACGATTTGAGACGCTGAATCTCCCGCGTCATTCGTAACTGAATCAGCGCCTTGTCGAGGGTCGCCTTGAGTTCCTTATCATCGAACGGCTTCGTGAGGTAGCCGAAAGCCCCGCGTTGCATTGCTTCGACTGCATTAGGAATGGTCCCATGAGCCGTGAGAATGATGACCGGTAGACCTGGTTGAATCTGCATAAGTTCCTCGGCCAAGGCCAACCCATCTTCAGCTCGCAACCTCAAGTCAGTAATAGCAATATCAAACGTTTCCTGCCGAGCAGCCGTGAGCGCATCGCGACCACCGGTGCAAGGCGTCACAGAAAACCCAAGCGCCGACAGTCGCATCCTCAACAGATGCAACAATCCTTCGTCATCATCTACAACAAGAATGCGTTCCTGCTCCATGACGGCCCCTAGGGTTTGGAGGACTCCGGCTGTTGAGGCGAAAAAACATTCGACGGTGGTTTGATCGGGCGCGTCTTTCCCCTCATTTCCTGATCAATGCGCTTGAGGGCTTCCAACTGACTCGTGAGCTCCTCAATTTTTCTATCTCGATCACCGACTTGTCGTTGCAGACTTTGGAGCGTAGCCGGCTCGACTGACATCCGAGGATGTTCTCTCCTGGAGTTGAACAACTCCGCCTTCCGTTCCTGGTCTTGAAGCTCCCGTTGCAATGCCTCGAGGGATTGCGCCTCGCTATCCTGCAGCGCCCGCAATTGCTGAATTGTGAGTTCGCGATCAAGCAAGTCGTGTACGGTCCGCTCAATTGCCTGGGCCAAAAGCCTCTGTGTATGTGCAGTAGCCGGAGCATTCCAGACGGAACGGATCCAGGACTGATCGGCAGGCACTTCTTCTGACTGCAACAATTGCAGCCAGAGGCGACTCGACGCTGCCAGCTGACTCTTCGGCGCGACAGCAATAACTTTCTCAAAATACTGGCTTGCTGACTCCCGACTTTCATACAGAGACGCCAAGGCGCGCGTGAAGAATACATGATCGCAGGTATTTTTACTAGCGCATTTGGTCGCTAACTGGCTTTCTTTACGTATACCGGCCTGCAACGCCTTTCCATCACTGGCATCCCCATAAAAATAGGGGGCCTGACCGGGAGGCGGGGACACAGTGCTGCAGGCTGACAAGGCCCCGAGTCCCAGCACTACTGCCATATTTCGCAGATGCCGCACTATGCCAGCATCCCCGGTTTTGTCAAACACAACATGAACCGCACAGTGGTTCCTTTTCCGACTTCACTTTCAACCCAGATACGCCCGCCATGGGCTTCCACGACCTTTTTGGCCAACGCCAGCCCCAATCCACTGCCGACAGAGACGTGTCGTGTCCTGGTGCGGCCCTGATAAAAGCGCTCGAAAATATGCTGAATTTCCTCCGTCGGTATACCCGGCCCGCAATCTGTCACATCGACGAACAGCAACCCCTCATCTCGCCGCGGCTCCATGTGCAACTTCACGGCCGCCCCCTCAGGGCTGTACTTCAACGCATTCGAGAGCAGATTGTCCAGCACTTGTTCGATGCGAGCACTGTCAGCCTTCACCCAATGGCGTTCAACCGGAGCTTCGACGAGGAGTCGCACTTGTTTCGCATCCGCCAACAACCTGATTTTATTGACTGAGATGTCAGCGACCCGTCTCAAATCCGTCGGAGCAAACCGGTACTCCATCATGCCGGACTCCATTTTCGACAGGTCGAGGATTGTCGAAATGAGGTACATCAACCGCCGGCTACTGTCGGACATGATACGTAATGTCGTCCGCTGGTCCTGCGTCAGCGGGCCTGGGATTTCATCCAAGAGAAGATGGGTCCCCTCCTGAATCGAAGCCATCGGCGTACGCAGTTCATGGGACACATGGGCAAGAAACTCGCTCTTGATATCGTCGAGCTGCTGCAGTCTGGCCCCCATCCACTTCACCGTATCACCCAATTCTCGAAGTTCACGGGGTGCCTGACCATCCATTGTCGCCCGGAAATTCCCCTGCCCCATTTCCTGAATCGTCGACTGCAATCGGCGCAACGGTCGTAGGATATTGTAACTCGCCACCGCAGCCATACCGAGCCCGAACATCAATGCCACCAACACCAATTGGCGTGTAACCGCTTCAGCATGAACCGAGCTCGCATGCGACTCATTCACCCCGACTGCGATACGCGCCTCATGGAGCCCGATGTACTGCTGCAGAGTCGACGCCATCTTCCCGGCCAGAGCATCTCTTCGTTCATCATAGGCTGTGCTCGACTCCGCAGGTTGTCCGACACCCTCAGCAAGTTGAGCATGGAAAAGAGCCACATGCGCCTGTTGAATCCGCTCGACGTCCCTCACCAACCGGCTCTCCGGCTCAGAGGTGTCTCGCATGAGCAAGCCTTGCAAGACCAGCTGAAAATCTTTACTTTCGGCGTCGAAGTTTTCGAGAAACGTGGCTGCCGGCACAGCCATATATTTTTTCTCGCTCTGAACTTGCTCGTAAAACGAGCTCAGCAGCCGTTTTGCCGACTCAATTTCAGGATGATGATGGGAGCCAACCTCGGTATTGAGGCCGGCCAATGTTCGAATTTGCAATAAAGCATAGATGTTGACGGCTGTCATCACCGCGATGATGACTACATACGTCAGAATCAGTCGCCAGAAAATTGAGAGGCGCACCACGGCGCATCCTCCCCGGTGAATCGCACGAGAACTAGCACAATCGGCAGTGTAGGTTAAGCCATACACCACTTCGTGCACGCCCTCAACAAGTTCTCCATATTGTGCAATGCGCAAGGATGGACTCTGGATCGCCGATGCGCCTCCTATCGGGCGGAGTCATGAAACTGCGATTGGTATGCGCGTTGTCGCCTGGAGGTTGCGGATAAGGCGACAAACAGGTGACCGCGAAAGATGAGCATGCCGACCATGAGCGGCGGGGTCAACAGCAACGCGATCATACCGGTCAGTTCCGCCGAAATCCCGAAATCTGTCAGCCAGGCGCTCAGCACGGTAAACGGCACAAACACCAGTTGAATGAAATCCAACCCGGCCCCCCGCCCCAGCTGACTGGACAGTTTAAAAAAAAGGGTGAGGCCGAGCGGAGCCAGCACCAATGCCATCGGCAGAAACCATTCGATCCAATTGTCGAGCACGAAATCGTAACTTCGTTTCAAGACATCAAGGGGCGAATCATGCCGAGTGAGATAAATGACTTCCGGGGCTGGATTTAGAAGGATAAACACGAGCAGCAGACAGGCGGTGACTAGAAACTGGCTGTCAGGGTTCGCGCGCAGGCTTGTATCCAGCAGCATGGTGGGAATCCACAACACAAACCCGACGCTGATCACGTCCCAGAAATAGTGCCCCATACTCTCGATCACGTCGCTGATGGTGATCGCCCGCATACCCTTAATCGCCTGCTCGACCAAGCTGAGGGTAGCCCCGATTAAGCAACCATTGACCGCACCCAACAGAAAGCCACCCAGCATCCCCAGGGGGCGGGCGATCTGATGCGCCAACAACATGAGCAGTGTGAACACAATAACGGCAGGTATCGCCAGCCATCCACGGACCAAGGAACGACTGGTCGCCTGTAGGGCCTCCCGATAGAGATGCAAAGTGGAGGTCACGACAGTCAGCATGGATCAATCGAATGGAGGTAGATGTCCATATCAAACAGCCTCCGGTTAGACAGCCCTGTTCCATCTATCGGAGGCGGACAATAAGCCGGATACACCCGACAGGTCAAGTCGATCAGCACTGCCCTTGGATCTGGAAGCGTCGCGGGATACAGCCCGCCACGCGCTATTGACTTGCGCGTCGATATGATTATGTTCTTTCACTAGATACACCCACCCAGGAGTCAGCCACATGGATATGAACCGGATGACCATCAAGCTACAAGAGGCCTTGCAGAGCGCATCCGCCCTTGCCATGCGCCGGGGGCATCAGGGCATTGATGTCGAACACCTGCTCCTTGCCCTGATGGAGCAAGAAGGAGGAATAGCCGGATCCTTGCTCGAACAGGCCGGGGTGTCTCCTGCTGCTGTTCGCCAAACCGCGGAGCAAGCCCTGACCAAAGTGGCTCAAGTTCATGGGCCGGGCGCGGCCCCCGGGCAGATCCACCTCACTCCCCGCTTGGGCTCGCTGCTGACGAAAGCCGAAGACCGGATGAAGGAGCTCCGCGACGATTTCGTGAGCGTCGAACACATTATCCTGGCCATGGTGGAGGAAGGCGGTGTCTTTCGCCGGCTCAATCTCACACGCGAGCGCCTGCTGACGGCCCTGCAGCAGGTACGAGGAAATCAGCGAGTGACTAGTCAAGACCCTGAAGGCACCTATCAGGCGTTGGAAAAATATGGGCGTGATCTCACGAAACTCGCCGGGCAAGGTAAGTTGGATCCGGTCATCGGTCGCGACGACGAAATCCGGCGGACCATCCAGATTCTCTCCCGTCGCACGAAGAACAATCCCGTCCTCATCGGTGAGCCGGGTGTCGGTAAAACGGCCATCGTGGAGGGACTCGCACAACGCATCGTTAAAGGAGATGTCCCGGAAGGGCTCAAGCAAAAGCGTGTGGTCGTCCTTGATATGGGCGCGCTCGTTGCCGGAGCCAAGTTTCGCGGCGAGTTCGAAGAGCGATTAAAAGCCGTCCTTAAGGAAATTCAGTCGGCGCAGGGGCAAGTCCTGTTGTTCATCGACGAGCTCCACACGGTGGTGGGAGCCGGCGCGGCGGAAGGCGCCATGGATGCCGCGAATCTGCTCAAACCCATGCTGGCCAGAGGTGAGATGCACCTCATAGGCGCCACGACCCTCGACGAGTACCGCAAACACATCGAGAAGGACGCCGCGTTGGAACGCCGCTTTCAAACGGTCCTCGTGGACCAACCGACCGTCGAAGACACCATTTCAATTCTCCGCGGCTTGAAAGAACGCTACGAAGTGCACCACGGGGTACGGATCAAAGACGCAGCGCTGGTCGCGGCAGCCAAATTGTCGAACCGCTATATCGGCGACCGGTTTCTGCCTGACAAAGCCATCGACCTGGTCGATGAGTCGGCCGCACGCCTTCGAACGGAGATCGACAGCTTGCCGGCCGAGTTGGACGAAGTCTCGCGCAAGGTGCTTCAGCTTGAGATCGAACGGGAAGCGCTGAAAAAGGAAACGGATGCGGGCAGCAAGGCACGGCTGCAATCGATTGAAAAAGAACTGACCGAGAAAAACCGTGATCTCCAGGCGCTCAAGACACGCTGGGAGTCCGAGAAAAACTCGGTCAGTAAGCTCAGAAAAATCCGTCAGCAGATCGAAGAGGTCAAACAAATAATCGAGCAGTCCGAACGCGCGTACGACTTGAATAAGGTCGCTGAATTGCGCTACGGCGAGCTGCCGAGGCTCGAACGGGAGCTCGAACTAGAACAGCAACACCTCGGCAAGAAACAAAATGAAAGCCGCCTCCTCAAGGAGGAAGTGGATGAAGAGGATATCGCCGCTGTCGTCAGTCGGTGGACCGGTATCCCTGTCACCCGTCTGGTCGAAGGAGAAATGGAAAAACTCCTGAAACTCGACGAACTCCTGCATCGGCGTGTAGTAGGACAGGAACAAGCCGTCACTGCAGTGGCAGACGCCGTACTCCGCGCACGCTCCGGCATCAAGGATCCCAATCGCCCCATCGGATCGTTTTTGTTCCTCGGGCCCACCGGTGTCGGTAAAACAGAACTGGCGCGGGCGCTTTCGGTCACGCTGTTCGATGATGAGTCGAACCTCATCCGCATCGACATGTCAGAGTATATGGAGAAACACACGGTCGCGCGACTGATCGGCGCTCCTCCCGGCTATGTCGGATACGAAGAAGGCGGCCAACTGACCGAAGCCGTACGACGGCATCCGTTCTCCGTCATTCTGTTCGACGAAATCGAAAAGGCTCACCACGACGTCTTCAACATTCTCTTGCAGGTCCTCGACGACGGACGGCTGACCGATTCCCAGGGCCGAACCGTGGACTTCAAGAACACCGTGCTGATCATGACATCGAATATCGGGAGCCAGCACATCCTTGAAGCACAACAGGCCGGGGCTTCCTATGAGACGATGAAGGCTCAAGTGACCGGCGAACTACGTGCACACTTCCGGCCGGAATTCCTGAACCGAGTCGACGAAATCGTGGTCTTCCATGCCTTGGGCAATGAACACCTGGCGAAGATCGTGGAGATCCAGCTGGAGCGGTTGCGGGCCCGGTTGGTGGAACGGAGGATTACCCTGACAGTGACGCCTGACGCGCTACAAAACCTCGGGCAGCGCGGATATGACCCTGTATATGGGGCGAGACCGCTGAAGCGGCTTATTCAGCAGGAAATCGAAACCCCTATGGCACGTCAGCTGATCAAAGGCGCGCTACGGGATGGAGATACGGCAGTGGTGGATCTGAAGGACGGGCACATCGCCATCGTACCGACGGTTGCGCCCTAAACGACGACTGTATAAGGGACGAGGGGCGGAACAGCCGGAGGAGGTTATCCGATGAACACTGCCCCACCCTTCGAGTCTGTGTCTTTGCCGCTAAAGCGTTTCTTATCGATCCGCCATTCGGTTTGCGACACGTCCAGGCGATGCCCCTTGATCGTGTGGAAGGAACCCCGGCTGAACACAACCCGGTTTCCCTCTTTTAACTCCAACGTAAAGACGACCGTCCCGGACTCTTCGTGCTTCAGCGACACACTCGTCGGACTCTTGGCGAGCTGATAGGCGCGCCGCTCATTGAAGGTCAGATTGCTATCGACCACTTTCGCCATCATGCGGCCCACGTCGTCGAACAGCGCGAAGTTCACGAGTAATGCCCGCGCCGGTTCCTTGATGGCCACTTCAAATTGCGGCACCCCTTCGATATCGATGATGCCGTTGGAATTCCGATACAGATTGGAACCGACTTCAATATCCATCGCCGCGACTCCTTATCCTGCACGGCACCGAGAGGTGCCCGTTATGCCTTCTTGATACGGTCCAAAATCAACGCGATACAGCCGCCTAACAATCCTCCGCCCAGAATCGTCGTCAACAACTCGACCAGCTTGAGCTCCCACACCGATCCTTGAGCCTGGAGCGCTTCGCGGATCCCGCCCTGCAGCAGAATCACCGCCAACGCCATGGTCGCACCGACAATGAACCACCAGGCGAAGACTCGCGCCGTATGGATGACAGGAGATTCCTTCACAACTCGACTCGTCGATCAAAACTCCGGTACTGAATCGCTTCGGCCAGATGTGCGGGACCGATACTATCAGACTCGGCCAGGTCGGCAATAGTACGCGCCACACGAAGGATGCGTCCATGGGCACGGGCAGAAAACCCTAACCGGGTCATGGCCTGCTCCAGCAGCTCACGGCTCTGCATATCCAATGCACAATACTGCTTCAGGTGGCGCGGTTTCAATTGGGCATTGGTGTAAATGCCATCACTCCGATACCGCTCCGCCTGCCGCGCCCGCGCAGCCATCACCCTCGAGCGGATCACAGCGGAAGAATCGCTGGTGGCCACGTCGTCGCCAAGCGTGCGAATCGGGACAGCCGGCACTTCAATCTGCAGATCAAGACGATCCAGCAACGGGCCGGACAAGCGCCCCCGGTACCGTCGCACTTGCGCGGCGCTGCACACACAATCCTTGGTCCGATCTCCATAGTAGCCGCAGGGGCAGGGGTTCATTGCAGCCACCAGCATGAACCGGGCAGGAAATCGAAGGGAACCACTGGCGCGCGTCACGGTCACATGCCCATCCTCAAGCGGTTGCCTCAGTCCGTCCAACGTCGCACGCCCAAACTCGCCGGCCTCATCCAGAAACAGCACCCCGTTGTGAGCCAACGAGACTTCTCCCGGTCGGGGGATCGTTCCGCCACCGATCAGGCCGGCCTCGGAAATACTGTGATGCGGGGCCCGAAACGGCCGGCGTCGCATAAGAGGCTGTGCGTTGGATAGTTGCCCGACCACGCTGTGAATGCGACTGGTCTCCAACGCCTCCTCCTGAGCCAGTAATGGCAAAATTCCCGGCAGGCGACGAGCCAGCATCGTCTTGCCTGCACCCGGAGGTCCCATCATGAGCAGGTTATGTCCGCCGGCTGCAGCCACCTCGATTGCGCGTTTCGCATGCGCCTGCCCCTTCACGTCGGCGAAATCTTCATCTTCCGGAAATCCAGAAGAGGTCGAACCATCCTGCGACACCGACACCTTCGCAATCGTCAACGCACCGCGCAAGAACTCCACGGCCTGCGGCAACGTATGAATCGGGAACACTTCTGCGCCCTCGACTAGAGCCGCCTCCCCGGCGTTCTCGGCGGAAACCAGCACCCGATGACGACGGCGACAGACAGCCCCGATCGAAAGCGCGCCGGGGATAGGCTTCAGGCGGCCGTCCAGCGAGAGTTCTCCCACACACACACAATCTTTCACCGCTTCAGGCGGAATGATATCTTCTGCCGCCAGAATACCCAGGGCAATGGCCAAATCCAGGCCGGCACCTTCCTTCTTGATGTTCGCAGGCGCCAGATTGACCGTGACTTTTTTCACAGGAAAGTGAAAGCCGCTGTTTTTGAGCGCGGCACGAACCCGGTCACGACTCTCGCGCACCGTGGCATCGGGCAGCCCGACGATGGAGAACTGAGGAAGACCGGAAGAGATATCGACTTCCACGTCAACCAGATGCGCATCAACGCCCACAATCGCTGCACTTAACACGTTGGCCAGCACAGTCCCCCCGGGTATCCGTCGTTCGACTCAAACAGTGCACAACAGGAAATCAACCGCAAACCGGCTCCAGTGGCCGAATTATAGGCAGTCGATTCGTCGGAATTCAATTCCCGCCTTCCCGTCCTTTGCTGTTCCTCCTCCCTGCTGTAGCGTGCCCTGCGTCCGTTCTGTATAATGCGCTATGCCAACAGCACATCACCCGCAGCGCAGTACAACCCCTCCATCCTGCATGATTGAGCATTCCGGAACCAATCAGGCGAGGGCATTTCGAGGTTCGCACCGACCGCATCTTCTCTTGACCGCGGTGTCACTGGCACTTCTTTTTCCTGGCATCGCTCTCAGTCAACCCGTGAGCGACAAACCGAGCTCTATGATGCAGCCGGTCGCCCAGCCGTCACGAACGTCGTCGGTGTATATCGGATCCGTCATGGCCCTGCTCGCCACATTTGAAGACGCCGGCATTTTGCCCCCGGAAGGCACGCCCCAGGCCAATGGCATCATCAAGGCCGTCATTCAGTTTCAATCGGCTTTTTTAAAGAGTCATCATCCCGCCATCCGGCAATTCTTTACCGACGCCCATCGCGTCACACTCGGCCCTCGCGCCGAGGAGATTGAAACCGCCTTTCGCCAAACTGGCTGGTCGGCGGACACCTTCGACGCAGTAATGACCGCCGGTCGCACCGACAATGTCTGGAATACCGAGGGACTGAGTGAGGGATTCCGTGAATTCAATATCGGCAAGCCGGACTTCGATATTCTTGCGCGATTGTATGAACAGAGCCGCGCCGCATTCTCCACACAGGGCAAGACCTTTCAGGAAGTCTATGCCCAGCGGCGCCGGGAAATGCCCGGCGCAAAGTCGGAATGACCGTCCCCTAGCAGCGAGCGCCGACGATAGCGATCGCATTTTTTCTCACGATTTGTAGCCCGAGGAGGCATCATGGCAACGAAAGCGTACATTCTCATCAAGGTCAAGGCAGGCAAAGGAAAACCGGTGCTCAGCGCCCTGAAAAGCATTGCCGGCGTGGAACAAATTCACGCTTGTTTCGGCCAACCCGACATTTTTGTCTTCATCAATGTGGCGGACGAACGGGCGCTCTCGGATGTCGTGATTACACGCATTCACGCGATCGAGGGCGTGGAAGAAACCGACACGCACATCGTGGCGGAAACGTAGGCTACTCGTATTCGACCGGCACAACCCGTCCACCCTGCCCGGCTGAAGCGTAACAGGCCTCAGCAATTTCCACCGCACGCTTGCCGTCTTCGATCGTCACCGGAGGCGGCAAGCCGGCGCGCACGGATCTCACGAAGGCGCGGAGCGTCCCGAGGACGGTCGGCTCCGCAATGCTCGACCAGTTGCCGGCGCCATGCCTGGCAGAGACCTGCACCACTAGCTGCCCGCACCAGTCCGCCGACAACTGCCCTTCGCGTCCGATCAACTCGACTCGCCCGACCCGTCCCGACGAGACCCGCGACACATCCATAAGGCACACCAGACCGCTAAGAGTCGTCAAACGGCCGATAACCCGACGCTCCGCGCCGTCCGGCGGCACCACGTCCATCTCACAAGACACCGTATGAATCTCGTCTCCGGTCAAGATACGAGCCAGGTCCAAGAGATGAATGCCGGTCTCGAGCAAACAGCCGCGTCCGCCGAATCCCCGCCCGTCCTCACGCATCCCATGAGGTTCCATGCGACTGGCCAGGCTCAGATATTGGAGGGCGCCGATCTGTGCCTGTCGCTCCCGCAGCATACCCACGGCGGCATCAAACCGCAACGTGTGTGCAGTCATCATGATCTGTCCGCTTCTCTGCGCCGCCTGCGCAATGACACGGGCGTCCGTTGCCGATATTGCCAACGGCTTCTCAACCAACAAGGCTTTTTGCGCCTGTACCACAGCCAGGCAGATCTCCCGGTTGAGTTCCGGCGGCGTCACAACGACTACGGCCGCCACCTGAGGATCCGCGATCAACTCATGATAGTCGTGGTAGCAGGGCACGGCCGGTGCGGACGCCAGACCGTTTCCCCCAGCGGTCCGACGACGGCTGACCGCCACCAGACGTGCTTCAGGCAAGTCCTGCAGAAGGTGCTTGGCGTAGCGGCTACCATGATGGCCGACGCCGATCAGTCCGATCCCAAGGGGTACATCCGGTTCGTGAGACATCGTTGTGGCGCACTCTAGCGACCGCCCGGCAAGGGGTCAATATGCCTCGACGGCTCAGCCCTCGCCTCGATTGACAACGCCCAAATACGCTCCCTATAGTACCGAAGGAATTCGCCCGAAGCCGACGTCAATCGAGAAAGGACCTCATCGCCCATGACTACTCAGGCAGCACCCTTTTCACTGGATCAGATTGGAACCGGTACGGCTCGCTTTCCGAGTGGTATGGCCATTCCCACCGCGACGGATGCCATGGTGGATCCCTATATCCGCACACGGGTGAGCAAAGACGTGCAAGTGGAATGTATCGAATTCTGGCCGCAAGATAAGACCGCCTATCCCGGCATCGTGCTCTTGCATGACTGGTGGGGCTTGAATTCTCAAATCACAGGCCTTGGCGCCAGGTTGGCCTGCGAAGGCTACGGCGTGATTATTCCCAAGTTATACGGGCGGCTGGGCGGGATGGTTACCGCTAACAACGAGGTGGCAGAAGCGCTTATGGCCAAGTGCAATGAAAAGCTGCTGCTGCAGGACATCAACACCTGCTGCGAATATCTTAATACCACACAACACATCAAGCGCAATATCCATGGCGTTGTCGGGTTCGGAATGGGTGCCTCTCTGGCCATTCGATTTGCCTGCCAGCGCAAGCGACTGCGGGCTGCAGTGGCATACTATGGAAAGGTCACCGCTCCCGACCAGCTTACAACTATGATGAGTCCGTTGCTCTATCACCAGGCCGAACAGGACACCTGGGCGACGCAGCAGGATGTCGATCATCTCCGGGCCGCCGCAAGCCAAGGGAAGCACATCGAGATTAAGACCTACCCCGAGGCCTCTCACGCCTTCTGTGACGAGACACGTCCGGCCGGCTACCAGGCAGAGGCCACGGCGCAGGCATGGGACGCCACCGTCGCCTTTCTCAAATCGTCATTTCAGGGAACATAGCGGACACTGATGGGGCAGGCACGCCGGTCATGGATGGCCGCAGCACAGTGCCTCTCGCCCGCTGCTCCGCACGCAAGGAAAGTATTCGCACCCATGTCGAATCATTCAGTTCGCACCCTGCTCATGGCCGGTTGTGTCACCGCCTTGCTGACGGCCTCAGTCGTTGCCGGGGCCGACGAACCCCCGCCACAAGCCAAGCCGACTCTGGTCAATCGCCTGCCCGCTTTTCACGACCTGGTGCGATCTGATGCCGCACCGTTGGCGGCCCTTCAAACGCAGGGCGATTCGCTGAGCCTGTTTAAGACAGTCGTCGGCCCGCAGCTGGGGTTGAGCGACGTCGCCATGACCCTCGGAGCCAAGGGTCTCTCGCCTGCCATGAGTCAGGAGCTCCTGATCTCCGATCTCACGAAGTCGGCCAATGAACTCGTGCGGGGACTTGCCGCATGGCAACTGACACAAGCCGCCAAGGATGCCGATCCCTCCGCGGGACCAGAACAACGAGAAACCCTTCAGAGACAAATCGAATCCCAGATGAACTGGTTGACTGAAGGCACGACCATTGAGACGCCTCTGCGCCAGATGTTGATCCAGCTCAAAGAATCCTCGGCACAGGAAGCAGCCGCCCCCCTACAGGGAACGATCGCGCAAATCGAACTATGGGCCATCGATACCGTACATCGGGAATGGTTCCGTCTGTACAATTGGAAAGATCAGGTCCGTCAGCAGCGCGGCCTCACGCGATTGTGCGGTACGTGGCAATGGTCGATTCACAATCATCAGAATCATCGGGAGGAAAAGACGGCCGTGATCTTCGCCCCACCGGGACTCGCGTCGTCGACCAGTCCCGCGGAAATTACCGTCCTTGGCGACAGCGTCTATTTGCGATGGGAAACCAGGGCGGGGGTGCAGGAAGACAGTCTGCTATTTTCCGGAGAAGGCCAACGCCTGGAAGGAACATTTGTGAATACGGCAGGCGGATGGGGATCGATTACCGGTAAACGTACCGCGACTTGCGTAACGGGCGGAGGAGGAAAACCTGCGCCGTCGCCCCGTCGCCAACATCACTGAACACGTCCCGCACACCAGGCGGTCCAGGCCACACAGGCCCATCCGGAAATAAAGGAGACACCGCCAAGGGGAGTCAGTGCCCCCATCCACTTGATTCCCGCCAGCGCTACGATATACAAGCTGCCGCTGAACAGGAGCATGCCGATGCAAAAGAGCCAACCGGCCTTCACCGCCAGCGAATCCTCCGTCTCACGAACCAGCCAGGCTACGACAAACAGACCGAGAGCATGGTACATTTGGTAGCGTGCCGCCGTTTCATAGACGGCAAGCATGGAGGGATCCAAAATCGATTTGAGCGCATGGGCGCCGAAGGCACCTGCGGCCACGGATGTCGCAGCGAACAGGCCGCCAAGAAATACAAACCGGAACGAGCGCGCCGACACAGCCATACGATCCTCTCCCACAGCCGCAACCCTGAGCAAAGGCACGGCACGAGATTCTAACACGACGCGCGATGAAAAATGGCCACACCTACCCCGCTTGAATGTCCCCGCTGCTTGATGGCGAATCCTGACGCCGCCCAGTATTGCGAATGCGGCTACGACTTTACCCCGCACTTCCAGGGATTCCCCATAAAACCCGCCTCCGACATAACGGTCCGCAAACGCCTGTTCCCGGACGAAATGGGGCGCGGCAGTTTTCTGCTGGGCATTCTGCTGATCTGGCTGGCGCTCTCTGTCGGCGAACTCTATCGCATACGCATCGAACTGCCGCGCCGCCCGAAGATGGAATTAGGGCTCAGCAGTCTGATGGTCGGTATGACCGATCTTGCCGCCGCGCTTGTCGTCGGGGCGATCGGCTGGGCCTGCGTCTGGATTGTGCTGGCAGCTCAGAGTAAGCGGGACGGCAGTCTCTGCCCGAAGCGCACCACGTTCGTCGTGACGCTAGTGGCTGCCGGCGTGCTCTTCGTGACTCGAACGATCGACCCGAGCGTACTCGTCCAACACGTGATGCAAATTCTGTTCGTCTTGGCCATCGCGATTGCATCGTACTATGCAGGTTGTCGAAACTGGCTAGGGAAATGGTGATCGCTCTCCGGCCGGCGGGGCTTCCGTTGACCGAACGTGCACCGCGGAGACACGTTGCCGCGGAGACAAGAGGAAGATCGAATCGTATCGACTGCGACCGCGTTACTTTTGGCAAAAATAGAGATAGAAGTCGGGGAATTCTTCAGCAGGAATACCCAAATGAACTCGTTTCGTCGTATTGCCACACAGCAAGCTCCACTCCGCGGCAATCTTTGCCAGTTGCTCATCGTTCACACCGTGCGTACTCCACAGATTGACCGACGCAGAACTGAGCAAAACGGTGATCGTCTGCAGTGACGGCCCGTAGCTGAACTTGAACTCATACCCGCCTCGAAACAAGAGGATCACGCCTTCACGGGATCGAAACCCTCGATGCCTGCACTGCGTGCACACCAGGACCTCCAAGCCGGTATGAGGATCGTAGCCGGAGGCGTCGGTGTTCAGAAACCCGTCGCATTTATGGGTCGGACAGCGGAGAGGGGTCGGACCGTTCGATGCAATCAGGTCAGGGCCAGGCACTGCTCCCGTGGGTAGTCCCTGGTGATCTGCCTGCCCTGAAGAATTATCGTGCGGCACAGTGACCTCAGCGGTGCGTTGTATCATCCCTGGATCTCCCGCAAGAGCGCGTCAAAAGTACGATGCCACGGTCAACTATGGCAAGTATATCAGACATCGTCATATGCCCAGGACTCAGAAATGGGCCGGGGAGCTGCCCTATGAGCATGGTGCCGGAAACGAGCGGAGCGAGGGCTACGACGCTCATGCATCGAAGGTCGTAGTCACCCTGATTCACGCCACTGAGTGTGTGCTCAGCATGGTTTCCGGAATCAGCAGCCTACAATCCGACCTGCTCAAACTGCCAGTTCTGTTCCCCCGACAGGTGTCTGGAACTGCGCTCGAGGCTCGACAATGTGCGGGAAATGTTGGTGTATCCACTGAAAGAGAATGCTCGAATGCCTACAGCTTTTCCGGTTCAATGGCCAACAGCGGATCGTGAGGGGCTGTATCTAGTCGAATGACCGAGGGACGCTTGTGAACGTGCGCGGTTGGTATCGACGCACCAGCGAACCATACCCGGCACACCCCCCTCGCATTCCATGCACTCTCTCGGCGCGGGGAGGCCAGTCGGGTCCGCCCCCGATCCGCACTCTCCACCGTGCCGACCCCGCCTACGCCGTGAGCTTGATCAAATCAAAGAGGAACGGCTTCTCGGGAGCCGAGGCCGGAACGGGATGGAGATGAGAATTCTGCACCATCCGATGGCGCTGGATCAGCGTATCGACCACATTGCCGCAGCTCAAGCACCGGTGCCCGCTCAACCGCATAGGGTGATAACTCTCCTGCAGATCGATCAAATCGTCCGTCACCATCAAACCTTCACAGCGCGTGCACGTCATGAGTCGCCTCCCTTCGGACAGCCGGTGAGATCTCCCGTCTTGTCCGGACAGATCTCGTGCCCATGTGAACAACTCAACAACCGTCAGGCCTGAAAAGAAGCAATGTGGATGCCACTGATCGCACCGGGCCATTTCTTCACCTGGCCGCAAGATGCGATCACACCAAAACCGATCCTCTCGCGACAAATTGACTCGGCTGTGACCGAATTGGTCTCATGGGACAAAAATGGGTAGAATCGACTAACTCCGCTGAAAAACCTATCTACCCTTGCTGAATCAGGGTTTAGATCTATCCCTGCGGACCGGGAGTCACGTACCGAAAATGGCGCTCAGCGCGACAGAAATTGGTTCCATTGTTCAGGAACTGGCGCCGGCCCTGGCCGACGGCTGGATTCAGAAGATCTCCCAACCGCTTCCTGACGGCCTGTTGCTGGAGATTCGTGCGCCCGGCCACACTCGCCGATTGCTCTGTTCCTTACGCGACGGAACGGCACGGATACACCTCGTGCGCGAGAGCCTTCCCAACCCGCCGACCCCGCCCTCGTTCTGCCAACTCCTGCGGGCACGCATACAAGGCGCGCGTATCGACGGCATCACACACATCCCCGGCGATCGGATCGTTCGGCTGGACCTGACAAGCCGGGATGGGCCGGTGACCTTGATCGCGGAACTGTTCGGTCGAAACGCAGACCTGTTATTTCTGGATGGAGAGACACGTGTGCTGGCGACGCTTCGTCACAATAGAGACCGTGTGGGCCAGGTCTACCAGGCACCGGCCTCGGTACCGTTACGATCATCGCCCTCAGACACAGCGACTCCCGCACCGGACCCTCAGCCTCCGACGGAGGCTGATCCATTTCCACTCTCATCCAGGCTGGACAGTCTCTATCGGGAGCGCGAAGCAGAACTGTCGCACCTCGCCCAGGTCCGACAGCGCGAATCGGCACTACGAAAAGCCCTCAAAAAGCTTCTGCGTCGGATGGAAGGGCTCCGTCGCGACCTCGAACAGGCCGGACGATACGAGCCCTACGCACGATACGGCGAACTGTTGAAAGCCAATCTCGGTTTACTGAAGAAAGGCATGACCGCCGTCTCGGTGGTGGACTATTACGATGAGCGCCTACCCGAATTGTCGATTCCGCTCGATCCGACCAAGGGGCCACAGGCCAACATGGATGCGTACTTCGCTAAATATCGAAAATTCGTCTCTGCCCAGCGCGAAATTGCGCCGCGCGTGGCGGCCATCGACGCGGACGTCCAGCAACTCCAGGCCGAATTAGAGACCATCAAAAATGGAACCTGGCGGGCGCCGAGTGGTGAACACCGAACCACGACCGGAACACCGTCTCGGCAGGTCCGGAAGCGCGGTGCCGACGAGGAACGCCGGGGACCGTTTCGACGCTTCATCTCATCGGACGGCCATCCGATCTTTGTCGGGCGCAACGCCCGCGAAAATGACGAACTCACGTTCGGCCTCGCCAAGAGCGAGGACCTCTGGCTACATGCGCGCGGCACGCCGGGCTCGCATGTCGTTGTGCGCCTGGAGAAGGGCACTGATCCGCCGCCTGAGACGATACGGGACGCAGCCACGCTCGCCCTGCTGTACAGCGATCTAAAGAAAAGCGGGAAGGGTGATGTCATGTACACTCGACGCAAATGGGTCAAGAAAGCCAAGGGCCAGGCACCGGGCGCGGTGACCGTCACCCAAGAGAAAACCATCTACATCACCCTCGACAAAACGCGTCTCGCGGCGC
>CABVRO010000053.1 GCA_902500715.1 uncultured Nitrospira sp. | reverse complement strand
GCGTCGGCGACCGGCTGTACGTCACCGGCACACTCGGCGACTCCCGCGCAGGGCTAGACCTCCTGACGGCCACGACCCGTGCCGGACCGGTGGAACTGCGTCCCGCACACACTCGATTTCTTCTCGCGCGACACCACAGGCCGTCCGCCCGCATTGCAGAAGGTCGATGGTTGGTGAAACATGGACTCGCCCGTGCGGCGATCGACCTATCCGATGGTCTGACCGGTGACCTTCGACACCTCTGCGAAGAGAGCGACGTCGGAGCGGAAGTGCTCGCCGGCTCACTCCCGATTTCTCCTGCCTGCCGGGCCTATGCCCTGGCGCACGGCCGTGATCCGCAGCAAATCGGGTTACAGGGCGGCGAAGACTATGAGCTTCTGTTCACCGTCCCCCGCCGCAAGCAGCAGCGATTCGAACGGCTGGCCGCGAACACCGAATTTTGCTTCACCTGTATCGGCTCGATCATACCCAAGCGGCTCGGTCTGCGCTTACGAACCGATGCAGGAACCTCGCAACCGCTGCCAGTCACCAGTTACGAACATTTTCTGCGGCCCTCTTAGCGATTTCCGGGGCAAGAACATCGATGGCAGACGTACGCTCGTTGTTTCGACAAGTGCTCCATCTCGATGAAACACCGCACCGGACGGCCCTGGCTTTTGCCATCGGCATCTTCATCGGCTTTTCCCCGGCCTATGGTCTCCATATGGTGATGGTGGGGTTCTGCGCCTGGGCATTCGGGCTGAACGTGGTGGCGCTGCTGGCCGGTGCATTCCTCAACAATCCCTGGACGTTGATTCCCATCCTCGGAGGCACCTATTGGACCGGCGCCACCCTATTGGGAGTCCATGACTTTCCGTCCTTCGACTGGAGCGATCTGTCGTTCATGGGAATTTATCACCAAGTCATGCCCTACGCCTGGCCGTTCTTCGTCGGCGGGATGGTCTTGAGCATTGCGGGCGGCCTGTTGGCCTATCCGCTCGCCTATCTTTTGCTCTCCAAATACCGGAGGACAAACCCGACGGACGGTCATCACCCGTTGCCCCCTTCATCGGGCCTGCGCTAAGATCATTCATCAGTCGCCCTCATGACACTACCAATCGCACATCCTCCCGCGCCCTATGACGGATCAGCCCTGATTGCCGATCCCATCCACGAATACGTGTCGTTTACGGTGCCGTACGCGACGCCGGATCCCTCGGAACGCACGGAAAAAGATCTGATCGATTCTCCATGGGTGCAGCGACTGCGCTACATCTATCAACTCCAAAGCGCGCGCTGGGTCTACCCCTCAGCGGAACATACGCGATTCGTGCACTCGCTCGGCACCATGCATGTAGCGGGCCGTTTTGCGCGCCATCTCTATCCCTTCTTGAAGAAGGCGGTGCCCGACGTTCCCTCGGCGGCTTTGGTCGAGGAGTTTCTACGCATCACGGCTCTCGTGCATGACATCGGACATGGTCCGTTCTGCCATTTCTTCGACGATAACTTTTTGCATGGTTTCGGTCTCTCGCATGAAAAACTCGGCCAGATCATCGTGCGCGACCATCTGGGGCCGCTCATCAAAAAGATCCGCCGCAGTCCGTCGGGCCCGTTCGATCGCGGAGAAGAGCTGAATCCGGATCACATCGCGCACGTGATTCTGAAGGAAAAAGGGAAAGACAACTCCCGCATTCCACGCTGGATCAACATGCTCCAACCGATGATTTCTGGCAGCTACACAGCCGACAACCTGGATTATGTGTTGCGCGATGCCTACATGTGCGGTGTCGCGGTGGGGCCGGTGGACCTGACCCGTTTGATCCACTACACCATCGTCACCGACAAGGGCTTCACGATTCATAAGACCGGACTGCCTGCCCTACAGATGTTTCTGAACACCAGAATGTATCTGTATTCGAACGTCTACTATCACCGAACGACCCGCGCCATCGACATTCATCTGCGCGACATCTTCGGAGACACCATGAAGCTGTTGTTCCCCTCCAATCCGGCCAAGCATATGGATGAATACCTGACCTTGACCGACTGGTCGCTGCTGGAAGATGTCAGACGATGGAAGAAGGCCGGGCAAAGCAGCCTGCGGCGTTTGCATCAGGAATGGGCGCATATCCTGGGCCGCGACGTGAAATGGAAAATGGCCTACAGCACGGTGCTCAAGGAGAAGGGTATCGAACGAGGCATGGACTTCCCCAGTCACGAACAATTCCAACAGCAGATCCAGAAAGCGCTGCCGGCAAAATTACAGACCTTGCCCTTCCGCGTCGATATGGCTCCGCTCGATCCGCGCCCGGATCCCAAGGATACACGCGGCATCCCCCTGCTCGTCTTCGATCCCGGCACGAAGGGCGTCTCCACTGAGCCGCTGGAAGAATTTCTGGATCTCCTCCCCACCCGCCTCGTGCAATTCCGCATCTACGCCCTCGACCACGATCAGGACGCCGCACTATCGCGCGCAGCCGCGACCGTGCTCAACAAAACCCCGTCGAGCATGGAAACGAATTTTTAGGAATGGGCAGGTCTGTTTGGAGGGAGCCACAGTAGCTGGGACGCTGCGATATACCAATGTTCAATTGAGAATGTTCGACGTTTTACGCCTGACGTTTCACGACTGACCATTGAAGAGTAACGTTTGAGAGGTCTCGAGTTAACGAAGGTGCCCGAGAAACTGCTAGCGGCTGTCGCTTCCGACCGCTGTCGAGGTGGGTTCTTCTTTGGCTGGAATCACCGGCGCAGTCAATACTGGCCGGGCAGCAGCTGGATTCTGCGGAAACGGCAATTCGAGCAGAGCGTAGGGATTCACGCGGGCGCCATTGACCTTCATGCCCCAATGAAGATGCGGACCGGTGGCGCGGCCGGTCGCGCCGACTTTGCCGATGATCTGCCCGGCCTTGATCAAATCACCTTCTTTCACCAGCACGTCGGAGAGGTGAAAATACATCGAGTACAGACCAAGGCCGTGGTCCACAAAGATGCCACGACCGGAAAAGATATGGTCCACGACGAGTCGCACCACCCCGTCGTTGCTGGCCATGACGTCGGTGCCCATCGGCGCGCCGATATCTTCACCATTGTGCGGGTTTCTCGCCTGGCCGTTCATGATCCGGACACTGCCGAAGATCCCCGTCCGCTTGCCATGGACCGGTTCGATGAACCCCGCCTGCCAGAGCCGCATGGCAGACTCTTCAGCCAACGCCTTGCGAACCTGCTCCTGTTCAGCCTTCCACCGCGCGGCCGCTTTCTCGTCGAGATCGACCTTGTCTTTCGGCAGTTTCAAGTGCTCGACGGAGAATTTCTCCTTTAGCACCAACACCTGATAGGAGAAACGGCGCCTCTGCTCCCCCAGCTGGGCATCGATCGTGAGTTCATGCGCGCCCGGCTCGTCCTGCAAATCAATGCCCAGCAAACCCATGTAACCGGCACCGCCGCCGGCAGAGGGATCTGGAAAGAACGTCACCCGGCGCCCCAGAAATTGGCCTTTGACGCTGGTGGCATCCTTGATGTCCGGCACGTGGATAAGGATCACCTGCCCCTGCTTGCCGCTGAATTGCCCGTCGCCGCCACGAGGCACCGGCCCCGTGTTCGGAAAAAGCTCGACGGGAAACACACTCGTCAGCAGCACGACCGAAATAATGAGAAAGCGATCCAGGAACGACATGGTCTTGTCTCGTCTCTGCCCGTGCCCCTCTGTCATCGATGCAATCGCGCGCCGGACACTTGTGATAATAATTCTTCGACCCGCCTGTTCACCGCGCTGAACGGATCCATGCAGAGAATGGTCTCTTCCCAGTACCCGTTCAACTTCAAATACGTCCAGTCGACCGTGTACGACCGGTTCTTGGCCCGCGCGAACCGGATAAAATCACCGCGAACTTTTGCGCGCGTGGTCTGAGGCGGCACGGACATCGCCCGTTGCACCGCTTCCTCCTCCACGACCCGCGCGGCCATCCCTCGATTCTCCATCAGATAATACAGCCCCCGCGTGCGTTTCACGTCATGAAATTGCAAATCCAACAGGAACACCCGGGGGTCATCCCAGCCGCAATCCTTCTTGTCGGTGTACGACTGAATCAGATGCTTTTTCATCACCCAATCGACCTCGTGCACGAGTTGCATCGGATCCTCTTCCAGACGATCCAACACCGACACCCACTTCTCCCAGACGTCGTCCAGCACCGGATCGTGTTCCTGCTCCGACAGAAACTCTTTCGCGCGCTTGACGTAGACCCGCTGGATCTCGATGGCAGTCATCTGTCGTCCGTCGTCCAGTTTCACCTTCTTGTTGAGGGTCGGATCGCGGGAAATTTCACGGATGGCTTTCACAGGATCTTCGAGTTCCATCCCGCCGACTGAATACCCGGCTTCGATCATCGAGAGCACCAACGTGGCCGTGCCGACTTTCAAATACGTCGCATACTCCGACATATTGGAGTCGCCCACAATGATGTGGAGCCGCCGATATTTCTCCGCATCGGCGTGGGGCTCGTCGCGGGTGTTGATGATGCTCCGGGACGAAGTCGTCGAGGAGGACGTCTTTTCATGAATATGCTGGGCACGCTGCGAGATAAAGTACTGCGGTTTACCGGAGACTTTCAGAACCTTACCGGCGCCGGAATAGATCTGCCGGGTTACGAAAAACGGAATGAGTTGCTCAGTGACTTTCCAGAAATCCACGTCCCGGCGCATGAGATAATTTTCATGGCACCCGTAGGTATTCCCGAGCGAATCGGTATTGTTCTTGAAAATATAAATTTCCCCGGATAACCCTTCTTCGCGCAGGCGCTCCTCAGCCGCCGGCAAACAGGCTTCCAGTAAGCGCTCACCCGCTTTATCGTGGACGACAAGATCCACGATATTGTCGCACTCCGGCGTAGAGTACTCCGGATGGCAGCCGGTATCCTGATAAAAGCGCGCCCCGTTGACCAGGAAGGCATTCGACGGCCAGCTGTTCGGAATGAGGCCCTCGAAAATATACCCGAGCACTTTTTCCATCGGGAGGTAAATTTTCCCATTCGGAGAGAAAATTAGGCCGTATTCGTTTTCTAAACCGAAAATACGTTGCTGCATGGAGAGGCGTTTCCTCGAATCTATCCCTCAGGATACACCGTGGCGGGTGAGGCTTCAACAGATGCCCGGCCATGAAAGGCGCATCACCAACCGGAAAGCGGATCAGCACGCAGTTGCGTTGAGGGGATGTCAGGCGAAGAGCTGGGAGATATCGGCGCTGGTCAGCCGTTTGAACTTCCGACCAAGGCGGTTTCTGTCCAAGACGGCGACTTCGAGATTTTCGGAAGGGATCTTTTGAGTCGCGACCTGTTCCAAGGCGGCAAGACACCGCCGGAGCGCATCCCTCAGGGTCGGTGGCTGCGGTGTCGCATGTTCCCGCAAATATTGCTGCACGGCTTCCGATCGTCCCCCGATCACCGCGAGATTCTTTTCATCCACGATGCTGCCGTCGAACGAAATACGAAACATCTCATTCGCCTGACCGTTCAGGCCGACTTGCACGACCAAGATTTCGACTTCCAGCGGCTTGACGTCCGTACTGAAGGCCGTCCCCAGACTCTGCGAGTAGGCATTGGACAAGGTCCGCGCGCTCACGTCTTCCCGGCTGTACATGTACCCCGTCAGATCGGCATGGCGAATGCCGGCCTTTCGGAGATGCTCGAATTCACTATATTTACCGGCTCCGGCAAATGCGATCCGGTCGTAGACCTCCGACACTTTATGCAAGGAGGAGCTGGGATTGTCCGCTGCGAGCAGGATACCGTCGAGATATTCCAACGCAATGATGGAGCGTCCTTTGGCAATGCCTTTTTTGGCGTACTCCGCCTTGTCCTGCATCATTTGTTCAGGCGAGACGTAGTAGGGCAACGGCATCGGCTAGGATCTCCTTCGCTCTGCGATCATGGTTTCGAACAAGGCACGCACCCGATCTTCGGGCACATCAGTGATACCGGCGCTACTGACGATTTTCGCCGTCGGATAAATACCGCGGACTAAATCAGGCCCACCGGTACCCACATCCTCATCCGCCGCATTATAGAGGGCCAACAGCCCGACCCGCAGCGCCTCTTCTTCCTGGAGGCCGGATCGGTAGTGCTCCCGCATCGTGTTGCGGGCATCCTTGCCCCCGGAGCCGATCGAATGGTGGTCGGACTCTTCGTAGCGTCCCCCAGTAATGTCGTACTTAAAAATGCGGCCCTCGTTCCGCTTGAGATCGTATCCGACGTAAAGCGGCATGACGACCAGTCCCTGAAATACCATCGGAAGGTTGGCCTTCACCATCTGCCCCAGCTTGTTGGCCTTCCCCTCACAGGACAACTGTACGCCTTCGAGCTTCTCGTAATGCTCAAGCTCCGTCTGAAACAATTTGGCCATCTCGATACACGGCCCCGCCGCCCCGGCGATCGCCATCGCGGAATAGTCGTCGATACGGAAGACCTTTTCAATCCGCCGGTCGGCGATCTGAAATCCCTCGGTCGCGCGTCGATCACCGGCAATAATGGCCCCATCCCGATATTTCAACGCCAGGACCGTCGTCCCATGCGGCACCGGGATCGTTCCGGGTCGGCCGAAATCCACGGGAAGCGCGGCACGCTGGATGGCGATCTCACTCAAACCGGGTCTTAATTCAGGATAATGCTGTGTGAGGAAGTCGAAGAAACTGGCCCCCTCGTGATGTGGAAGGAAGGAAGAATGTTTCATTCAATGGTCGCAGTCAGGTCGAAAGTTTAGCGAGCAGCGCGGACGCCGTCTCCGCTTGCGCCAAGAGTTCCCCCGTGAGCGCTTCGGTTCCCCGCAGGGGATCCATCAAGGGAATTCTCTTGATCTTGTTCTGTCCGGTATCGAACAGCACGGACGTCCAACTCGCCCCGTAGACGACATTCGGGTACCTCTTCACGCACTGCCCCCTAAAGTAGGCCCTGGTCCCAACCGGTGGATTGAATTCCGCCCGCGCAATCTCATGATCCAATACCACCCGCTCGATTCGATGATTCCGTTCCAGGGTGTAATACAATCCTTTGTCGGGACGGACATCATGGTATTGGAAATCCATCAGACGGACGCGCGGATCGTCCCAGCCACAGGATTTGCGTTCCATATAGGATTCGATCAGGTAGCGCTTGGCGACCCAATCCAACTCACGCACCAACGATCGAGGATCCCGTTCCAGGCGATCGAGCACATCTTCCCACCGCACCAGCACGTCCTTCGTCACCTGGTTGAGTTCATGGCAGGCATAGTAGCTCTGGGCGGCCTTGAGGTACGCTCGCTGCACGGCGATCGCAGTCGATGCGCTCCCGTCACTGAGCTTCACACTCTCCTTCACCTGCACATCCCGGGAGACCTGCTTGATGGCATTCACCGGATCTGCCAGGCTGATTCGAGGAAGATCCGCGCCGGCCTCGAGCAACTCCAGGACGATCGAAAGGGTCCCGACCTTCAGATAGGTCGATACCTCCGCCATATTGGCGTCTCCGACGATCACATGGAGCCGCCGATACTTCGCCGAATCGGAATGCGGTTCGTCGCGTGTATTGATGATCGGCCGGCGGACCATCGTGTTCAGATCCACGAGAGTTTCGAAAAAATCCGCCCGCTGCGAAATCTGATAGTCGACAGGGCTGGTCTGATTTTCCGCGCCGACCTTCCCGGACCCGGCATAAATGGAGCGAGTCACAAAGAACGGCGTGAGGATCTGGGTGATGCGCTCAAACGGCACCGCCCGAGACACGAGATAATTCTCGTGGTACCCGTAGCTATTGCCCTTGCCGTCGGAATTATTCTTATACAACACGAACTGGTCTCGACTGCGCGCCTTGGCAATCCCTTCCAAGGCCTGCGCGACGATGCGCTCACCGACCCGCTCGAACGCCACGACTTCCCTCGCATTGAGACACTCCGGCGTAGAGTACTCAGGATGCGCGCCATCGACATAGAGACGACCACCGTTGGCCAGGACCTTATTGAGTTGCCGATTGTAATCGGGTCCCGGCCGTTCCCGCTCGCCATCGACCTCAAAGCCGCGCGCATCCAGCAGGGGATTTTCGTTCTCGTAGTCCCACACCGCATGCGGAGCCGGAAGATTCGGGTAGTAGCCGATGAGGTGAATGGAGTTGGCCACCGGGTCGGCCGCATTCGGGTCACGACTGGCGATACCGAATTCGGTCTCCGTGCCGATGACACGGGACGGATTGTGCGTAGGATTGTCGCTCATGAAATATCGCGCTACAGGTAGTGACCGGTGTTGACCGTTTCGATCTGGCGCGCCTCTGCAGGCCCGCCGCTGATCGTCCGGAGGTGGACAATCTTCTCGCCTTTCTTGCCGGCGACCTTTGCCCAATCGTCCGGATTCGTGGTGTTGGGCAAATCTTCGTGCTCTTTGAACTCTTCACGGATCGCACGGATGAAATCCTCGGCCCGCAGACCGGTTCCTTCTTGCGCAATCGCCCGCTTCACCGCGAATTTTTTGGCACGCGACACGATGCCTTCAATCAACGCGCCGCTGGCGAAATCCTTGAAATACAGCACTTCCTTCTCGCCGTTCGCATAGGTCACTTCAATGAATTTGTTTTCGTCCGTTGTTGCATACATGGCATCGACCGTCATGTTCATGAGGGAATCGACCAGTGCCCGGGCATCCCCGCCATGCCGCTTCAGATCCTCCTCGGCAAACGGCAAATCGGTCGAGACATACTTGGAGAAGATATCCCGCGCCGCCGTGGCGTCCGGACGACCGACCTTCACCTTCACATCGAGACGACCCGCGCGGAGCACGGCCGGATCGATCAAGTCCTGCCGGTTGCTCGCGCCGATGACGATGACATTGGTCAAACGCTCCACACCGTCGATCTCCGAGAGGAACTGCGGCACGATGGTCGATTCGATGTCGGAGGAGATGCCGGTGCCGCGAGTGCGGAACAGTGCGTCCATCTCGTCGAAAAACACAATCACAGGATGACCGTCGTCAGCGCGTTCCTTGGCCTTTTTGAACACTTCGCGCACCTGCCGCTCCGACTCGCCGACATACTTATTCAACAGTTCAGGCCCCTTCACATGAAGAAAGTAGCTGCGCAGCTGTTTATCTTTGAGATGTCCCAGTTTTTTGGCGATCGAACTGGCCACGGCCTTGGCGATCAACGTCTTGCCGCATCCCGGCGGGCCATAGAGCAACACGCCCTTCGGAGCGCTGAGTTTGTAGTTCGCAAAAATGTGCGGATACAGGAACGGCAATTCCACCGCATCACGCACCTGTTCGATTTCCTTCTGGAGTCCGCCGATATGTTCGTAGTCCACATCGGGGATCTCTTCGAGCACCAGTTCCTCGGCTTCCGATTTCGGTAGCTTTTCGATGACGCACCCGGACCGTGGGTCGTAGAGCAGATGGTCGCCGACACTGAGGCGCTCGCTGAGCAACGGCTCGCCGAGCTCGGCGACTTTTTCTTCGTCGAAGTGCAGCGTCACCAGCGCCCGATTGCCATCCAGCACATCCTTCAAACGAACCACTTCGCCCTGCACATCGAATCCACGCACTTCGATAACGTTGAGGGCTTCGTTGAGGATGACCTCCTGCCCTTTCCGGAGCGATTTCGCTTTAATGGAAGGATGAAGACTGACTTTCATCTTACGGCCGGATACGTAGACGTTTCCCGTACCATCGGTGTCGAGGCTGGAGAAAATCCCGTAGGTCGAGGGCGGAGCCGTCAACTTCTCGACTTCGGCCCGCAACGTTTCGATTTGAGATTTGGCTTCTTGGAGAGTCGCGACGAGCTTCTCGTTCTGCTTCGTCGTTTGTTCGAGCTGGTAGCGTGACTGGTAGAGCCGCCGTATCTCCTCCTCCATGGACTGGATTTGGATGCGAAGTTTTTCAACCTCGCGAGCGTGTTCGTCGTTCTTGTGTGTCACGACTCCATCTCCGTCAGAAAGTGACTTGGTCAGGCGCTTGACGGAATCACGGAAGGACCGGAGTCGGCCTGAACTCCCTTTTGATTCGGCCATCGCCCCACTCGTTGGATCGGTTTCAATCCCTGTCAGTGACGGTCATCAACACTGTTTCGGATTCTATCACCCGCCTATGGGGTGGTCAACAGCAGGAGCCCCCGATGCAGCTGCCGTACGTTCATGATTCGCACTCGATCGCCGCAAGAAATTTCTCGGTCGCGGCTTCGACATTCGACGCGCTCAGGATCGAAGACACCACAGCCACACCGAATGCTCCCCCCTGCAGCACCTCACGTGCGCGCGAGGCCGTTATCCCTCCGATGGCAAATATCGGAATGGTGACCGCGCACGCAGCCTGCTCGAGGACCTGGAGACCGAGCGGCGCCCCATACGCCCGCTTCGACGGCGTGTCGTAAATCGGACCCAACACCACAAAATCCGCGCCGTGCCGCTCTGCCGCCACGGCCCCCTGGATGGAGTGGACGGACAGGCCCAACAGCTGCGAGGGCCTCACCAGCGTGCGCACCACCGAGGCCGGCAAACTGCTCTCGCGCAAATGGACCCCCCGGCACCCCAGTGCCACCGCCAGATCCACACGGTCATTGATGAACAGCTGAATGTCCGACAACTCGCGCTGCAGGTTGAGCGACAACGAGAGCAGCTCTCGGATCGGAAGATCACGTTCACGCAGCTGTACCGCGCGCGCACCGGCACTCACCGCCCGGCCGACGACCGACACCAGCGGCCGGCCGGCGGTCTGTTGACGATCAGTGACTACATACAGACGGAAATCGACTGAGGGCATTCGGGAAATATTCTGGATGCTGAATGATGCCAGTTGAATGCGAGAAGCCGTGAGATCAGGACCGGTTCACCACTCACATACGGATTCAGCCCGGCTCCCCGACACCGACCAATAACGGTTCACCGGCTAAGCCCGCATTACTCATGAGCGCTTCTGCTGCCATCGCCGATTCATTGTTGCGACAGGCCTTTGGCCGACGGGCTCGCCCCTCGGATCCTCAACGTACTGCACGAGTACGCGTCGGGTCCTTCCGGCTCCACGCGCCGGTCTCGTCACGTGACTCGGCAATTTCGCGACGAACCGTCTTGAATACTGCGGGTTAGAGCATGCCTTCGATCGGGCTGCTGGCTGTCGCGTAGAGCTTGCGCGGTATACGCCCGGCCTTATAGGCCAGTCGTCCGGCCCAGACACCATACTTCATGGCCTCGGCCATCGCGATGGGGTCCTGCGCGCCGGCAATAGCGGTGTTCATCAGCACCGCATCCGCTCCGTACTCCATCGCCAGCGCGGCATCGGATGCCGTTCCGACTCCGGCGTCCACAATGATGGGCACCTTGACCGTTTCCATGATGATCTTGAGATTGTAGGGATTACGGATCCCGAGTCCTGAGCCGATCGGAGCCGCGAGCGGCATCACCGCGGGACAGCCGATATCCACCAGCTTTTTGGCAACGATCGGGTCATCGTTGGTATAGGGCAGGACGATAAACCCTTCTTTGATGAGGATCTTGGCCGCCTCGATCAACCCCGCAGTATCCGGGAAAAGCGTCTTTTCATCACCCAGCACTTCGAGTTTGACCAGATCGGACACGCCGGCGGCGCGAGCTAACCTGGCATACCGGACGGCATCTTCTACCGTGTAACAACCGGCGGTGTTCGGCAGAATGATGTATTTTTTGGGATCGAGATAATCCAGGAGATTTTCCTTGGACCGATCCGTGATGTTCACGCGACGAACCGCCACCGTCACCACGTCCGCACCGGACGCCTCGATAGCCTTCTTAGTCTCGACAAAGTCTTTATACTTACCGGTCCCCACCCAGAGGCGAGACTTAAATTCCCGGCCGGCAATCACTAAGCGATCGTTGATCGTATCCATAAATGTGGTTACCTCGCTCCGCCACCAATAAAGCTCAATATCTCCACCCGATCCCCCTCGCGGAGTCCGCGGGTTTCAAAATCCTTGCGATCCAGAATCTCCAAATTCAATTCGACGGCGACGCGATCCGCGCGGATCTCCAACTCGTGCAACAACGCTGCAACCGTCTGCCCATCGCCGATTCCACGAGATTCACCGTTCACGTGAATGATCACTGCACACCTCAATTATTCAGATCATCCTATGAAACGGGAAAACCGGTTGTCAACCAAGCCCGGATAGGCCTTGCCGTTTGGGATTCGATACTCGCACAATGTAGATGCAACGCCCCGACACGCGACTATGGACGACCGCGCCCATCAACTTGCACAGATCTTTCGTGCGATGGCCAACCTGCTGGCCAGCCAACGCGCCAATCCCTATCGTGTCCGCGCGTATCGGAAAGCGGCTGATTCGATTCTGGCGGTTCCGGGAGACCTGACCGATCTAGCCGCACGCCATCAGCTTCAGGAGATCCCCGGAATCGGTCGGGACTTGGCAGTGAAGATTGAAGAGTTTCTGACGAGAGGAACGATTCGCGCGTATGAGGAACTGAAGACTCCGTTGCCGGAGGAAGTGGCCGGCTGGGCTTCGTTGCCGGGCCTCTCCGACGCACTGGTGAGTTATTTGTATTTCCGGCTGAGTATCCGCACGTTGACCGATCTGGAAAGCCTGGTTGCGTCCCACCTCTTACGAACACAACCAGGCTTTTCCGGGTCGGAAGACACGCTGCTCGCCGCTATTCGCGAACGGATCGAAACCGCGCCGGCTATGCCGACGGACGCAGCTCCTTAAAGATCTTCCAGGTCTTCAGCAGCTCAACGGCCTTTTGAAGCTGCACGTCATCTTCGAGTGAAATATCCCCGGCCGCATCCCCGGCCGGCACGGCGCCATTCTTATGCGCTGGCTCCTCACCAGGCTTGGCTGAAGGCGATGGATCTTTTCCGGCTACAGGTGCTTTGGCCGTCTTCGGTTCAGACTCTTTCCCGTCTTTCTCGCCGGCCTTTGCAACGGTCTGCGCCTGCAGTTTCACCACAATGTCCGGCGTGATGCCGGTGGACTGAATCGAGCGCCCCTTCGGCGTGTAGTACTTGGCAGTCGTGAGCCGGAGTCCCGACCCGTCACCCAGCGGCAGAATCGTCTGGACGGATCCCTTGCCGAACGACGTGGTCCCGACAATGACGGCCCGTCCCCAATCCTGCAACGCACCGGCCACAATCTCCGACGCGCTAGCCGACCCTTCGTTCACCAGGATGATCATCGGCGAATCTTCCAGCGTCTCCTTCGTCTTGGAGAACCACTCATCCTTCTTCCCCTCTCGACCTTTGGTATAGACGATCAGCTTCCCGTTCCCCACAAACTGTTCAGACACATCGACCGCCGCCGTCAACAGGCCACCGGGATTGTTCCGCAAATCGAGAATGGTGCCCTGTACCTTCTGCTCTTTGAACTGTTTGAGTGCCCGGCTAAGGTCCCGCCCCGTGGCTTCCTGAAACTGCGTCAAGCGCACATACCCGATCGTATTGTCGAGCACTTTGAACTTCACGCTTTCGATCTTGATGGTGTCCCGCACCAGTGAAAACGCCAGCGGATCCGCCGTGCCGTCCCGCTGGATCGTGAGATTCACCTTGGTACCTTTGGGGCCGCGCATTTTCTGCACCGCATCCATCAAGGTCAAATCCTTCGTAGGCTCGTCGTTGACCTTCGTAATGAAATCACCGGCCTTGATCCCGGCTCGATGCGCGGGCGTGCCTTCGATCGGGGAAATGACGGCCAAGCGATTCTCCTTCACCCCGATCTGAATCCCTACCCCACCGAATTCGCCTTTCGTTTCGACCTGCATTTCTTTGTACATCTCGGGCGTCATATAGGCCGAGTGCGGATCCAATGTGGAGAGCATCCCGCGAATCGCACCCTGTACGAGGTCTTTCACCTTTGTATCGTCGACGTAGTGCTTCTGCACCTGCGTCAAGACCTCGGAGAAGGTCCGCAGCTCTTCATAGGTCTCGGAGGCGTGGCCGGTCCGTTCCAATCCCTTTTCCAGCACAATGCCGATACCCAGGGCTACCGTCACCATCAGCAAAAGATATAACCACCGTCGGCTTCGCCGCTGTTCCATAACGTAGGTTTCCTTCCTTCCGAGGCCTATCGCTTCGACAGCCACACGAGGGGATCCACCGGCTCTGCCCCCTCGCGCAACTCAAAATAGAGCGTATTCTCACCGGTCATGCCCGTATCGCCCGTTTCACCGATCGCGTCTCCGGCTTCGATTCGGGCCCCGACCGCCGTCAATATTTTCGACGCATGGGCATACAACGAAAAGACTCCGTTCGCATGATCCATGATTATAACGAGTCCATAGCCTTTCAACCAGTCCGCATAGACAACCTGGCCGGCAAGCACCGACCGTATATTACTCCCTTCCGCGGCGCGAATCTCAATCCCTTTCCGCTGGATGTAGGTATTGAAGGTCGGATGCTTCTGCCGTCCGAAGTAAGACACCACTTGCCCTTCGGTCGGCCAGAGGAGCGTCCCGCGTAATGCGCGGAGGCCTCCTGTCGCGGAGGGTGGACGAGTCGCCAGCGCCGACCGACGTCTGGTTTCCAGTTCCTTCAGCAAGCTGTCGACCCGGCTGGCAGACCGCTCCAGTTCCTCGACGGCCCGGTCATGCGATTCCTTTTCTTGAGTGATTTTAGCGAGATACACCCGTTTCTGTTTTTTCAACCCTTGGATCTGAGCCAGCTTTTCCTCGGTGCTGGCCTTGTAGGCCAGGATGCCCTGGCGCGCCTCTTCTCGACTCCGCTCGACCTCGGCGATCCGCTCGGCATCTTTCCGGTAGGTTTCCATGATCTCATACTCTCGCTGCGTCACAGCCGAGAGATATCGAAACCGCCGCTGAAAGTCTCCGGAGGAACTGGCCGCCAACAGCGTTCTCAGATGCCAAAACCGCCCCTCGACATATTGAACCCGCAAACGGGCGGCGATGGCATCCTGCCGCTCATCGATGCGTTCCGATAGGCGGCTCAACTGCACGCTCATCTGCTCGATTTCCACATCCTTCTTTTTGAGCTTCTTGACGACGTCTTGATGTTCCTGCCGGTGGCGGACCAGGCGTTCGTCTAAAGACTGCAATCCTTGCAGAACCGACTCCCGTTTCTTTTCCGCCTCATCCGCCTTTTTGCGCTTCTCGACAATGGTGCCGCGCAGCTTTTCCAGCGTTTTCTTTTCCTGCTCGATCTTGTCTGCGTAGGAATCCTTGCGCTCCGCCCCGGCCGGGTCCATCCACAAGACCAGATGAACCACCACCACAACACCTCCCCATCGCGCCCACTTCATGCTCGTCCCTCTCCGAACCGGAGCAACGAGAGAAAACTGCCGGCACAACCGAGAAAGAGCCCCACACAGACAAGCACCACACACATTTGGAAGGGGAAAAATGTCAGCAGCGCGTCCACGCCCAGAAACCGGCTGGCAGACCGGATTTCATGGCGGAACAACTCAAACCCGGCTTTGAGGATTACCAGCGAGAGAGCACTGCCGAGCAACCCGAGCGCCGCACCTTCGAGCAAATAGGGCACACGGATAAAGGTCGTACTCGCCCCGATCAACCCCAGAATTTCAATTTCCTCCCGGCGTGAATACAGCGCCAGACGGATCGTGTTCGCGATGATCGTGACCGACGCCGCCGATAAAATGAGTCCGACTATGATGGCCGCCACCTCGATATACCGGACAATGCCAGCCAAGGCCTCGACCCATTCCTGATTGTATTGCACCTGCGCCACTCCGGGGATCGACTGGGCGCGATTGGCCCACCGCCGCATCGCATCCGATGAACGGGACTCC
This sequence comes from uncultured Nitrospira sp., assembly GCA_902500715.1. GTDB lineage: Bacteria > Nitrospirota > Nitrospiria > Nitrospirales > Nitrospiraceae > Nitrospira_A. The sequence goes on along the minus strand of CABVRO010000053.1, from coordinate 5,872 downwards.
ACCGCAAGCGTCACGACGAATGAGGCCGGCAGCGGATTCTGCCCGAGCCCCTGCAACAGATGGGACTCAGCCGGAAACTGACTCTGAAAATCAGCCAACGCCCGTTCCTTGGACACAAAGGTTAACGATCCGACGGCACGATCGGCTTTCAGTTGCAGTTCAATTTCGCTTCTCGTCTGTTCCGTCAGGTCGTCCTGCAGGTACACCATAACCTGGATGTCCTGCTCAAGCGAGGCGGCCATGGTCTTCAAATTGACATACACCAGTAAAAACACGCCGACGCAGGCAAACGTGAAGGCCGTGGTGGCCACTGCCACCACCGTAGTCGTTCGATTCGTCAAGACGTTGGCGACCGCTTCCCGCAACAGGTAGAGCAGACGCCTCACGAGCACACCTGTTCCCGCGAGACGACCTTCCCCTGATCCAATGTGATCACGCGCCGGTTGACCTGCGCCAAGACATTGGGATCGTGCGTGGCCACGATGATCGTCGTGCCCCGGGCGTTGATCGACTTGAACAGTTCAATGATTTCGCTGGTCAGCTCCGGATCCAGATTCCCCGTCGGCTCATCGGCCAGCAGCATGATCGGCCCATTCACAATGGCGCGGGCGATGCAAATCCGTTGCTGCTCGCCGGTGGAGAGACCGGGGGGAAAGAGATCCTTCTTGTGATCCAGCCCAACCGACCGTAATGCGTCCGTCACTTTCCGCCTGATTTCGACAGTCGAGGCCCCCTGCACCAACAAGGGCAACGACACATTGTCGAATACGGTTTTCTTTGGCAGCAGGCGGAAATCCTGCAGCACCACACCGATCTTTCGACGCAGTAAGGGAATTTCAGACGATCGCAATTTCGACAAACTACGGCCCTGCACCAGGATCTGTCCTTCCTCAGGGCGCTCTGCGCCGATCAGCAATTTCAACAAGGTCGATTTTCCGGCGCCGCTCGGTCCCATCAAGAGCACGAACTCGCCCTTCTCGATTTCAAGGGTCACATCGGACAGCGCCAAACGGCGGTCGTAATATTTTGAGACGTGAAAAAGTTGAATCATGGATGGTGACAAGAGCAGCCGCCGGACCGGAGTGACCTCTCGGGCCCCCGCCGCCCGGCACGACACACAGTGACTGGATGAATCAGGAGCGCGATTCCCATCCTACCATCGCAGATCATCCCCCGCGACGTCGAATGCATTCGCAATATGCTGCACGGGTTCAGTCGTCCCGGAATCATCCTGTATCAAGACGACATCAAATCGGCACGCACGATCATGAATCCGGTGTTGCGCCAGATACTGCGCCGCAAGCTGAATCAATTTGGCACGTTTACGCGCATCCACCGCTTCAATCGCACCACCGTAGGTTCCGGTCCGACGACGTTTAACCTCAACGAACACCAGCACCCCCTGGTCATCGGCAACCAGATCGAGTTCACCCAATGGAGACCGCACATTCCGTCCAAGGATTCGAAACCCCTGTCGCCGCAGATAGGCCTCGGCTCGCCCCTCTCCTTCATCCCCTACCAATCGGCGTCGGTCGCGCATCGGTCCAGCGGGCCCTCAGACCTGATCCACAGAGGAACACCATGTCCCGGCATCGCGGACACAAAGCTGCTGCACAGGTGCAAAACTTCGGCGATGAATCGCACAGGGCCCGTGCTCCCGGAGCAGACGGAGGTGCTCCGGAGTTCCATAGCCTTTGTGCTCGGCAAAGTTATAGTGGGGATACCAACGGTGATACTTCACCATCAACCGGTCACGCGTCACCTTGGCGACGATCGAGGCGGCCGCGATGGAACAGGACAGACCATCGCCTTTGATGATAGAGCGTTGAGGAACCAACAGCCCGGAAAGGGTCACCGCGTCCAACAGCAAGAAATCCGGCGGAAACGGCAATGCTTGGAGGGCGCGCCGCATCGCCAGCCGGGTTGCCTGAAGGATATTCAACCGATCGATTTCCGCCTCCGTGGCAACTCCGATACCGACGCCGGTAGCTCGGCGAACGATTTCAGCGAACAATCGAACTCGTTCCGCCTCGACAACCTGCTTGGAATCATTGAGGCCAGACAGGCGGCATCGACGCGGCAACACCACGGCAGCCGCCACGACGGGGCCTGCAAGAGGCCCACGCCCGGCCTCATCGACCCCGGCTACATGCCGGTACCCGCGGCATCGAGCCTCCACCTCAAATTCTTCGGTGGGCCCCCCTGTCGTCGGGTTCGAAGAACCAGCCAAACGTGCGCCTCTGTTCTGGTCTCACGCGACAAGCCACACAAACGGACGATCAAGCCTTTGCAGCCGTCGCGGCAGCGGCTGCCTCAAGCTTGGCAGCAGTTTGCACCTTGCTCTCGACCTTAAATTCGCGATCCTCCACCTTGGCGAACTTGCCCTTCTTGGTGCGCAGATAGTAGAGCTTGGCTCGACGAACGCGACCTTGACGGACGACGTCAACCTTGGCCACATTGGGCGAGTGGATGGGGAAGGTCCGCTCAACACCGACGTTGTAGGACAACTTGCGCACGGTGAAGGTTTCGCTATTGAGCGTGCCCTTTCTGGCAATGACAGTCCCTTCATACACCTGGATGCGCTCTTTTTCACCCTCGACCACCTTCACGTGGACACGAACAGTATCCCCGATCTCGAACTTGGGCGTCGTCTTCTTGGTTAAGGATCGTTGGATCCGTTCTAGCCGATTCATAGTCCTTCTCCTCCTCTCAACGAACAGGTACCTGTACAAGACTCTCTTGCATCACTTCGCTTAACAACCGTCGATCTTCCGATCCAAGCTCGCGATCCCGCAGGAGATCCGGCCGCTTCAGATAGGTGTTCCGCAACGCTTCCTTCCGGCGCCACAACCGGATCGCCTCATGGTGACCCGAGACCAGTACCTCCGGAACCGCCATCCCGCGCACCTCCGCCGGTCTGGTGTAGTGCGGATACTCCAGCAATCCCTCAGTAAACGATTCCTCGGCCGCCGACGCCGCATCGCCCAACACGCCAGAGACCAGGCGCGCCGCCGCATCGATCATCACCAACGCCGGCAGCTCCCCTCCGGTCAATACGTAATCCCCGACGGAAATTTCTTCCGGATGCAGCGCCAGCCTGACGCGCTCATCCATCCCCTCGTAGTGCCCACACACAAACACCACCACCCGTTCATCCTGCGCGAGGGACTGTGCGAGTTCCTGCGTAAAGGGCCGCCCTTGCGGAGACGGAACAATCACCCGCAACGTCGTCTCCGGATGAGAAGCCTGATAATGGACCCGCAGCGCATCGATAGCATGGAGCACCGGTTCGGCCTTCATGACCATTCCGGCTCCCCCGCCATACGGCACATCATCCGCGGTCTTGTGCCGGTCGAAGGTATGGTCACGCAGATTCTGTACAGAGACCTCCAGCAACCCCTTGTCCTGGGCGCGCTTGAGGATACTCTGGCCAAGCACCGGAGCCACCATATCCGGAAACAATGTCAGAACCGCGCATCGCATCCTATAGCTCCCCGAACCCTTCCGGTAGCCGCACCGTCATGATCCGCGCCGGAACATCGATCGCGACTACAACTTGCTTTGCGGCGGGAATCAATAGTTCCTTCCCATCCTGCCGCACCAGAAAGTTCTGGTTGCCGGACATCGCCACGACTTCTTCCAACGAGCCCAGTACGGTTCCGGCTTCATCCTGCACGACCATCCCGATCAAATCACATTGATAGTATTGATCTGCCGGCAGCGCCGGCGAGTCTCCGCGGGGGACTTGAATGAACGCTCCGCGAAACTCGGCGACCTGCTCAGGGGTCGTAAACGCCTCGAACCCCATGATCCATGTCGGCCCGCCGGGCCGCGCGTGGGTCACACGGGTATCGAGCGTCTTCCCGGCGGGCCCGACAATCGTGACCTGCCCGAGGGACTCGAACCGTCCAGGCACATCCGTAAGGGAACGCACTCGCGCCTCACCTCGAACCCCGAACGATCGCTCGATCCTTCCAACGGTCACCAGCTCTTCTTGATCGAGCGTCGCCATGCGATGCAGGCTACTTCTTGCTCTTTGCGCTCTTTGCGCTCTTTGTGCTCTTCTCGGTCTTCTCCGCCTTTGCGGACTTCTCGGTCTCGAACTCTTTCCAGACCCCATGCCGCTTCAGCAGAGTCCGAACGGTCACAGTGGGCTGGGCGCCATGCCGCAACCATGACAGCACCCGTTCCGACTTCAACACCGGCACCGCCGGGTTCTTGAGCGGATCGAAAATCCCGAGAATCTCCAAAAAGCGCCCGTCGCGCGGTTTCCGTGAATCGGCCGCAATAACCCGATACATCGGCCGCTTATGTCGCCCTGTCCGTGCCAATCGTAAATGAACCGCCACTAGAACCTCCTCAGAGTAATGAGCGTTCAGCCCTAGACTGTGTCCGCTCGGTTAGGACTCTCTTCTTCACCTCGAATCGATGCACACTCGAAACACTCGTGGCCTGCTACATGCCTCGGAGCATTTGGGCCAACTGACGCCGGCCTCCCGCGCCACCCGACATGACCTTGGCAATTTTCCTGGCCTGCAGGAATTGTTTGATCAGGCGATTGACCTCCTGCACACTCGTTCCGCTGCCGCGCGCGATTCGCTTTTTCCGACTCCCGTTGATGAGCGTATGGTCGCGCCGCTCACGCGTGGTCATGGAGTCGATCATGGCCGCCACCCGTTTCATTTCTTTTTCGGGCAGGCCGCTGTTCGCAAGATCTTTCAACTTTTGGCCGCCGGGCAGCATTCCCAAAATCTGCTCGAACGACCCCAAGCGATTCATCTGCCCGAGTTGTGACCGGAAATCCTCCAGCGTAAAGGCGCTGCTGGTCAGTTTCTTTTGTGCGGCTTCGGCTTCTTCCCGTGAAAACGTCTCCTGCGCCTTCTCGATCAACGAGAGCACATCGCCCATGCCCAGGATCCGTGACGCCATCCGGTCCGGATGGAACGGCTCCAAAGCCTCGAGCTTTTCTCCCATGCCGAGAAACTTAATCGGCTTTCCGGTCACGGCCCGGATCGACAACACGGCGCCGCCGCGCGCGTCGCCCTCGACTTTCGTCAGGATGACACCGGTGAGGCCGACCTGCTGATCGAACTGCCCGGCCATATTGACCGCATCCTGGCCGGTCATGGCATCGGCAACCAGGAGTACCTCGTGGGGGGCTACGGCCTGCTTGACCGCCACGAGTTCAGCCATCAAATCATCGTCGACATGCAACCGACCGCCGGTATCGAGCACAATCAGATCGTAGCCCTGCTCCTGACCACGCTCTACCCCACGCTGACAAATGCGCACCACATCGGCGCGTGAGGCATCGACCTGATCGAATCGATGCACATCAATTCCGAGATCATGCCCGAGACTGGCCAACTGATCACCCGCGGCCGGGCGACGCGGATCGGCCGCCACGAGTAACACGCGCTTCCCCTGGCTCTTAAACAAGCGACCCAGTTTGCCGGAAGTGGTCGTTTTCCCGGCCCCCTGCAACCCCACCATCATAATAACGGTCGGCGGCCTGGAGGCGAGACTGATACCGGACCGCTCACCACCCATCATCCCGCGGAGCTCGTCCCAGACAACTTTGACGACCTGGTGCCCGGGAGTCAGGCTTTTCAGGACTTCCTGCCCAACCGCCTTCTCACGAACGCGATCCAGGAAGTCCTTGACGACCTTAAAGTTGACGTCCGCCTCGAGCAACGCCAAGCGAACTTCCTTCAATGCCTCAGCAATATTGTCTTCGGTGAGCACACCCTGCCCACGAAGCTTCTTGAGAATTCGTTCGAACTTTTCGCTTAAGGCATCAAGCACGCGTCACCAAACAAAAAGGCCATCGAAGCCGGGTTCGAGCCAGAGCTCCGATCGCCTCGAAAAACAT
>CABVRO010000052.1 GCA_902500715.1 uncultured Nitrospira sp. | reverse complement strand
CGATGCAACCGGCCAAACAGATCGATCTCGGGAACGGACCGGGACAGTCGTTCACGAAAACGGTGAAGGGCGGTACGGTCGGCCTTATGCTCGACGGCCGTGGTCGCCCGTTACAATTGCCGGGCGAGCAGGCAGCCCGCGTCGCCATGCTGACCAGATGGTACCAGGCGGTGGGATTGTATCCAGGCGCAAGTGATAAGTTGTGAGTCGTGAGTTGTAAGTGATGAGTCGCGAGCTGTGGCAGGTGCGAGTGCTAAGTGGTGAGTGGTGAGTGTTTAGGTGAGGGACTATCCACATTCTCACGACTGAGAACTCAACACTCATCACTCAACACTTTATAGATTCTATATCGATATGGCGCATTCGTATACACCAGGCCTCACCGTCACCGAACAGACCACCGTTCGCCGGAGGCGTATCCTGCCGCTTCCGGGGACTGTCCTGGTCAAGGTGGGAGACGCCGTGCGCGCCGATACGGCGGTCGCCCGTGCCGAGTTACCGGGCAAGATCGTTCCGCTCAATTTGGCCAACCAGCTGGGTATTGCGCCGGATGAGATCAACGACTATCTGATCAAGAAAGAAAAAGACTCGGTCCAGAAGGACGACGTGCTGGCCGAGAATAAACCCTTCATCAAATGGTTTAAGACGGAAATCCGTTCGCCCATCACCGGCAAGGTGGAGTCCGTCTCTACCATCACCGGACAGATTCTGTTGCGGGAACCACCGCGGATCCTCGAATTGCGCGGATATATCGACGGCTCGATCGTCGACGTGCATCCCGAACAAGGCGTGACGGTCGAAACCTCCTGCAGTCTGGTGCAGGGCATCTTCGGCATCGGCGGGGAGACCAGCGGGGAATTGGCCATGGGTGTCACGGCGCCGGATCAGCCGCTGACGCCTGAGCAGTTGACGCCGGCGATGAAGGGCAAGATCGTGATCGGAGGCGCGTTTCTCTCTGCCGCCACCATGACCCGGGCTAAAGAAATCGGCATCGTCGGGTTGGTCGTCGGCGGGATTCACGACAAAGATCTGCGCGCGCTGCTGGGCTACGATCTGGGCGTGGCGATCACCGGTACCGAGCAGGTGGGGTTCACGTTGATCCTGACGGAAGGCTTCGGCACGATCCCGATGGCGCCCAAGACGTTCGCGTTGCTGTCCTCCCGAGCAGGGCAAAAGACGTCGATCTCAGGGGCGACGCAAATTCGCGCCGGCGTGATTCGTCCGGAAATTATCATTCCACAGACTTCACGCACCGCAACCGCCCGGCCGGATCGGGTCGAACGCGAAGGGATTCAACTCGGCGATCCCGTGCGAGTGATCCGTGATCCGTTGTTCGGCAAGATCGGGGCGGTGTCCGGGTTGCCATCGGAGCTCAGAGCGATCCCTACGGAGAGTGAAGTCCGCGTGCTCGAAGTCCGGTTTCCCGACGGCACGACCACCGTGGTGCCCCGCGCCAATATCGAAGTGATAGAGGGAGCATGAGCCGCATACAGCCTCGCCTTCGCATTCTGTCCCTCGCCATCGCGATGCTCGCGTGCCTGCCGTCGCTCCTCTTGGCACAGACCCTCCCGCAGCAGCTTCGGGTCATCGACACAGCCAGCGATGGGGGAGGCAGCCTCACGGTCCTCTGGGCTCCCTCGGCAAGCGACAGCGCCACCTGGAAGTATCAAATCCTGTTGCATGAAGCTAGCGTGCCTTCAGACCCGTCCGCATGGAAAGTCGTCGCGGAATTTCCGGCCAACACCCGGTATGTCCGCGAGGGTAAGACCGCCTGGTGGACGAGAACGGGCGACCCCGGCGACCATATCTTCCTGCTCAAGAACGGGAAGGGCATCGAGCTCAAAACGAACCAGTCCTATGCCGTCACGGTGGCTGCCGCGAACGGTCAGGACCGGGTGATCGCGCTGCCGATCGTCGCCTCGCCTGAACCGAACTGGATGAACTGGAACCAACTGAACAACCTGGTGCTGGCCTTGATGTTCGGGGGCGTCGTGTTTTACGCCATCAACCTGGCCAAGCGGAAAGAGATCTTCTTGCGGCGTATTCCCGGGCTGGATGCCGTCGATGAAGCCATCGGACGCGCCACGGAATTGGGCAAGCCGATCCTCTACATGACCGGGGCGCACGATATGAACGACCCTTCGACCATTGCCGCCGCCGTCATCCTGGGGCGCGTGGCCAAGAAGGCCGCCGCGTATGAGACCGAGTTGCTGGTCCCGCACCGCGAGCCGATCACCATGGCCGTCTGCCAGGAAATTACCAAACAAGCGTATATGGAAGCCGGAAAACCGGACCTCTTCAAGGACGACGCGAACTTTTTCATTACGAGCGACCAGTTCAGTTACACGGCGGCGGTGGACGGCATCATGCTGCGCCGAAAACCGGCGGCCAACTTTTTCATGGGTTCATACTTTGCCGAATCGCTGCTCCTGACGGAAACCGGCGCCAGCACCGGAGCGATTCAAATCGCCGGCACCGACTCCGATCACCAGCTGCCGTTCTTCGTCACAACCTGCGACTACACCCTGATCGGCGAGGAGCTTTATGCCGCCAGCGCTTACCTGTCGAAAGAGCCGATCCAAATCGGCACCCTGCGCGGCCAGGATCTGGGCAAGGCCTTCGTGTTAAGCGTCATCGGGATCGGAACGCTGCTGGCCACCGTCGCCGTCGTCACGGGCAACAACTGGGCGCAACCGCTGCTCGACCTCTTCAAGGATCTCAAATGATGTTCCTTCGCCGACAGTTGCCGCTGCTCATCACCATGATCACCGGTCTCGTCATGGCCGCGCAGTACTATGTGCCGCATCCGGCCTCGGAGCAGTTGCTGACTACGGTCACCAAGTGGCTGCAGATCATCGGCGGCTTCGCGCTCGTACTGGGTATTACCAGCCTCTTTCACGTGCATGCGTCCAAAATCCGGCGGAAGGAAGCCGGATGGGCCTACAGCCTCGTCCTCTACGTCGGGATGCTGGGCACCATCATCGTGGGACTCTGGAACGGCGGCAAAGAAAGTATCGACGGCGCATTGACCTCGTTTGGATGGGTCTACTCCTACACGCTGGTCCCGCTGCAGGGGACGATGTTCGCGATCCTGGCCTTCTTCATCGCGTCCGCCGCCTATCGGTCGTTCCGGGCACGCAGCCGCGAGGCCGCGGTTTTGTTGGTGGCGGCCGTGATCGTCATGATGGGGCGGGTGCCGCTCGGTGAATACATGTTGCCGATCAGCGGGGATCTCTCCAGTTGGATTCTGAATGTCTTAAACGCGTCCGTGCGGCGCGCCATTTTGATCGGCGTCAGCCTCGGCGCCGTGGCCCTCTCCTTCAAGATCATCTTCGGCGTCGAACGCTCGTATCTGGGCGGGGGCAAGGAATAACGTGAAGCGTCGCTCGTATCTCGTGAAGCGCAGACTTTTTCGAACGAGATACCCTTCACGTGTCACGAGGAACGGCTTATGAGTCTCGCTGAACGCATGTTGCGGATCGACCGGCGGATCATCTTTCTGGTGATCGGTCTCTGCACGCTCCTGCCGTTGCTCTTTCCCGTCGGACTACCCATCAAGATTTCGTCGGAAGTGCGCGGCGTGTACGACTACATCGAGGCCTTGCCCGAAGGGTCGGTCTTCCTGCTGTCGCTGGACTTCGACCCTGCATCCAAACCCGAGCTCTATCCGCAGGCCATCGCGATTCTGCGCCATGCGTTCAAGAAGAATCTGCGCGTGGTCGGCATGACGCTGTGGGTGTCCGGCACCGGATTGGCCGATCAAATCCTCTCCCAAACGGCCAAGGAAGCAGGCAAGGAAAACGGGAAGGACTATGTGTTTCTGGGCTGGAGCCCAGGCGGCAGCGCCGTCATCCTGAACATGGGACAGGACCTCTACAATGCCTTCCCGGCGGACTATGGCGGCAAAGCAACCAAAGGCCTGCCGGTGCTGGCCGGAGTGCAGAACCTACGCGATGTGACCTATGCAGTGAGTCTGGGCGCAGGTAATCCCGGGGTCGAAGCCTGGTACGTCTTCGGTAAAGACAAATATAAATTCGAACTCGGCGGCGGCTGTACCGGCGTCATTGCGCCTGGCCTCTATCCGTTGTTACGCAGCGGCCAGATCAACGGCTTGATCGGCGGGTTGCGCGGAGCAGCGGAATACGAAACCCTGATCGGGCAGAAGGGAAAGGCGGTCGCCGGCATGGATGCGCAGTCGGCCACGCACCTCGCCATCATCGTGCTCGTCGCCATCTGTAACATCTTCTACTTTACGTTGCGGCGGCAGCAGCGCCGGCACGACGGGTTAGGATCGTAGCCGCATGGATCTTTCGTTCGACGTCATACTCGGCGCCTGGATCGCCACAGGGTTGACCCTCTTCATCTTCTCGTTCCTGTACGAAGACAATCCGCTGTTCAAGCTGGCGGAGCATCTCTACGTCGGCGTGTCGCTCGGGTATACGATCGTCAAAACCTACGACACGGTGGTCATGACCCTCATCGTGCGCCCGATCCTCGATAAGGGCGAATGGTCGCTGTTGATCCCCGTCGCCATCGGCATGCTCATGCTGACGCGTTATGTGCCCAAGGCCGCCTGGCTGTCGCGGTATGCCTTCGCCTTTATTGTGGGCATCGGCGCCGGACTCGCCATCCCCCGCACCATTTCCTCGTTTATCCTGAAACAGATCGAGGATACGGTTCGCCCGCTCCTGGCCGTGGCCCCGGGCGGCGGCATCACATTCGACTATTCGCTCCTGAACCCCGCAAGCCATGTAAACGGCATCATCATCCTGATCGGGGTGGTGTCGGTCCTGTTCTATTTCTTCTTCTCCGTGGAACATTCAGGCCCGGGTAAGGCCGTTGCGCGCGCCGGCATCCTCTTTCTCATGATCTCCTTCGGCGCAGCCTTCGGCTACACCGTCATGGCCCGCATGTCGCTACTGATCGGCCGCCTGACGGACCTGATCGAATTCTCCGACGCCTCCTACGGCCGCCCCACACTCTGGCTCTTTCTGCTCACCGTCGCCACCCTTATTGTGCTGAGCCGACGCGGAAGCAGCCATCCGCCACAGCCGTAGCGGATTCCTCCGAGCGGTGCCCCTTCACGTTTTACGTCTCACCTTTCACCGTTGACCTTTCACGACGGGCCTTGCCCACCTTGCGCCTGAGAAGTGGCCTCCGCTACAATGCCGTCCATTATGGAATCAACGCCGACCATCGCCGCCAAAGATCCCGCGCAATACCCGCTGTTGCGTAACCTCCAATTCTCGCCCATCAAGGAAGGGGAGGAGCAGTACATTGTCCTCTGGGACCCGACCGGGTTGAGCAAGGAACGACTGGTCCTGCCGATGAATTATTTCTTCATTGTGCAGCATCTCGACGGGGAGCACAGCGTCCAGGATATCGGCGCGCTCTATCTGAAGCGGTTCGGCGAATTCCTCATGCCGAATAAGGTCGAGCAGCTACTCGCCGATCTGGACACAAAACTCTTCCTGGAAGGCACACGCACCGAGCAGGCCAAGCAGCAGGCGTTGACCGCCTATCGCCAGGCGCCCGCGCGACTCCCGCAGTTTGCCGGCCGCAGTTACGAAGCCGACGCCGCCAAACTCCGTGCCCAGATCAACGGGTTCTTCATTTCGAAAGAAGGACCGGAGGTCAAGGCATCCGAACATGCGGGCAAACTCATCAAGGGGCTCGTTGCGCCGACGTACGAATTGAAACATGCCGGACCGATCTATGCCTGGGCCTACAAAGAATTGCAGGAAGCCCAGCAGCCGGACCTGTACGTGATCATCGGCACCGCCTACTCAGGGCTCGAACATCCGGTGGCGATGACGGACAAAGATTTCGAGACACCATTGGGGCTCGTGAAGGTCGACCGCACGGTCACCGATCGCCTGCGCGAGCACATTCCTTCAGCCTTCACCGACGAATTGGCACATCACAATGAACATGCATTGGAATTTCAGCTGCCGTTCCTGCAAGAGAGTCTCGGCAAGGACCGGCCGTTTACGATTGTTCCGATCCTCACCTCGTTTTCGGCGGACAGCTTGCGCGATCCGCAAATCCGGGAGCAGGTCGAGACGTTTCTTCAGGCCCTGAAAGACGCCCTCGTGGCGACCGGCAAGAACTACTGTGTGGTGGTGGGGGCGGAACTGGCCCACATCGGCATGCGGTACGGCGACTCGGCGCCGCCGACGGATTTCTCCTTCCACCGCTGCATGCAGATCGATCTCGAAATGCTCAAGCACGTCGAGAACCGAGACCCGGAAGCGTTCGCGAAGTTCATTCAAAAAGAAAACGATCAGCGCCGCATCTCCGGCTTCTCGCCGATCTACTCCTTGCTGAGGTTGATTCAAGCGGAAACGGGGCAGGTATTACGGTACGATCGCGGGATCACGGATCAGTATAATTCCACCGTGACGTATGCCAGCATGGCCTTCTTCTAGCGCAGGCTGCTGAAAAATCCGCCTCCCTTCGTTCTCAGCTCGACAAAATCCTCAACGTACCCCTAAGGGTACGCCTCCGATTTTCACTCGCCTGCGGCCTCGGCAGACGGCTTTTCGAGCAGCCTGCGTCGGATGCCACCTCGCCATTCTATTACGCCTCGCTCCTTTGTTAGCTGCGGCCTTGGTGGACAATCGTTTTGACCGTTCTGTGGGACGACTACATCTCAGAAACTTTCTGAGGAGAAGAGCTATTTCACGTAGACCACTCCGGGTAGATCCTTCAGATCCGCGTCACCAGTCACGACATCCGCATTCTGGTCCCGGGCCGTCGCGTAGACGATCGCATCAGCCATTGCCAAACCGTGCCGAAGACTGATATCCGCAGCCAAATAGGCGATAGATTCGGTGAGTGACACCACCCGAGTTGCATGAAGTCGTCCGGAGAATAATATGGCTGTCTCCTCACCGCGCTCGCGTTTAATCTTCTTATACACCTCGTACAATACAATCGTCGGCGTGATGATATCGTATCGGGGAGTGACATATGCAGCGTAGCGATCAGCCAACGGTCCGCCTGTAAAGAATTCGATCCATCCACTCGAATCCAAGAGAATCTTCACAACCGATCCTTCTTCTCTCGGATCCCTGTTTTGGACATTCCCTTCAGCGCCCCCTTCAGTGACTTAAGCGGCACTTCTGGAACAAGGGTAATTACTCCGCCTTTCTCCAGAACTTGCAGGCGCTGCTGAGGACTCAGGTGAAGCTTTTCCCTCACGTCTTTTGGGATCACGATCTGGAACTTCGTCGAAATGGTGGTCATGGACATCGCAATCTCTCCTTACCAATCATTGATCGATCATCGTATCGTCATACACCGCACCCGTCAAGCGCGAAGGCCATGTCTGGGGACTGGGCTTTCCAGCCCCACGACATACGCTTCACGTGTGATGTTTGACGATACTCGGCTGCAGGCTGTTCAGAAAGGCCGTCCAGCAAGGCCGCAGGAAGCACGGCGACTGAGGCGTACCCTTGCGGTACGTCGCAGGGAGACGAGCGACCGAGAACGCCGCTGGGCGGTCTTTCTGAGCAGCCTGTTAGTAGGCGGGCATGCCGCCGGCCGGATCGGTATATCTGGTGGGGGTAGTGAAACGATCCCAGGTAGTGACGACGCCTTCTTCGAAGTACACACGAAACGCGCTCGTCACACAGGCATCCCGGCCGATGGGTGGATAGAGCCAGACCGTGACCAACCGGCCTTCGTCCTCCACGTCCTTTTTACACACCGGCGACCCGAGCGCGAGATAGACCTGATCCTGGTTCATGCCTCGCAGAATCTTGCCACGATCGATGGCCCAGCGCATGCCCTCGGGGTAAGACGGATAGTGGTCGGCCATCAGACGGTGACGTTCCGTGTCGCACCCGGACAGCGCAATGGCGAATAGGGGAAGGCTGTGGAGAAGGATCGCACGCAACGGAAACATCAGCCTGCACTCCGAGTCATATGAGGGATCAGGAAGCCGGCACATGTGAGGAAGATTCGAAAGAGCACAAGGCGATAGGGGGAAAGGTGGGGCATCGGAGGCCGGATGAGACGTTCAGCGGTGGTGGCAGGAAATTGTAGGGCCATTGGCCATTTGCGCTGCCCCTACTCCTTCACCGTTACCTTCATGGGGATCGGCTCGAGCGGGTTGTTGCGCTCGTCGCAGGGCAACTTCGCGATCATGTCGATGATTTCGATTCCCCGGATGATTTCGCCGAAGATCGAATAGCGACGGTCTAATCCGCCGTTATCCTCGAGCGAGATAAAGAACTGCGACCCGTTGTCGTTAAAGTCGCGGGTGCTGGTGCCGTCGCGGGGCATCTTCGCCATGGAGATGGCGCCGCGTTTATGCGGCCGGTCGTTCGGCTCGGGGTTTAGAAAGTACCCTGGCCCGCCCGTGCCGTGCGAGAGGCGATCGGGTGTCTTGCTCAGCGGATCGCCACCCTGGATGATGAACCCGGGCACCACGCGATGGAACGTGGTGTCGTCATAGAAGCCCATCTTGGCTAAGTTGATGAAGTTTTCAACATGGCGGGGGGCATCGTCCGGGTAGAACTTAATCCTGATTTCCCCGAACTTAGTGGTGATCGTGGCGCGCGGATCTTTTTTCTGAAATTGCATGGTCATGGGGCAAATGTAACAGGGCGGGGATTCCAACGGCAAGAGGGCCGATCCGGCATGCGCGGGACGGTGAGTCACAAACCACAACCTCCGTTTCGGCCAGCGTGATTTCTTCTAGTGAAGGGCGTATTCTGTGCCGAGACTGGGGCCGGAATGAATGGGATCGACGGAGCGCGACACCCACTGCGGCATATCGCAGGGGAGACCAGGGGCCGGGAACGCCGCCGGCAGACTTTATCGAGAGGCTGCGAGGAGGGGACATGCCTGACCAAGTCGTGCTGAATGTCGATCTGGCGGATGTGTGGGAACAACGTGGACGAAAGAAGCTCATCAGGACCATTGCCTGGGGCGACGAAGTCACCCTGTTAATGGTAGCCACGACACATCTGGAAGTCGGCATCACCGTCTTCCGCGAGAAACCCGACGGCAGCATCCTACCCGAATCCATCACCGGCTACATCGAACCGACGAAAGCGTCCCGCATCAAGATCGCCAATCTGACCAGGCCCCTCGCAGACAATCAGGTCCTGAAGGTCAATTTCGTCGATGTCCAGCAGGGCGACGGCTCGGTGATCGAATCGCCGGACGGGAAGATCATTCTGGTCGATGGGGGAGACAACCAGATGTTCGCGCGGTATCTGGCCGGACGATTTCGTGGGACCACGGCAGAGAACCCGCAACCCATCGATTGCATCCTCGTCACCCATGGGGATGCGGACCATTTCGTCGGCCTCACCGAGATTCTTAAGTCGGAAACGAACAAGGTGAAGCGCAAACGCCTCTTCATGCAGCCGAAGCGGATCTATCACAACGGCATTGTGAAACGCCCGAGCAAGATGAACAACAAGGCCGTTCCCGACACCAAAC
The DNA here is from genome assembly GCA_902500715.1 of uncultured Nitrospira sp. GTDB lineage: Bacteria > Nitrospirota > Nitrospiria > Nitrospirales > Nitrospiraceae > Nitrospira_A. The sequence goes on along the minus strand of CABVRO010000052.1, from coordinate 12,768 downwards.
TGCTGGGCCCGACCAAAACGGTCAATGGACAACTCTACCTCACTGGGCTGGAAGACAACCTGCTCGACGTGGCCGATGCGGAGATGAACGAGCCCTTTCGAGCATGGAAAAACACCTTGGCCACGTACAACAGCCGAAGCGAAGTGAGCTTCCGGCGGCTGCAGTTCGGGGACAACCAGGCCTTTGAGTTTTTCAATCGCGACGACCTGCGAATCGAGACCTTGGGGCCGATGACCACCACCGTGGGCGGAGAACCGGCGCTGAAGTTTCTCGGGGAGCCGCCCAAAGGACCGAAGATCGGGCACGACTCGCTGAGCGACAGCGACGAAGGATTCACCGGCCACTCTGCCTCCCACACCATCAACGGCCATTCGATTGTCTTCCGTCTAGTCTATGGCGGCTTCAGCTTCCTGTTTTCCGGCGATCTCAACGATGAAGCCAGCCGGTTTCTGGCGCGGGAGCATAACCGGGGGAACCTCAACTTACGATCGGAAGTGTTCAAGGTGCCGCATCATGGGTCGGCCGATTTCTCCGGCGCGTTCATTCAGGCCGTCTCGCCGATCGTGAGCGTCGTGTCGAGCGGGGACGAGAGCGCGCGCAAAGAATACATCCATCCGCGAGCCACTCTCATGGGAGCCCTGGGCAAATGGTCGCGTGTGCCGGAGCCGCTCATTTTCGCCACCGAGTTGGTCGCGTTCTTTGAAGAAGAAGGCCTCTCCCGCCTGCAGGACGACACGAAGGCTAAGAAGCGCGGCCCCTTCTACGGCTTCAGCCGCACCGCCTATGGCCTCGTCAAAACCCGCACCGACGGCCAACGCCTGTTCGTCTACACCGACAGCGGCAACGTACAGATGAAAGAAGCTTACGCCTACCAGTTGGATAGCTCAGGCGTCCCGCAACCGGTCAAAGTCACCCGCGCCTGAACGGCGATGACGAAGGCCGTGAATGGTAAACCGTCACCGGTGAGGCGTGAAACGACAACCGGCATTCCCGTACTCCGGGAATGTTCAATGCTCAGTGCTTAATGTTCGATGGAACCTTAATCATCGAAAATTGAACAGTGATCCGCCAGACGAGACACATTTCACGTCTCCCGGAATGGGGTCAACGTCAATTGACCGAAAGTTCTCCCTGGCCAGTGTCTCGTTGACGGGGGAGCTTACAGTCTCCGTGCAGGTGACACTGTTCAATGATAGATTTCGGAATCCGGATGCCCTCGGGCCTGAAACGCCTACGCAAGGACATAGGTGAAGGGGAGACAGGAAGCCGTACCTCCCAGTGCGACCCGACGATGAACCTAGCTCGCATCATTCCGCCTTCCATCCCGAGTGCATCGGGGCTATGATCGCCACATGTCTTCCATGGTCCCCCCATTTACCGCCACTCAGGCCGCCGTCCTGCAGAGCTTTCTCTCATCGCCCCAGCGCCCAACCGGCACGCTGACGTATCCACAGCTGGCAGGATTTCTGTTCAGCCTCGCGAACGGTCCGGAATTGATCCCGCCATCGGAGTGGATTCCGATGGTATTCGATGATCATGACGCCGGCTACGACACGCAAGCTGAGGCCGAGCAGGTGCTTCAGGCCATGATGGCGCTCTATAACGACTGTGTTCGGCAGCATTCTGCAGAGCGTGCCACACTTCCACCCGGCTGCGACATCAGAACGGACCCACTCGACAATCTGGAGCCAGACGCGCCGCTGAGCCATTGGGCACAGGGGTTCGGCGTGGGCCATGACTACCTGGTGGAATACTGGGACGAATACACCCCGGAGGAACTCGATGAAGCGCTGGGAGCCGCGCTGATGACGCTGACATTTTTTTCCTCTCCCACCCTGGCCAGGGCCTATCATGAAGAAGGCAAGGCAGGCACAAGCCTCGCGCAGTTGGCCGGAACCGTCCTCGACATCTTTCACGATGCATTGGGTGAGTACGCGCACCTCGGTCGCGCAATCTATCAGGCACGGTATGAAGCAGGCGATCTCAGCCCTACACCGGCGACCGGCCGGAAAGTCGGGCGCAACGATCCCTGTCCATGCGGCAGCGGCAGCAAATTCAAGAAGTGCTGCGGGGCGACATGACTGAGGCCTGGACGTATCCTCGGGCGCGGGAACACCAGCGGGACATCTCGTGGGCAGGTGCCTCTTCACGGCAAGACTCCGCTAGCGACACCCTCCGTTCCCAGTGATCGGCGAGCCAGGGCGTGAACGTAGGAAAACTAGCGGCGCTTCACCTCACCACAGGGCACAGCCTAATGCTCGGAGAGAGCGAGCCGGTGAACTAATCGAGATCCATTACTTCTTTGAGGGCGCGGGTTATGGCCCTGAGTTGGATCGTGGTGAGACGGGTCAACGGACCTTCGATCAATCGTTGATTATCGATCGCGCGGAGTTGATCCAACAGCAGATCGGAGTCTCTCCGAAGTTTGCCCTGGGCGGTAATTCTGAGACGGAGCGGCTCCGCGTCGTCAATGAGCTGGGTGGTGAGGGGAATGATCAGGGTGGAGGGATGTCCGGCATCGAGCAACGCTTGGGCTTGGACGATGAGCACGGGTCTGGTCTTTCCCGGTTCCGTCCCACGGCGAGGATTCAAGTCGGCAAGCCAAATCTCGCCGCGCTTAGGCATGAAGGTCTGTCTCAATGGCATCGAACTCTGCGTTGATGCGCATACTCTCTCCGCGCACCTTGTGCGAGGCCTGGGTGAGACGATCGGCACGAAGCTGTCGCTCGGTTTCGCGGTTCATGCGTTCCAAGGACTGCCGGATATACGCCGCCCTCGATACGTGGAGTGATTCGGCGTAGCGTGTGCAGCGCTTGAGCAATTCGTCCGGCAATGTCACGGTAATGGTACTCATCGATACCTCCATTAACCATCACATTTTGATTTCGAATCATACTATATCAGGGAGTGAGGGATAGAGCAACCTATACCGCACCCGCATTCGCTATGCACCACGCCTATTCTTCGCCACCGCCTCATTCCCTCAACCCCTCGCTCGCATCGATCTTCATCCACATCATGCCGCCGCAGAGAGCGATGAGCGCCGCCACCAGCAGCGAGGCCGTCCATCCCCAGTGATCGGCGAGCCAGGGTGTGAGGCTGGGGGAAATGACGCCGCCCACGTTCGCGCCCATATTCATCACGCCCGACAGGGTGCCCGCATGCGTCTTGGAGAGATCGGTCGTCACGCTCCAGTAGGCACCGACGGTAAAATACAACCAGCCGGCTCCCAGCGAGAGAGAGGCGATGGCCACGGCCTGCGAGTCGGCCCAGGCGCCGACGGCGATCAGTCCACCGGCCAGCCCCATGCCGATCATGCCGACGATCATACGGGCCTTCGTCAGACCGAGAGGCGAGACGAGGCGATCCGTGGTCCAGCCGCCGAGCGGGCAGAAGACGAGGATCGCGACAAAGGGCGCAGCCGCGAGCCAGCCGCCACGCAACAGATCGATGCCGCGCACATTTACCAGGTAGAGGTAAAACCAGGACATGTAAATGTAGGCGACGTACCCGAGGCAGGCGTAACTCAACACCAGCCAGCGCAACGACGAGGAGCGAGCGAATTGCCTCCAGGGCACGACCACACGCGGTTGTAGGGACGCCGCGCCATCCGACGCCTTCTGCTCGCGGGAGCAGAGCACCCACAACAGGGCCACCACCAGACCGATCAACGCGGAGAGGTAGAAGACCGTCTGCCAGTGGTAATTCACCATGACCCAGGAGGCGAGGGGAGGCGTGATCGCGGCGCCGATGCCGATACCGCCGATGGCAATACCGATGCCGAGTCCACGTTGCGCAGGCGGAATCCAATCGGCCACAGCCCGATTGAAATTCGGCAGGGCCACCGCCTCACCCACGCCGAGGAGGAAGCGCACGGCGATGAGCGCACCGACCGTCCCGACCATGGCGGCCAACGGCAGGGTTGCGGCCACCGCCGTCAAGGCCGTGAACAACGACCACCAGACCAACGCACCGGCCAGCACGATCCGAGCCCCCCAACGATCGCCCAGCCAGCCGCCTGGAATCTGGCAGAGCGCATAGCCGAACACGAAGGCGGAAAAGATGTAGCCCATGTCCTGATCCGTCAGGCCATAGGCCGGCATCATCTGTCGTGCCGTCACGGAGATGTTGACCCGATCCATATAGGTCACGGCGCTGATCGCGAACAGGAGCCCGAGAATGCCCCATCGCGGTGGTGTCGTCGTTCTGTCTGCTCCCACCCGTACCCCCGGTTTTGACTCACCCCGCCGAAAAGCGAGGCATTATAGACCGGCACGTACCAACCGACGAAAGTTATTTGCAGCGGCCTCACAATCGTCGTTCGTCTCTCATACATCCGTCGTATCTCGTCGTTCGGTGCAGAGCGGGAGCCAATAGCTTATTGCTTATGGCGTATGGTTAAGAACGAAGACAACCGGCGGCGTTCTGCCTTCATTCAGCAGCCATAAGCTCTTCTTTCTCGCCATAAGCCATCGGCTCCGATCCCAAACAAGATACGCTTCACGAGAGACGAGATACGGTCCGCTACAGATACGCGTCTCATCCGACCGTTTTCCTTCTCACGTTTGACGCCTCACGTTTCACCTTTGACGTCTTACATCTGGCGTGTCACGCCCCTTCGCGCCTCTGCCGTATGGATTTCGCTCCAGCGCATCCAGTACACTGCCCTTTTGAGCTACGTACCTGGAGGTGGAGTGAGGGTTCGTCCCAGCACAGTGGTGTTGTCGCTGCTCGGCCTGGTGGTGGTGGGTGTGCTCCTCCTCCTCTATTCGCGCGAATTGTTCGGCGTCGACGTCATCAAGAATTTCTTCCTCCAGCAACTCGAAACCAGTCTGCGGCGCAAGATCGAGGTCGATCGGATCAAGCTGGTCGTCCTGCCCAGCGTCCGGCTCGAACTCTCCAATGTGGGTGTCTATGGTCACGACGACCCGACCCACGTCGTCTTCCAGGCCAAAGAAATCGACATCGTCCTGCGCCTCTTGCCGCTGCTGAAGAAGCAGGTCGTGGCCAAGCGCATCTTTCTCGACGAGCCGACCGTCACCCTGATCCGCAATCGCTCCGGCCATTGGAATGTGCTCGCCGGGCTGCCCTCCGCGGCCAAAGACGAATCGGCCTATCAGATGTTCAGCCGTCTCCTGCAAATCCGTGAGGCCACGATTCAGCAGGGGCACATCACGATCACGGACGAGGCCCGTCCGGACGGCGTCCGCACCACGAAGCTGGAAGCGGTCGAAATGGCGTTGAAGGTCTATCCGGGCAAGGCCCAGGGCGACTTGCACATCTCCGCCTCATTACCGGCGGAAGCGGCCCCTTCCTCATTTTCCCTCACCGGCACCATCGGCTTGAGCGAATCCTCCTCGTCGCTGGCGGCGGAAGAACCCTATTCCGTCCATCCCGCGTTTCAGTTCGACGGCGAGATCGAGACCACCAACCTGCGTCTGCGTGAAGCGGCCGACTTCTTCGGGCCGCGTCCCGTGCCCGCTCAACTACAAGGCGGCGCCAATCTGCAAAGCCGCATCCGCGTGGCGCCCGGCGTGGCCGGGTATGACGTGGTGCTCACAGAGATCGCCGCCAATGTCGATGAACTGGCGATCATCGGCAAGGCGAACCTGGCGGGACTCCTGACCTCCCAACCCACGTTCTCCATCACGTTTGCGTCGCCCACCATCGATCTCAAGACGCTGTTCGCCCGCATGCCGCCGCAGTGGATTCATGCCCAATTACCAGGCATCGTCGAGCAGCGCCAGTTGGGCGGGACGGTCGAAATCGTGTCGGCCACGCTCACCGGCGCCACCGCGCCCAGCCCGCAGTTGTCGCTCACGGGTGACTTCCGGATTGAGAAGGGCACGGCGCTGATCGGGAACGACCGTGTGCCGACGCAGGATCTGTCCGCCGTCATCTCCGTGGAGCCGGGACGCATCCGCGTCGGAAAGGTGACGGGAAGCTACGGCGCCCTCCAAATGACCGACGGCAAAGCCATAGTGTCGTTCCTGGATGAAGGGCCCTGGATGGAGCTGGACATCAGCGGCAACATGACGGCGGCGGATCTGGTGAAATTTTTGACCAAAACGATCCGCGCAGACCGGTTGACCTCACTGCTTGCGCAATCGCGTGAGATCGAGGGCCAAACGCATCCGACCTTCCGTCTCGTCGGGCCGCTGGACAAACCGGAAGGCATCACGTTCGCGGGCGGGGAAGTGCTGGCCGAACAGGTCAGCCTGGTGAATCCCTCCCTGCCGCAACGGCTCACGGCCATGCAAGGGCGCATCCTGTTCTCGCAAACCGGCGGGGCACAGTTCGATCAAGTCACCGCCAACGTGGGAGAGACACAACTCCAATTCAACGGCATGATCAGCGGCGGCACGCCGAGCGTCTTTCAGGATTTTGTCATTCGTGCAAAGGGCAGCGCCGCCCAGCTTCGCCAGATGGTCTCCACCGGAACGTTTCCCGACGATCTGCTCTATGGCATGGTCAACGCGAAGGTCCAGCTCTCCGGAGCGTCGGGGGCGCCTCATCTGCGCGGAGAGATCGGCCTGAACGACGCCAAACTCGTACTGCCGATGGTCGGGGAGAAGCCGTTTGGCTCACCGGCCTCCCTGGAACTGGATGCCGATGTCACGCGGGGAGTCGGCCTGGTGATTTCCCGCATGGAACTTGTGGTCCCGCCGTTGCGGTTGCCCTTGAAGGGGCACATCATCCTGGGCGATCAGTTTTCAATCGACGCCTCGCTCGCCTCCGGCACGGTCTCGTTGTCGAGCCTTCCCGAATGGATCTACCGCAGCGGGTTCGAGGCGGGCAATCTGGAAGTCTCCATGGACGTCAAGGGCACGGATGCCGAGTGGAGAAACTGGCGCACGGGGGGATGGCTGGCGCTCACCAACGGGCTGATGTCGGTGAAGGGTGTCGACGGCCCGGTCGAGGATATTTACCTCCGGCTGAAATTTTCCAAGAACATCGCCGATATCAAACAGCTCTCCTTCCGCATCAAGGACAGCGATGTGAATCTGTCCGGCGCACTGAAGAATTGGACGACGAAGCCGGTCATCGCCGTGAAGATCGAATCGGCCCAAATGGATCTCGATCTGCTCATCCCCAAAGGACAACGTTCGCCGATCCGTGAATTTCTTGAGACCCTGGCCTCGACCAGTCAGGTCAGCGCCACCGCCACGATTGAAAAGGGCCTCTACAAACATCTGCGGTTCGGCGCCCTGTCCGGGCGATTGACCATTCAAGACGGCATGCTGGATCTAGACCGCCTGGTGGCCCAATCGGGAACCGGCCATGTCGCGGGACGCATGGTCGTCCGGCTGCCCAAGGAACAACCGGCCGAAACCGAAACCTCGCTCCGGATGACGGGCATTCCGGCCGAATCTTTGTTGCCGTTGCTCGGCGCGCAGGATCAGCCGGTGACCGGCGAGATGAAGCTGACCGGCATGATCCGGGGGCATGGACGAAACCCCCATGGGGTCCTGCCGACCCTCAACGGCAAAGTCGAACTGGTGTTGCAGGATGGCCGCATCCTCAAGACTGAAAAACGCGCCATCTGGAAGATTCTCTCCATTCTGAACCTCCCTGCGGTCTTGCAGGGGAAGGTGGACCTGGAGAAAGAGGGCTTGCACTACAACCGTGCAAGCACGACCCTGACGATTCAGAACGGATTGGTGAAGACCCAGAATATCGTCCTGGATAGTCCCGTGCTGAAAATTTCCGCCGTCGGTAATTACGACATGCCCACCGATCAGCTGGACATGATCTGGGCGGTGAGTCCCTTTGGATCCTACTCGCAATTTCTAAAATCGATTCCGCTCTTCGGGCGGCTGATCGCCGGGGACCGCAAAGGCCTGGCGACGGCGCTGTTTCAGGTGAAGGGCTCCATCGACGATCCCGACGTGACCTACCTGCCGATGAAATCCTTTACCACGGGATTGACCGGTGTCGCGCAGCTCGCGTTCGACCTGCTGAAGAATACGGTGATGCTCCCGATCGACATTCTCTCGCCGCAGGAAGAGAGGGATCCGATGTTCGATCCCTCGCTGGAGATTCAGACGCCGCCGTCCACCGCGCCACCGGTCGAGACGCCCGCGACTCCGACACCGGCTACGCCTTGACCACCTCCGGACCGCGTGATAGCATCCGAATGACGTGAACGCATCCATCTCATGAGCCACTCGACCGAACACAACAGCCGTCCCGAGCAGAGCGCGACCCTTTTCATCGCCGCCAGCGAAACCGATTCCAATCTGTACTACGCCACCCGTTTCATCGCGCCGGATCCCTTCATCTACCTTGAAGTAAAGGGTGAACGGCTCATGGTCATGAGCGACCTGGAGATGGACCGGGCGCGTAACCAGGCGACGGTCGATCGCGTGTTGTCCTATTCCGAGCTGGAGCGGCGCGCCAAATCGCAGGGCGTCCAAGATCCAGGCACGATCGATGTGATTCATCTGGTCTTGCAGGATGCCGGTCTGAAAGACATTCTGGTGCCGCCGACGTTTCCCTTTCTCCATGCAAGCCGCCTCCAGGAACTCGGCTATCGGTTGCGCACCAAACGCGAACCGTTCTACGAACAGCGGGTGATGAAATCGGACGAAGAGGTCCGGCACATCGAGGCCGCCCAGCGAGCGACGGAAACGGCCGTGGCCGCCGCGCACCAGACTCTTCGACGCGCCGAAATTCGCGACCACCTGCTCTGGCTGGACGGGGGGATGCTCACCTCCGAACGGGTCAAAAAATTGATCAACGTCGCCCTGATGGAATGCGACTGCGTCGCGCAACATACCATCGTGGCTGGCGGGGAACAGGCCTGCGATCCCCATGATGAGGGCAGCGGCCCGCTGCCGGCCCATCGCAGCATTATTTTCGATGTCTTTCCGCGATCCGCCGGCTCACGGTATTTCGCCGACATGTCCCGCACGGTCGTCCGCGGCACACCCTCGCCGGAATTGAGCCGCCTCTACCACGCCGTCAAAGACGCGCAGGAAGAAGCCATCTCCAAGATTCGCGACGGCGCCGACGGGGCCGCCATCCATCAGGGCATCTGCGATCGGTTCGAGAAGGCGGGCTATAAGACCGGCCTGGTCAACGGCCGCATGCAGGGGTATTTTCACGGCACCGGCCATGGCGTCGGCTTGGATATTCACGAAGCGCCCCGTATCAGCCGGACCGGTTCGCTGCTGCAGGAAGGGCATGTCGTCACCGTCGAGCCGGGACTCTACTACCCGGGCCTCGGCGCAGTGCGTATCGAAGACATGGTCCTCGTGACGAAAGACGGCTGCCGGAACTTGACGAATTACCCGAAGGTCTTCGAACTCGGCTGACCCCCGGGAAGCGCTCCCTCAACGTAGGGGCGGCTTTCTTTTCCCGTTTCACGTTTTACGTCTCACGCCTCACGATGTTATGCGTCTGACTTTTACCATCCAGCGTTTTAATCCCGAAACCGATCAACAGCCTCACCGGGAAGATTATCGTCTCGACATCGGGCGCGGCATGACCGTGCTCGAGGCACTGATCCGCATCAAGAACGAACTCGACGGCCGGTTGGCGTTGCGTTATTCCTGTCGATCGGCCATTTGCGGCTCTTGTGCCATGCATATCAACGGCACGGAAAAGCTGGCCTGCCGCACCTCCATTCGCAAAGAACTCGAACGCCACGGCAGCATCTCGATCGAGCCCTTACCCAACCTCCCGGTCATCAAAGACCTGGTGGTCGATATGTCGCCGTTCTGGGAGAAGATCCGGGCCGTCACGCCCTGGCTGACGCCCGAAACCCATCCCACCAAGCGATACGGATCATCCGGACAACTTCGGATGCTGCCGGATTCGTACCAGTTTCACAACGTAGATGCCTGTATCATGTGCGGGGCCTGTGTGGCCGCCTGCACCTCGCATGAAGTCTCTCGGGGTTTTCTCGGTCCGGCGGCGCTCGCCAAGTCCGCGCGATTCGTCGCAGACCCGCGCGAACCGGCCGGGGCCAAGCAGGCCAGGCTCACCGCGCTCCAGGAGGCCCATGGCATCTGGGACTGCACCCGCTGCAACATGTGTGTGCAAGTCTGCCCGAAGGATGTCCAGCCGATGGAGGCGATCATTCGATTGCGCCGCTCATCCCTCCGGCATGGATTGCCCTCGGCCGAAGGCGCCCATCACATCACCGGCTTCGTCGACCTGGTCCGCCAGGAGGGGCGTTTGAATGAAGCGTTGATGCCGTTGAAAGTTCTCGGGTTCAATCTCCGACGGATGCTCGATGTCCTGCCGCTTGGCCTGCGTATGTGGTTCAAAGGAAAGGTGCCGTTACCGTTCGGCCACACCATTCCGGGCATCGAGCAGGTCCGGGCCATCTTTGCCGCCGCGCACCGTCGGGCTCCGCGCATCTGACGCCCATGCCGGGCTTTTTCCGATTTCTCGACGACATCGCGCTGGCCGATATGGCGTTCGACGCCGAGGGCGAGTCTTTACCGGCCCTCTTCGATGCTGCAACGCGAGCCCTCATCGAAAGCCTGGCCGATCCGGTCACGATCGCTGAAGCCTGGCAGCATACCGTGGACATGGAAGAGCCGGACATCGACACGCTCCTATTCGAATGGCTGGGACGACTCGTCTATTTGAAAGATGCGCAAGGCGTAGTCTTCCATCGAGCGACCTTGTCGCTGAATCAGAATGATGCTCGCACAGCCTGGCACCTCCACGCCGAACTGACCGGCGCACCGGTCGATCCCGCGACACAGGACCTGCGCTCGGACGTCAAAGGGGTCACGAAACATCTGTATGCGGTCACACAAGAGGGGGCGAGCTGGAAGGCCAGGGTGGTACTGGACGTATGAAGCACCCCTTCGCGCAGAATCACCTTCATTCAATACAAGGATGCTCAAAAAGGATCGCCAACTAGGCCGCAGGACGCGAAGGCCCCGAGGCGTACTCAGCGTACGTCGAGGGGATTGAGTGCCCGAGCACGACGTTGGAGGCCTTTTTCAGCATCCGGCTGGACGTATGAAACTGAACACCGATATGCAGGTCGTCAAGATCAACGACTACCTCTGGGAAATTCCGCCCTCTGAAAAACCGGGCATGCTGGTCCCGGCTCGCATCTACGCCAGCGCGGCGATTCTCGGTGCGATGGATCGGGGCGTCTTCGATCAGGTCACCAACGTGGCCTGTCTCCCCGGTATTCATCGTTATGCCCTCTGTATGCCCGATGGACATTGGGGGTACGGCTTTCCCATCGGCGGTGTGGCGGCATTCAATCCTGAGGATGGAGTCATCTCTCCCGGAGGGGTCGGCTACGATATCAACTGCGGCATGCGGCTGATCCGTACCGACCTGTCGCTCTCAGAGGTACAACCGAAACTGGAACTGCTGATGACGGAACTCTTCCGTCGCGTCCCGGCCGGTGTCGGATCGCGCGGCTTCGTGAATCTCTCCCGGCGTGACTTTCGCGACGTCATGCGGCAGGGCGCGGGCTGGTGCATCGCCAACGGATATGGCTGGGAAGAGGACCTCGAACGCATCGAGGAGCGCGGTTGCCTGGAGGGCGCAGACCCCACCCACGTGACGGACTACGCCGTCGAACGCGGCATCAACCAACTCGGCACCCTGGGATCCGGCAACCACTACCTTGAAATACAAGTGCTCTCGGACAAGAGTATCTACGACCGTGCGACCGCCGCGGCCATGGGGTTGACCGGTCGCGATCAGGTGGTCCTGATGGTCCATTGCGGGTCGCGCGGTTTCGGCCACCAGGTGGCGAGCGACTACCTCAAGGTGTTCGAGAAAGCCATGCGCCGATACGGCATCTTCGTCAAAGATCAGCAGCTCGCCTGCGCGCCGTTTCGCTCGCCGGAGGGGCAGGAGTATTTCGGCGCGATGAATTGCGCGGCCAACACGGCGTTCGCCAACCGACAGGTCATTACGCATCGGATTCGGGAGGCCTTCGAAGCTGTGTTCGGCGAAAGCGCCTCGCGCCTGGGTATGCAGCTGATCTACGATGTGGCGCATAACATCGCCAAGGTCGAACGCTACCGGGACGGGGAGTGGCTCGTGCACCGGAAGGGGGCCACGCGGGCTTTCGGGCCCGGGAGCCCTGAACTCCCGGCCTGTTATCGAGGGATCGGGCAGCCGGTCATCTGCGGCGGCTCCATGGAGACCGGCTCGTATCTGCTAGTCGGCACGGATCGGGCGATGCAGGACACGTTCGGCTCGACCATGCACGGGTCCGGCCGGACCATGTCGCGCGCGCAGGCGAAACGCACGGTGCGCGGCGAGCAGCTCATGCGCGACATGAAACAGCATGGCATTCTGGTCAAAGCCGTGTCCATGTCCGGTCTGGCTGAAGAAGCCGGGTTCGCGTACAAGAACATCTCCGATGTCGTCGAGACGGTGGACTACGCGGGAATCACAAAAAAAGTGGCGGAACTCAAACCAATCGGCAATATAAAGGGCTAGCCTTATACCAGCGCTAGCCGATCATGGACCAACGCCACCATCCTCGTTTTCCAATTCACTTTCGAAGTTCCTTCAGTTCGGTCAACCGCATGGGCGGGGACGGCTATGTCGTCGATCTGTCCCTGGGCGGTTGCGGTATCCTGAGCGCAACCGTTGTGCATCCAGGCACCACCCTTGAACTCCGCATCCAGCCCGCGGGTGATGCCGCCGCTCTGACCGTTCAGCAAGCCGTGGTACGCTGGTGCCGCGACGGCCGTATCGGTCTCGAATTTCTTTCTCTGCAACCGGACGAATGGACTCGCCTCCAAGGCATTGTCAAAGAACTCACGCGCC
>CABVRO010000051.1 GCA_902500715.1 uncultured Nitrospira sp. | reverse complement strand
CGCCACCGGATGCAGTTCGGACGAATGGGCTCCGGCGGATTCAGGCGGCAACCCTGTAGTGGTCAACATGGCCCGCACCCCGGCCACCCACCCTCGCCAGCTGAGCTGCGCGACGAGCACGGTCACCGCTGAAATCAGCCCGGCGAGTCCGACGAAGAGATAAAAAATATACCACTTGGTGTCGGTGCTGCGCTGGTGCACGAAACTCATGTCGTGAACCAGCATCAGCCGGCCCTGCGCTTTGCCTCCCGACTGAATGGTCGCGACCACGACGTGCAGCGGTCCCTGCGCAAACTCCACCACTTCCGAAGAGCCCGGCGCCAAGTGCGCCAGACTTTCGCAGGACAATTGATCCGGATAGGTCAGCGTCTGGTAGAGCAGGCGCTGCTGCGTATCGCAGAACCCCAGCGCGTAGAGCCGTTCATCCTGAATCACTTTGTGGAAGTAGGCAAAAATTTTCGTGCGGGAGCGGGACACCACGAGGTCCGCCAGCGGCACCTCCATCGTGCTGGCCAGCAACTTGGAGCGGCTTTCAAGGTCGCGCGTGAACCATTTCAGCGTGAGGGAGTCCACCAAGGGCACCACGCTGTAGGCCACGACGCCCAGCACCAGCAAGAGGGGCAGGATAAACCGGAGGGACAGCCGCATTTTGACTCCTGCAGTTTACTTTGAGACCGAAATCTCTTATGGTCTGAGACATGTACCCTTACGGCCTCATCGGCAATTGCCACGTCTCGGCACACATTCATGAAAGCGGGTCAGTCGACTGGCTCTGCCTGCCCAGACCAGACAGTGATCCGGTCTTTGGACGAATCCTCGATCCGGAAGGAGGGCACTTTTCCATATCAAGCCCTACTAGATCTGCTCAAGTCAAGACAACGCAGCGCTACCTCCCCAATACAAATATCCTGGTGACGGAGGTGTCCACGTCCAACGGCGACACCTTCAGAATCACCGATTTCTGTCCCAGATTCGAACAGTACGGCCGCGTCTACCGCCCCGCCGCCCTCTTTCGTATCGTGGAACCACTGGCCGGCACACCCTCGATCCGCGTCAGCTGCCGACCGGTGACGGGATGGGGGAAAGACTATGCCCGCGGCATGCGCGGCAACAGCCACGTGCGCTACGACATACGCGGAGAATACCTCCGGCTGTTGACGAACATGCCCCTGACGTATCTGTACGAAGAGCGCCCGTTCGCCTTGACCGAGAAGACCTATTTCGCCCTGACCTGGGGCCTGGGCATCGAGGACGACCTCGCCAAGGTCAGCCACGAATTCCTGGATCAGACCACCCGCTACTGGCGGATGTGGGTGAAACATTGTTCGATTCCGGTGCTACACCAGGAAGAGGTGATCCGTTCCGCCCTGGCGCTGAAGCTTCACTGCTATGAGGATACGGGCGCCATCCTGGCCGCCTTGACCACCAGTCTCCCGGAAGAGCCGGGCGGCCCGCGGAATTGGGACTATCGGTACTGCTGGCTGCGCGACGCCTATTTTTCGCTCACCGCCTTCCACAATCTCGGGCACTTCGAGGAAATGGAAGGGTTTCTCAAATTCCTCCTCAACATCGCCTATACGCATGAACATTCCCGGGAACGACTCGCGCCCGTGTATACACTCAGCCAGGATCTCCCGCTGCCGGAAACCGAACATGCCAATTGGGCCGGCTTCTCGGGTAGCGCGCCGGTGCGCAATCACAACCAAGCCGCCGAGCACATTCAAAACGACGTGTACGGCGAGTTGGTGCTCGCGCTCACGCCGATTTTCAGCGACAACCGCTTTTACGATTTGCGGACAAAAGATCAGGAGCAGCTCGTGGCCAATCTGGCCCGACTCTGCGATCGCACCATCGCGCAACCGGACGCAGGTTTGTGGGAAATTCGTAACGGCTGGCAGGAGCACTCATTTTCGAACCTGATGTGCTGGGCCGGACTCGACCGGGCCCATCGCATGCACAAGGCGGGCTGCTTACCCTCGCTCACTCTCGACACCGGCGCCGCCCGGGCACGCGCGGCCCAAGCGCTGTTGAACGCCACCAAGGACGGCTCGCTTCGCAACGGCCCCAAGGACGAGACGTACGATGCCTCGCTGGCGCAAGCGGCGATCCTTGGCTTTCCCCACCGCGACGTGTGCGAGGCGACCATGCAGAGCATTGCGCGGGCCCTCGCCGTGCAAGCGGGCGGAAAAGAAACCGGCTTCTATTTTCGCTACCTTCGCCCCGATGATTTCGGCCGGCCGCAATCCAGCTTCGTCATCTGCTCATTTTGGGTTGTTCAAGGCCTGGCACGCCTCGGGCGCATGGCGGAGGCGCAGCAGATCATGGCTCAGGTCCTCACCGGCGCGAATCATCTTGGACTCTTTTCCGAACACTTCGTCCCGGAAACCCGCACCCAGCTCGGCAATTTTCCCCAAGCCTACTCCCATGTCGGCTTGATCAACGCCGCCTTCGCCGTCAGTCCTCCCTGGACGACGGTGCTCTGATCGCCCACTCGGCACCATTCCATCGCCGCAAAGCGATCCACACCACACGTCGAGAATCAGGAGACTTCACTGATCCTCGCACACCGACACGGATGGTGGATCGTACTTGATATCTGGCACTCTGTGAGGAATTCGTGCTCGGCAGGGGAGACGCACCCCGGAGCCCATGACGCGACTCCGGGGCTGGAGATACAGCGGACCGTTACTGGGCGGGAGCCACGACACGAATCGTTCCCGGCTCGATCTTCATGCCACCCGGGTCGGCTGATCTCATACGAGCGTTGTAACTAATGACAATCGGCTTACTGAAACACAAGCTGGCACTTTTGCTCGGATCCAATTCCTTCAACTCGCTCACTCCTCCCATCATGCCCGAGAAGCCACGATCACAAGACAACATCTCTGCATTCAGGCCGGGAATATCGATGAGCACGGGGAGTGTCCGATGATTCACCCAGCGTATTTCGTCACCGACGTGCACGGTCAGATCCGCTGGTTCCAGATTGGCCTCAAATTTTACCTCATGGATGACCGCCGTTCTCGATGTCTGCGGCAGCCCTGCGCAACCAGCGACCAGAACTAACCACGCCATCGCCACCCATATTTTTCGCATATTCAGCCTCCTTCCTGAAAGAGTAGACACAAATAGCCTGACGAGACGCTCGTCAAGCCCAGACTACGCGAAACCGTTCTTTGTCACTATACCAAGCGCGGTGCGCGAGAAGCGAACATGGGTGGCTTGTTTTCCTACAACGCCTGAACCACGTTACCCGACTCGCGTCACCCGATTGGCATCGGTATGATGGAACAGTTCGTCGCGACCCTTCATTTTCAGTTGCGTATCTTCGTTGTAGCTGAAGCCGTCGCGGCCGTGCACGGTCACCGTCAGTTCGTATCGCACGGTCTTGAACTCCCGATCGAGAAACTTGTTCGAGCAAATGCCATACGTATCTGACCCGGCCTCCGCTGAAATCTGAAACGACTTGGCATCCGGTTCCACGGCACCCCCAGCTAGGACAGTGACTCCCCGCGGCACGATGAAACAACGGAGCACCTGTTTTGCCGCCGCATCCCAGAGCCAGTAACCAGTCTCCTCGTGAAACGGTGCGTCCTCGCCCAAACGCCAGGCCACGGTCCAGTATCGCAAGCCATACAGCTGCTGTTCATGATTGTTCACGGGGCCGAACGGCTCGAACGTCATCCGCTCACGAAACTTGTTGCGCTCCGTGCCGCGATCGTCCGACGGCGCCACGTCGTCGCCCTTGTCGCCCTCCCACACACCCGCCAGCGCAGCCAACGGACCAAGAGACCTGATCAGATCGTCACTCATGTCGCATTCCTCCTTGATGTTTGTTGGAGTCCAGCAGCCACATCTTTGAACGACGCTAAGGCTGCCTCCAGGTGATCAATAATTTCTTGCTGCAACACATCAGGCGGCGGGAGATCGTCCAGATTGTCCAGGCTCTCATCCTTCAGCCAACAGATGTCCAAATTGGCTTTGTCTCGCGCGATCAGATCTTGATAACTAAAGTGCTTGAAACGCTCTGTTTCTTTTCGCTCATGGCGGTTCTCGGGGTGGTAGCAGACCACAAACTCTTGCAGATCATCACGCTTTAACGGTCTGGTCTTCAGTGTGAAATGCTTGTTGGTCCGCAGATCATAGAACCAGACCCCTTTCGTGTGAATACGACCGTCCTTCGGTTTAGC
This sequence comes from uncultured Nitrospira sp., assembly GCA_902500715.1. Lineage (GTDB taxonomy): Bacteria > Nitrospirota > Nitrospiria > Nitrospirales > Nitrospiraceae > Nitrospira_A. The sequence goes on along the minus strand of CABVRO010000051.1, from coordinate 18,366 downwards.
GGAAAAAAACACCACGTTTGCCTTCACTCCTTGCGCATAGAACATGCCGGTAGGGAGGCGGAGTATGGTATGGACGTCACACGTTTCCAGCAGCTTACGGCGGATCTTTTCACCGGCGCCGCCTTCGAACAGCACATTATCCGGCAACACCACTGCGGCTTGGCCGTCCACTCGCAACATGCTCACAATGTGCTGCAAGAAGTTGAGCTGCTTGTTGGACGTCGTTTCCCAGAAATCCTGCCGCTCGTAGGTGAGGGTCTCTTTGTCTTCCTCTCCCCCCTCATTGGTGATGGTCATGCTGCTTTTCTTGCCGAAGGGCGGATTGGCCAACACATAATCCACCCGCTGTTTCGGTTCCATGATCAGGGCGTCCGATCGTTCAACCGAGGGCTCCCCGTCAAGTTCTCCGATGTTGTGCAAGAACAGATTCATCAAGCACAACCGCCGCGTACCGGGCACAATCTCGTTGCCATGAAAGGTCTTGTTGCGGAGAAACTCCTTCTGGCGCTTATCTAACTTGGCACCGAGCCGATTCAGCCAGTTGTAGACGCCAAGAAAAAAACCGCCGGTTCCACAGGCCGGATCGGCAATCGTCTTCATGGGTTCTGGCCGGACACAAGCCACCATGGCTTCGATCAAGGCGCGGGGCGTGAAGTACTGGCCGGCCCCGCTCTTCGTGTCTTCGGCGTTCTTCTGCAGCAGCCCCTCATACAAATCACCCTTGGTATCGGCATCGAGGCTGATCCAACTCTCGGCATCGATCATCTGCACCAAACGTGACAGCTTGGCCGGATCCTGAATCTTGTTTTGCGCCTTGAAAAAAATCGCGCCGAGCATCCCCGGTTCCTGGCCAAGCCTATGTAGCGTCGCAAGGTACTGCGCCTCCAACGGTTCGCCGGTTTTTGATGTGAGCGCCGTCCAGTCAAATCCCTTGGGAATGTGGGTATCGCGACAATAGGGCTCCTGCGAATATTCGTGCGCCAGCTTTAGGAACAGCAGATACGTGAGTTGCTCCAAATAGTCGCCGTATCCCACGCCGTCATCGCGCAGGGTGTGGCAGAAGTTCCAGACTTTTTGGACAAGGGTGGAAGTATTCATGGGGCTATCTCAGGACAGGAAGCCTGTCCGGATAATGAACGTTCGGTTATTTTTTGAATAATCAACGCGTTACAAATTTTTCCATTTCATTATCCAACCGTCCGGATAATGAAAAGCGCGAGCTCCGGTGTACTTTTGTTACGACCTGCCCTCTTACCTATCTGGTGGCTCGGCTAACAGCGATGTCTTAAAAGGGGATTCCGTATCGGACACCGGCTTCTGATACACAACATGGCGTTTGCCCCGACTGGTATCGGGGACCAATAAACCTTGTTCCACCCAACGCTTCAGGAGCTTCGAGGATTTCAATGTATCCAGTCCGGCAATCCGGCACAGGTCGCTGTTCGCCAGAGGCCCTTCGCGATCAATCCAGTCGCTCACCTGTTCCCAGATGGGAGGGCGTGCTTCATTGAACAGCACCACAGAAATGGCTTCCTGCGCCTGATCCCTGAGCTCTCGATACTGCGGGGGATACAGATTACCCGCCCGCATGAGGCTGAACATCATCTTCACCCCTTCACCGGCGTCCACATTCGGCGGTTCGGGAAATTCCCGAAGGTTGACCGCGAGCAAGGGATTGCGTGCGAATGAGCCTGTACGATGCACGGTGGCGGCGGTAATGCGACCGGGAAACAAGCCAGGGCTCACGACTTCAATCCGGTTGTCGAAAATACGAATTTGAATATCCCGATTCATCCGATAATCCCGATGGATGATAGCGTTGGTGATGGCCTCCTTAATGACACGCTCCGGATACCGATGCACCGTGCGAAAGCCCGAGGCGGCCAGCGTCAGCCCGCTAGCCAGCTCATCCAGCACGTAGGCGTATGTCTGCGCAATCAGCAGATAGAGCGACCCCGAAAGGGTCTTCGGTGGCTTCTTGAGATTGGGCACTGCGCCAGAGATGATGGCGTTGCCCTGATAATGGAAGACGCGCACATCGGCCCGAGTGCCGGCAGCCGCCAGTAAGGCGCCCGGCTGATCGGCAAATAACAACACGGCAGCCCGGAGCGGACTCAACTCGCCGCCCACCTTCTTTGCCAACCCTGCACGGTATAGCTGATCGGGAATCCCGGTTGGCGCAAGATTGCGTCCACGTAGATAGAGCCGCCAGATGTCCGTATCCAGCAGTTCAAAATCAACATCCACCGGTTCTGATTCCGCGCTCCGCATGCCCCGGCGGTACGACAGCTCCGTGATTTCCGTCGCCGTCATTTCACGGTTGCTTCTCTGCCCGCGCATCCAGGTGCCATCATCCAGAATGGAATGGACCTTGGCGCTGGCGGGGACGAGCAACGCGACCAGTAGACCGTCGCTCCCATCACGAAGGGTGCACGGCACGCGGAACGCTCGAATCTCATCAATCGGCGGCAACAGATGCGTGTTCAGCTTGCGCAACAGCTCGTCCACAGCCTCCGGATTCTCCGCAATGCCGAACAGCCGCTGGGTACCCTGCGCTTTCGCGGCATCTTCCACACCCAGCACCAACCATCCGCCTTGCGTGTTGGCGAAGGCGCACACAGTCTCCAGCGCCTTGCCGACCATCTTTCCCGACACACGCTTGGTTTCGCGCTGCTCGGTTTCCGGGCCGGATAACACCCAAGTCAGCAAGGTGTCGATCCAGGCCCGATCGGTCACGGAGGTGAGGTTCATGAGGTAGTCCTTGCGCGTATTCCGCATCGGGGCTGAGCTGCGCGCTGTACCCGTTCGGCACGAATGCGCGCCAGCAATACGCTGGCCGGTTCGTCGCTCGCGTCTTGCGGTACCAGTTGCCCAGAGAAAGCGGCGTTGAGGAGGTTCTTACGCTGGATGGCGGATTGCTTAAGTGCGAACTCGATGGCAAGCGCTTGCTCGGCTAGGGCCATCAGCTGACGCGTCGCCGCCTCCTCCAGCGCTAGAATTTCAGCCAGGCTAGGTAGGGGGACGGTGACCGAACCCACTTGCTGCAGGTTCAAGCCAGGCTTTCCCGCCCCGTAAGCATCTTTGTTCAACTGTCCCCTTCCACCAGCAACTGCGATGAGAAACATATGCAGAAACTTCGTGCAGGATGTCTCGATCGGTCGGATCAAAGCCACGTGCTGACTCACGTAGACTTCACCAACTTCTGCCTCAACCCATGCGGCTTTGCCGACATTTGCTCCAGTGATGGTCAACAGCAGATCGTGAGACCGCACTCTCGTTCGACTGCCCTCTGTACTGGCAGGAGGTCTCACAAACGCGATGTCTGACAAATCCAGCCGGTCCTTATTGATGTTCTGTGACCGGATGAATGTTGCTCCCGATTCAGCATAGTACTCGGCCCACCCACGCGACCCACTCGTGATAAATTCCGAGAGCTGTTCCAGGGTCGCCCACACCCACCCATCCGGCAGTCTGAGCAGGTTGGTAGTATCCGGCTGGACAGGCTCGGGATATTTCTTCTGCCAGTCCTTAGGCGGGGTCTTGCCTTGCTCCTTGAACTTGGCGAGTTGCTTCGCTTCCCAGCGCGCGCGGCGTTCATTCAGGATGCGCTCCAGCAGTTGCGCGCCGGTCTCGGCGGGTTGCTTCTTGGTACGCCATTCGGCGGTAAGTGTGCCTTCGACCGCCGCTTTCAGGAGCGATTGACGGTAGCGCCCAAGCTTCTTCTGCGCCGCCCTGAGCTCAGCCACCCCGGCATCAAGGTCGGAGAGCAGCTCTTCGAGCTTATCGACAATGCGGGTTTGTTCTTGAGAAGGTGCAATCGGAATCTTTGTATCAGATAACCAACTGGCAGACACTCGCAGCTGGCCAGCGCTTCCAGTCATATGCTGCCGCGCGAATCGACGAAACTCAGACTGAGAGATAAAGTAGGCCAGCCAAGCTGCTCGAATTCCATCCTGAGCCCGTAAAACATGAAACTCTGTTGATCCGTAGGCAACATGATTAGGCAACGCGGGAACGATGGCTACCTTCCCGTTTTCCATGCAAGGTGTGATTTTGGCAAATAGGACATCATCTGACAGAAATGAAGTGTAGCCCTTCTTGACTTCGCCCAGAGGTCGTCTCTGGGAAATGTTGATGCCGCCAAACTCTTCCTCCACCGCACTCATTGGCACAAAGTGAACCAGTTCATCGACTGCGCCTGGCAACGGACAGAACGAGCGCACATTAAGGTCTGCGATGTGGGAAATGGGGGCAACGACCCAACTTTCTGGCAGGTTCTCACGTTGAATCACGCCACCAACTCCTCATTCATCTCCTGCATCAGCCCGTCCAGCTCCTGGCCGAACAGCCCCCAGGCCTTCTGCAGGCCGCCCTTGTCTGCCAGCTCGGCATAGTCGAAATCCTCGCGGGTGATGCAGCAGGAGTTGGCGATGTGATCCTTCATCAGCCGTAGCCATTCTGTTTGCTCGGGGCTGAAAGCCGTAGCGCGTTGAGCATTGTGGCGAAAGATCCATTCCTGGAAGCGCTTGTCCACTTGGTCGCTGAAGGGTTTGAGTTCGCTATCCAGCCCAAGCGCAAAGCGGACGAGCGAGATCAGATCAGTGAGCTGCCGCCGACTCGACACGCCCTTCACCTGATTGGTCCGCACCCGCGCATAGGCGTTCCACAGCCGTTCGGTGGTTACCATCAGGGGTGGCCTGCATAACCGCTCGTGCAGGTCTTCAATCATCTCAAAGGTGAGTTGCCGCCGCTGGTAGGGCTGCTGGTAGAAGAAACTCAGCGCCGCAATCTCGTCCTTCTGGGCGGCCAGGTAGTCGGAAAAACTTGTGATCACGGCCTGGGCTTGGGCTTCGGCCTGCTCGCTGAAACCCGCGAACGTGACTTGATCCGGATTGAGATGGTCGATGATCTGCTCGCGTTCCCGCCTGGCGGCTTCGACTTCGTCGCGCAGCTCCGGCTTGTCAAACGGCGCGCAGGCGACGGCCACCCGTGTCGCGCGGGCGGCCTCGATCTCCTGGGACAAGAGCGTGTCTTCGGTACGGGTGAAGCCATTGGCTTTGGCCGTGGCGAGCGCGGCGGCGACGATGGCATCGGGATCGAGCGCGGTGATCAAGCCCTTGCCGAGTTCGGCGACGGACAGACCACCGGAGGCTTTCAGGATACGCGCCTGGGCCTTGTCATCCAGTTGCTTGGCCAACCGTATCAGGCGGTTCGCGAGAGAGAGGACAGTGTCGTCGTCTCGGTGTCCGACCGCCACGCCCTGCAGGAGATCCTTCAGCGGGATACCGGGCTTCCGTTCCAGCGGGCGGCTTTCGGTCTTAAGCGAGGTCTCCACGCCCACGGCATCGATCAGGACGAAACGCGTTTTCGCGCCGTCGGCGCTGTTGCTGACGCGTTTGAGACTGTCGCCGTCGAGCGCGCGCACGCCGCGTCCTTTCATCTGCTCGTAGTAGCCCTTGCTGCGCACGTCGCGCATGAACAGCAGCACCTCCAGTGGTTTGACATCGGTGCCCGTCGCGATCATGTCCACCGTGACGGCGATGCGCGGATGGTAGTCGTTACGGAAGCTGGAGAGGATGCCGTCGGCATCTTTCTCGCTGTAGGTCACTTTGCGGCAGAAAACGTTGCCTTGGCCGTACACCTCGCGCACGATCTGAATGATGTCGTCGGCATGGCTGTCGGTCTTGGCGAAGATCAGGGTCTTCGGCGTCTCCTTGCGGGTCGGGAAAATCTGCGTTTCTACCGCAGTTTTCATCGCCTGGATAACATGCCGAATCTGGCTGGGATTGACCACGGAGCGATCAAGCTCCTTGCCTGTATAGACGGTGTCTTCCTCGGTTTCGGCCCAGCGCTTCTTGCGGGTCTGGCGGTCGCGATGGTCCACCCACTCCTTGGCCTTGACCTTGGCGCCCTTCTGGGTGACCTCGGTTTCGATCTCGTACACGTCGTAACCCACGTTCACGCCATCGGCGACCGATTGCTCGTAGGTATATTGAGCCACGATGTTTTCGTTGAAGAACCCGAACGTGCGGTTGTCCGGCGTGGCGGTCAGGCCGATCAGGTAGGCGTCGAAGTAATCGAGCACCTGTTTCCACACGTTGTAGATGCTGCGATGGCATTCGTCGATGATGATGACATCGAAGGTTTCTACCGGCACCGCCGGATTGTAGCGCACGACCTTTGCCTGCTTGGCGGTCTGCTGCACTTCGTTCAACGAGATGTCCTCCGCCGATTCGTCGATCGGTTCGCCCGATAGGATCGAATACATGCGCTGAATGGTGCTGATGCACACCTGCGTGTGCGGATCGATGGTGGAGGAGGCCAGTCGCTGCACGTTGTAGAGTTCGGTGAACTTACGCGCGTCATCGGGCGGGGTGTAGGCCATGAATTCTTGATGGGCCTGCTTCCCGAGATTGCGGGTATCAACGAGAAACAAAATGCGCGAGGCGCCGCCGAATTTGAGCAGCCGGTATACCGAGGTAATGGCAGTGAAGGTCTTACCCGCGCCGGTGGCCATGTGAACAAGGGCGCGCGGCTTGTTCAGGCGTAGGGATTGTTCCAACCCGGTCACCGCGCTGATCTGACAGGTGCGTAGGTTTTGTTCGTGGAGCGGCGGCATCTGCTCAGCCAGTCGACGGCGCAGGGTCTGCGGTTGAGCCTGCCTGGCACCTAATGTTTCGGGCGTGAAGAAGTGGAAGAGTTCACGCGAACGCGGGGCTGGGTCCGCTCCGTCGGTGAAGCGGATAATTTGACCAGTGGCTTCAAACAGAAACCGCAACGGGCTGTTATCTTTGCGCCATTTGAGCTGGGCATGGGCGTAACGTTCGGTTTGGCTTTCGGTCACCGTGATCTTCTCGCCCTCGCTGTCGTTCTTGGCTTCGATGACCCCGACAGCCTGGCGGTTCACGAACAGCACATAGTCGGCCGGACCTGTATCGGTGGGATATTCTCGTACCGCCACGCCCACGCCGGCCGACAGGTTCAGCTGCTTTAAATCCTGTATGACCCAACCGGCCTGCTCGAGCTTCCGGTCGATCCGCTGACGGGCTTTGGTTTCCGGCGTCACAGAACAACGCGCTCCTTGAATGGCATTCAACCGTCTCGTGAGAAAGTCACCTTAAGACGGGCGCCAGTCTACCAAAAGGAGCCTTCAGCAGCCAGCGAACAAAGCGACCACACGCAGATCACGCCCCGCCGAAAGGCTTCTTCTTGAGCGAATAGACGCTCTCTGTGGCCGGGCAGCGTCCCTTGAGGCCGCCCGGGACATCCAGGCTGGCCAGGACCGTGATGTCATATCGCTGACCGTAGTGTTTGCGGATCTCCCCCTCACTGACGGAGAAGGGCGGGCCCTCCATCGCTTGTTGGTCATACTCAAAGGAGATGAGCAATTGCGGGGCATGCGCGGTGAGTGTCGTGAGATGTTCGGCGTATCGCCCACGCATGTCCTGTGGCAAAGCAACCAAGGCCGCTCGGTCATAGGTGGCATCGACCTGGCCCAGCAGCTCAGGCGTCAGCGTGAAGACGTCGCCCACGAAGAGGTCGAGCTGCGGGGCGCGGAATTGATCAAGCGTGCCAACCCTGGTGATCGTCGGTGTGACACCGAGCTGCGCGAATAATTGCTTAATGGCAATGGCACTCAATTCGGCCCCGGCCACCCGAAAGCCGCGGGACAGCAACCACCCGATATCGAGCGTCTTCCCGCAGAGCGGCAGAAACACGCGACCGTCCTTTGCCAACGACAACTCGTCGAGATACTTCACCAGCAAGGGGTTCGCTTCATTCCTGTGAAAACCGATTTCATTGCTGGCCCACCGGTCATGCCAAAACTGTGTGTCCATGCGCTCCGACCTCCTTGAAACGTATCAACAACGATGGGGCCATCTTACGCTGCTTCGAGACCTGGCGGAACAGGCAGCGTTTGCATGTTATGCGTGCATCTGACGCCATCTCACGAGTGAACCGTGCTATCATCGCGCCATGGCGAGGCCCGATCTCAATCTCCTCATAACTCTCGATGTGTTGCTGGCGGAAGGCAGCGTGGCCCGCGCCGGCCAAGGGTTGCGACTCAGCCCATCGGCGATGAGCCGGGCGGGGGCTCGTGCCGACACCTCGGGCGCTTGCCCTGCGTGACCGCGTAAGTCAGCTGGTGCAAGACGCCGAAGCGGTGCTGCGCCCGGCAGAGCGACTCGATCTCACCACACTCGTCAGAACCTTCACCCTGCGAACCAGCGAAGGATTTGTGGAGAGCTTCGGGCCGACGCTGCTGGCCAGGAGTATACGGTGTCGTTGCTTTGGCATCCACGGTTGGATAGCGATCTCGCCCATCGCTGGTTACGCGGCTGCGTGCGGGAAGTCTGTTCGCAGCCCCTGGCCCGCCAGAGGAGTGCGAGCAAGAAAAAAGGGCTCGGACATTATCCGAGCCCTTGAATTTGGTGGAGGCGAGGGGAGTTGAACCCCTGTCCGAAGATCGTCGGCACATCGCGTCTACATGTGTAGCCGATTCTTTAAGCTTCGCAGCGACCCACGCCTATCGGCCGGCTTAGAATCACCGCTAGCCCAGTATTGTCTCGCCCCGCGCCGCTGAGCACCGGCGTGGGACCAGTCCGCTGCATCGCGCCATTCCACCCCCGCGGACCTCAGATGGAACGACGTCTCAGCCTAAATTAGGCTGCGAGTGCCAGTTCTTGGTTGGCAGTTGCGTTTTTCCCGGAATTTTACGAGTTCCCGAGATCTCGACATGCGACGATGGCGTCAATATCCCCGTCGAAACCGGTCGCCCCCCTTTCTGAAAGATCGTGATTCGTCTCTCGTCTTTCGTGAAGCGTCGGACAAACATTGGATGCTTTGGTTTACGAGATACCCTTCACGCTTCACGAGCGACGTATCCTTTAGATGCTCATCATACAGCACAGGTCAAGGGGATGCCAGCTTGGAGTTGTTCCAGAACTCGAAACCCTTGCGGATCCGACATCAGCCACACCATAGATTGACAATTATAAGAACCGCACATTGACAATACATTGACAATGTGACACCGTCCTTGCGTGAGCCCCAAACAAAAGATCCTGGCATTTCTCGCACGAAGACCCTCGGCTACGGGAGGAGAGCTCCGTGAGCACCTCCATCTCAGTCGACAGGCCCTGAGCCTACATCTGCGAAGCCTGCTCGAGACACATCAGGTCGTCCGATCAGGAACGACCCGGGGCGCGCGCTATAGCCTGGAGGGGAAGGCCGAGAAACCGGCCGCGATCAAACGCCTACTCCCCCTCCGCGACTGCGACGAAGATCGCATATGGAGCCAGCTTGCATTGCAGCTCAGCCTTGACCGATTGTTGAGGCCTAACGTGCTGGCCATGGTTCGCTATGCCTTCACGGAAATGCTGAACAACGCGATCGATCATTCACAAGCGGAACATTGTTCTATACGGTTCACAGTGACCCCGAGTTTGGTCAGTTTTGACATCCGCGATGCCGGTATCGGCATATTCCATTCCATCGCGAGCAAACACCGCCTGCCTGACGAAGAGACAGCCTTGGTCGAACTGCTGAAAGGCAAGACCACCACGATGCCGGAGGCTCATGCGGGTGAGGGGATTTTTTTTACCTCCCGGATCGGAGACGACTTCATCGTACGCTCTCATCGCATTCAGATGGAATGGAAGCGCGCCAAGCACGATGTTTTCGTATCTCAGCAGCGGAACCTCGCCGGAACAGCCGTCCACTTTACAGTCCACCGCAGTGCCCGGCATAAGCTAGAAGAGGTATTCGGCGAATTCGCCCCGGCGGAATATGATTTTCAGTTCCAGAAAACCAGGGTGTTGGTGAAACTGCTCAGACGTGACTATGTCTCTCGATCAGAAGCGAAACGTCTGCTGGTCAATCTGGAAAAGTTCAGAGAAATTAGCTTCGACTTTCGCGACGTACGCTCCGTGGGACAGGGATTTGCGGACGAAGTCTTTCGAGTCTTTGCCAATAGCCATCCCGGCATCGTCATCCACCCCGAGCATGCCAGCCCCGCCGTTCTGGCCATGATCAAACACGTCCGCCCCGGGACTCCTCCCACTATCCTCTCTCAGTAACTGCTCGGTCACAACACCGGTCAAGGGGATGCCAGCGGTGGGATAGGACGCCGCTCGACCGGATACTGCCGCTCTCGCCAGGCATCGAGGCCGCCTTCGAGCGGGCGCACACGGTGGATGCCTTTCTTCTTGAGCAGGAACGCGGTCCTGGCGCTGGACACCTCATTGGGGCAGGCGCAATAGAGCACGATGTCGCGGTCGCGCGGGATTTCGTGATGGCGATGTTCGATATCTTCCAGCGTGAAATTGATGGCGCCGGGAATACTGTCCGGATCGAGCTGAACCGACAGGGGATGCCGCACATCCACCACGCTGATCGCCTCGCCCGCATCCAGCCGCTGCTTGAGTTCCTCCACGGAGATCTTCGACATGCGTAGATGTCTCAAGAACTTCTGCCGGTGATAAAACTTATAGCCGATGAATCCCGCCAGCCCCAGGAGAAGGATCAGGAGCATCAGGCCGCCGGCCTGGTCGAACATGCCGACAAGTTGTTCGAGTTGATTACTGAACAACGCCCCGACTCCCGCGCTCACCCCGGCCCAGATCAGGGTACCGGCCACGTCGTACAGGATAAACGTGACCGCGCTCATGCCGACGATCCCGGCCAGCGGGGGCGCCACGGTGCTGAAACCGGGAATGAATTTGGCCAGCAACAGCGCGCGGGGGCCGTTCCGATGAAACAGATTCTCCGTGTCGCGCACGCAAGAGTCCGGCTCCAGCGAGAGCCGGCAGAGGAAGCCGAGCACCTTCCCTCCCTTGAAGCGCCCCAGGTAGTACCAGGCGACATCCGGCGGCAATGACGCGGCCACCGGCACGAGGAGCGCGGCAGCCACCGACATTTTCCCGGCCCCCACGAGGGCCCCGGCGGCGATCAGCAGGGGAATGGCCGGAATGGGAAGGCCGATCTGCTCGGCTAAGATCACCCAGAAAAGTACACCGACTCCGTGGTCGGCCAGGAATTGAAAGGTAGACACCGTTCCCCCTCTTGGTCAGGCGCTCCGGAATCGCGTGAAGCGGGCAAACAGGATTGCCGCAAAGGGCAATGCCAGACCGAGCAGCGTCTGGACGATCAACAACGTGCCCAACTGACTATAGTCATCGGGTGTCTGAATCGCGTTGGTCACCGGATCGCGCACCTCACGGGTGACCACGAACAGTTCGTTGAGATACTTCGTCCCGAGCTGACCGAGCGACAGCGCGAGGTTCGTGAAGGACGCCATCACGGCAAAATAGGTCGCTTTCAGATTGGCCGGCGCGGAGTTCGCGATCCAGGCCAGCATGGGAATCATGGAGATCTGGCCCAGGGGCGATTCGAGCGCCGTATTCACGAGGGCGATAAACCGCGCATCGACCAGGCCGCCGGTCAACGCCGCCGTCCACTCGTGAAGCCCGTAATACATGCTGACGACGGGAAGCCCCAGTACAAAGGCCGCCACCGCGAGAAAGCCCACCACATAGGCGATGGACCGTTCCGCCATGAACCGACGAAAGAGAAACATGCCCGCCAGCGTCAAAGCGCTGCCGATCAGCGACAAGACCGACAGAAACTGCTGGTCGAATTTGAGCTGGTCGATCATCCACCAGGTCGCGCCTTCACCGGGTCCCGGCACCGCACGAAATACGAACACGACCAGGGCGGTGCCCACGAGCACATATCTGGCCTGAGGTTCCAGTTCACGGGTCAAACGCACCATCAACACCGACACGATGGCCATAGAGCCGGCGAAGACAATTTCTTCGCTGTACGGGAAGTCCGCGACACCGACCGTCAGGGTAAACAACACGAAGGCCAGGCTCCCGCCAAGAATCCACCAATTGGGCTTGGTCGGCTCTGCAGGCCGGTCCAACAACGCCGCAATCTGTCCCGGCGCCAGCCCCTGGCTGAGGTACCGACGTGTCGCCCGCACACGCAGGATCGAAGCAGTGATCACGCCGAGGACCGACACGGCCGGAATCGTCAACGCGAGCAGATAGACCTGTTGATAGATCTCCGCAACCTTGTCCTTCGGCAGGTTCTCGACACCCGTAAACAGATACAGATTGATCAGGGAGACCAGAATGCCGCCGCCGATGATCGCGACGCGCCCGAGCGTCTGCATTGTGGTGTGCATGAGCTTCAGCGTCCCTTCATCGATCGGGTGCCCCCGCTCATCCACCCGCGGAACCGCCTCGACGGTCATGGCATCGGCCACCGTGTCTTGGATCACATAGCCGATCGGCGCCAACAACACGCTGAGCACGTACCAGACCTCCGCCGGCATCACCGCCACCATCGCGTCACGATGCCCGATCAACCCGACCATGATCAGCAGACTCGCTGCAATCACCCCGGCCCCGACGTAGACGAGCAAACTTTTCCATCGCCAGAGCAGGTCGACCAGATGCCCGAACGGCATTTTGAGCGCCCAAGGAATACCGGCCCAGAACCCCAATGCGGCGAGAAAAGCCGCTGAGAGGCCCAGATAGTCTTTCACGAAGAAGGTGCCCACGATGCCGGTGAGCCCGGAAATGCCGGCCGCCATATAGACCATGAGCGGCGGCAGATAGGAGAGCTGGAAGTCGCGCGCGAGTTCCAGAATATTGCGATCGATCCAGTCAGAGAGCGCACGCATACAGACCCGGTTCCTCCATTGCAACAAGGGCCGGGGCACAGGCCCCGGCCCTTTCACTGCCTCCTACTTGGGAAACTCCGTGGGGGCGGTGACCTGCTGCCACCCCTCGCCGTTCAAGGATCGCAAGAAGGCTACCACATCCCGCTTCTCTTCTGCAGTGAGCGCTAAGGGAATCAGCGTGTTGTCGAGATGGGGATTCTTGATGCCTCCCTGGTCGTAGAAGTCGACGACCTCCTCCAGCGTGCCGAACCGTCCGTCGTGCATGTACGGCGCCGTGCGCGAGATCTCCCGCAAAGTCGACGTCTTGAACGCCCCGATGTCCTCAGGATTCTTGGTCACCATGTACCGGCCCAGATCCACCGTGTTCGTATCCCAACCAATTCCCAGATTGTGGAACTTTTCATCGGAGAAATTGAAGCCCGAATGGCAGCGCGTGCAGCGCGCTTTGCCGCGAAACAACTCCAGGCCTCGTTTGGCGGAGTCGCTCAGAGCTTGCTCTTCTCCGCCAAAGTCAAACCGATCCGCAGGACTATTGCCGGAAATCAACGTCCGCTGAAAACTGGCGATCGCCTTGCCGATGTTCTGCTCCGTAATCTCGCCGTGGAACACCTCTTGGAAAAGCGTGCGGTACCCGCTGATCGATTTCATCTTCGCGATCATCTCATCGTAGTCCAGAAAGCCATGTTCAACCGGATTGATGAATGGCCCGGTCGATTGTTCTTCCAGGGTCTGGGCGCGCCCATCCCAAAACTGCGCCTTGCTATATACGCGGTTGATCGCTGTCGGAGCGCTTCGACCCCCTTGCAGCCGATTGATTCCCATCGACACGGCTTGTCCGTCGGTGAACGCCAAGCCCGGCATGTGGCAGTTCGCACACGCGACAGTGTTCGTCTTGGAGAGCCGCTTGTCGAAAAAGAGCCACCGCCCCAATTCGATCTTCTTCGCCGTCTGTGGATTGTCGGCCGGAATGTACCCGGCGGGATCCTCCAGGCCCAACGGAATCTCCTGCGTGACGGGCACCGATCCCGATTGAGCCCCGGACGGCTCACCCATGACTCTCGTGGCCGCCAGACCGAATGCCCCGACGGTCGCCACCACCACTGTACCGACCACCCACTTGATTCTCATCTTGCCCATGGTCTCCTCCCTTGCTCCTTCTTTCTTCGATGCGCTTCCCGTATGGATCATCGAAACCGCAGAGTCGTGCCAGACCGGTCCTGGCGCTCCATGTGCCGTTCGACCTTCTGAATGAACTCTTCTTCCGACAGGGGCGTTTGCTGCCCTTCCGAGAGGGCCACGGTCTGATGACCGGTTGGCTTCGACGGCGTGGTGCACGCCTGCAACATGATCTCGGCGAACCCCATACCGACGGCGATCACAATCTGTCGCATACCCCACCTCCTTGTTTCACGGCTGCCTTATTGCGAGGCCATACAGAGACGATACCGGTTGCCTGAGAATCAGTCCAATTGATAGTCTATGGCACCACCATAAACTGAACTTATCGATAGAGGAGTGGCGCCATGACCCTGACGGAACTGCAATACATCGTGGCGGTGTCGCGCGAACGTCATTTCGGACGTGCGGCGGATCGGGTGTTCGTCACCCAACCAGCCCTCAGCCTGGCCATCAAAAAACTGGAAGATGAATTGGGGGTGGCGATTTTCGAGCGACGCAAGAATCATGTCGAGCTCACGCCGCTCGGGGAGCAGATCGTCCATCAGGCTCAACGAGTGCTGGAGGAGGCGGATCAGATCAAACTGCTCGCTGCGCGAGGGAAGAACCAACTCGTCGGCGCATTACGGTTCGGCGTGATCGCGACGGTGGGGCCGTATCTCTTGCCGGACCTGATCCCGCTGCTGCACAAGCGCGCCCCCGGCATGCCGCTCGAAATCGAAGAGAATCTGACCGTCAATCTGACCGCCATGCTGAAGAGCGGCAAACTGGACGTGATCATGCTTGCGTTACCCTTCGATGAGCCGGGCATTCTCACCCGAGCCCTCTATGACGAACCATTCAAGGCCGTGGTGCCGGCCGATCATCGGCTGGCCAAACGATCAAAAATCGATTCGGCGCTCTTAAGCGCGGAACGCGTGCTCTTACCGCACGCAGGACATTGTTTCCGCCAGCAAGTCCTGGAGAACTGCCCGGAACTCAGCCGGTCGGACACGGAAAGTTTGCAGGGCAATTCGCTGGAGACGATCCGTCAGATGGTCGCCTCCGGACTGGGCATCACCGTCATGCCCTGCAGCGCCGTCACGGCCAAACATCAGACCAAGCGACTGGCTGTCTTGGAGTTCATGAAGCCGGTGCCCGAACGCAGGATTGCGCTGGCGTGGCGGAAGGGATTCACGAGGCCGTCGGTGATTCCGGTGATCCAGGACGCGGTCGGTGCGTTGAAAATCCCCGGACTGATGGCCATCGCCTCAGTGCGGTAACGCCGCAGGACCAGAGCCCGGAACGCGGCCTGCATGTCCTGTTGCGTCAGGCACATACTTCATGCGCGGCCGGTTCAACTCTCAGGCACCTTCGTTCATCTCGAAGGTGCATTCAGGCATTCGCGCGTTGGGACCCTCGAGTTGGCCCACCTCCTTTTATTCGGCCGATGTCCGCTTCAGGAGGTACCCTGCATAACGCAACCGTTCCTCTCCCGCTTCTTTGATGATCTCAATCGTTTCCCCAGCTCCAAAGCCTATTCCCCTCACAGTGGCCTCGGTTGCGGACACCGGAGCCAAGGCATGGGACATTTCAACTTTCTCGGGCCTGACCATGCGACGGCGCAACACTAGGAATCCATCCTCCTGAGCCACCGCAAGACGGTCCAAGAGCGGCTCGTCATCTCCCCGATTGACAACCTCGTAGGTCCCGAGCCGTCGCAGCCAGTCAGCAGGGATCGGTATCGGGGCAATGCGCTCTCCAACCAGCATCCGCCGCGGGCGACCTTCTCGGGCGATCAACGCGTCACGATTCTCAATGGTCGCTCGAGAGAGGCGTACCTGTCCTAACTCGCCGATATCAATAGGCCAGAACCCAAGCAATCGATACTCCAACCCCACCTCGCCGCCTTGGTGTGGGACGAGGCGAAATGACTTGCCCATGATGTTCGCGCGAAGAGAAGAACCTGACCGAGTCACCCGCACGAGGCCGGCGATCGTGTTATACCAGCCCTCGTACTCGATCAATTGGCTCTCCGAAAACGGCCGAGCGGGCGCATCGATCGGTTTGGCTTCATCCTTCTGAACCCCCGTCTTTACCTCCAATGCCAGCTGGAGAAGCTCCTTGGTGATTTTGTTCACCACCTCGCGGCCTGAGGAAGAATTGCAGAGCACAATGACACCCAGTCGGTGCTCCGGCACCGCCACCAGTTGGCTGTGGAATAAGAACGTAGCTCCGCCGTGATGTGCCACGGTCCCCACGTCCTGAAAGTCCATCTCGCCTAAGGTGCTGAGTACCCACCCGAGGCCCTGCTTAAAGTCCAGATCGAGCGGAAGTCCGCTGTGCTGCGGTGTCAACATCTGGGCCAGCGTGTCAGGCTTCAGGATCTGCCGATGTCCGGCACTCCCTTGTGCAAAGACCATCTGGAGGAACTTCGCCAGATCCAACACGCTGGCGTTGAGTCCTCCTGCCGGCAGATCCCGCAGCATCGGCTCATCGGCGAGTTCTCCCTCCCGGTAGCCGCGCGCCGTCAGCGGCGAGGCCGTCGGACCAGCCTCAATCGATGCCGAGTGCATACCCAGTCGTGCAAGGAGCGCCCGTGTCACGTACTGCGCGTACGGCTCGCCGGAGACTCGCTCGATTGCGGCCCCCACCACCGTCATGCCGAGATTGGAGTAGGAGAAGACCTGATTGGGCGGTGTGAGGACATAGGTCTGCATAAGATCGTCCAGCACGGTCGTGAACCCGGAAGGACGTGACGACCACATGCCTCGGAGGATGTTGGGGGGAAGGCCCGAGTGATGTGTCAACAGATGCCGGAGCGTAATCGGCGGCGCGTGTGGAAATCGCGTGTTGACCGCAAACTCGGGCAGGACACTTGTAACGGGCCGATCCAGATCGAAGAGTCCACGTTCCACGAGCTGCATGGCAGCAGTAGCCGTGAAGAGCTTGGTAATGGATCCGACTCGGTAGACCGTTCCCGCCGTGGCCGGACGATTGTTGGCTTCGTCCGCATGGCCGAATCCCTCCGCCCACACGACGCGTTGATCGTCGATCAATGCCAGGCTTAACCCGACGACGTCATGCTTGCGCATCTCCCGCTCGGCAATCCAGCTGATGTGCTGCTTTACATAGTCATAGTTGCCGAGCATTCCAGCCTGCGGCTTCGCAGGCGGTCGATCTGCACACCCAACCAGCAGGAGCAGAGCACAGCACAACCGCAGCGTTCGCATGCCCGGCATGATCCGCCTCTTTTCGATTGTGGTCAGGAAGCCGCTGTGTCGAGTCTAGTCGGGGCGCGTAGGCGGATCAAGTCCGTCAAGGCCTGCTTCATCTCGTCGCGCGTGAGCTGCACACGATCACCGTGGCCGGCCAGCACCCAGTCAAAGGAATACTGCGCAAGCGTCCGGATCGACTCGAACAAGGCGCACGCATTCCACACCAATTGCCTGGGTGAGTTCAGCGCCCGAGCCTCCGGGTCCCACCAGAGGTGATCGCCGGTAAACAGAAACCGGTCCCGATACAGCAGACAGAGGCTACCGGCCGTATGGCCGGGAACGGGGATGATGCGGAAGTCTTCACGGTACACGCGAGCGTCCGCCCCTTCAATGATCACCTCCGCATCGGGCATGGCATGAACGTCCGCACGGTGGATGATCCGTTCTGCCCCGAACCGGGACGCATACCTGGCGGCATCCGCCACATCGTCTTCATGGGTCAGAAAGATATGGGCGATGCCTCCCATTCGATCGAAGGCATCGACAAGCGATTTGAGATACCGCGGCGAATCGATCAGCCAGTTGCCGTTCGTATGCTGCACGAAGAAACTGTTGGCCCCGAACGACTTTTCCGAATTGAAGCCACAGTAGTAGACGTTGCCCTCAATAGGGAGCGGGAAGTCGGCTCTTGCGGCATTCTGAAGGGTATGGTTCGTATGCTCGGCCCCGATCGACCCGGTCGGGCAGGCGAGCAACGCGCGATAGGCCAGTCTCGTGTCCAATTCAGTGGCCGGCTGATGAGTCACCGCAGAATAGTCTCCCACCTCTTCGAAACTCGACGGAGCCAATTGTCGGCAGGCATCGCAATTGATACACGTGGAATCGACATAGAAGTTGCCGGCTCGATTCGCATCCAATCGTTTACGCGCGTCAGCCATTCGGAGCTCGCTTCCCCGCACCCGTCACCACAGGCAGAGTTGTTCGCACCACCTTCGCCTGATCCGCCGCGCGCCAGAGATACCAGGCCGCGGCCGTGCGATAGGGCCTCCAGCGTTCCCCATACACCAGCAGCTCTTTTGGAGTCGGCATGGCCTTTCGTTTGTACGCGATCCGGAATCCATTTCGCACGCCGAAGTCATCCACCGGCAGGACATCGGGTCGGCCGAGCTGAAAGATCAGCAACATCTCCACGGTCCATCGTCCGACACCGCGCACCGCGATCAACCGTTCGATAATGGCATCATCCTCGAGGCGTTGAATCACGGCCGTGGTCGGCACGGTTCCATCCATCGCCTTGGCCGC
>CABVRO010000050.1 GCA_902500715.1 uncultured Nitrospira sp. | reverse complement strand
ACAAGGTTGGCCTGGCCGGTATGACCGGGGCGGTGATGCGCACGGGCGGTTCGGCCGCAATGTCGCCGGATGAAGTCGATGAAGCGCTCGAACAATTGGCCGCGTCGATGTCGATCGGGTTTGCGAAAGAGTCCGGGTCGGCGTCTCTCGATGTGCTGAAGAAGGATCTGAAGCGCGGGCTGCGGATATTCGCCGATCTGTTGCGACGGCCGGCGTTCGAACAGAGCCGGGTGGAGTTGGCGAAATTGCAGGCGCTGGAAGGCATCAGGCGGCGGCAGGACAGCCCCGGCTCGATTGTGGGGCGTGAGTTTGCCAAGCTGCTCTATGGCCAGACCCATCCGAGTGCCCGCGAAACCTCCGTTCGTTCGATCGATGCGATCACCCGTGAAGATCTGGTGGCGTTTCATCAACGGACCGTTCATCCCAACGGCATCATCCTCGGCGTGACCGGCGACTTCGAGAAGGCCGACATGGTGGCCCTGTTGCGCGCCGCCTTCGGCGATTGGGCCAAGGGCGACGTGCCCGCCGTCACGATTCCCGCTGTGTCCGAGACCGATGCCAAGACCGGTCTCGTACGGTTCGTGAACAAGGACACGTCGCAAACGCACCTGCGGGTGGGACATCTGACCATCAAGGAGACCGATCCCGACTACGTCGCGGTCGCGATCGCCAACGACATCCTGGGCGGCAGTTCGTTCCGCAGCCGGCTCTTCAACGACGTGCGCACGAAACGCGGCTTGGCCTATTCCGTCGGCAGCGGCCTGCGGGCCAGTGTGTACGATGAAGGTGTCTGGCTGATGCGCGCCGAAACCAAGCTGTCTTCGACTCAGGAAGTGGTGAATCGTTTCGTGGCCAACATGGAGCGGATGCGCAATGAGCCGGTGACCGACACCGAATTGGAAGAAGCGAAGGAAGCCTATGTGAACTCGTTCGTCTTCTCGTTCACCAGCGCATCGAGTATCGTGGGGCGGCTGATGGATCTTGAATATGACGGGTTGCCGAAAGATTGGCTGCAGCAGATCCGCGACAAGGTGGTGAAGCTGACGAAAGGGGATATTCAGCGGGCGGCGAAGGCCCATTTTAATCCCGAGCGGCTGCGGATTCTGGCCGTCGGGTCCGGTGAGGCCCTGTCGAAAGTGCTGGCCAGTTTCGGTGAGGTGAAGGAAATTACGCTGGTCCCGGAGAGTTAAACGCGTTCGTGGGTTCTTAGGCCGGAGACTCCTATGCCTCTTGAAGACGAACTCAGCGATATTCTGAAGAAGGCTCGCAACGGACAGCAGCGGTCGATGGCCGATGTGGCGCGTGCGAGTGGCTTGTCTGAATTCGAAGTGAGTGAGCTGGAACAGGGACAATCGCCACGGAGTCGCGAACAGGTCCAGGCTGTTGCCAAGGCGCTTGGACTGAGAGCGGAACCGCTGGCGCAGGTGGTGGGTGGTTGGACCCCTGAGGCCTTGCCTCCCTCGGTAGCACATGTCGAGACCGTGTTCGGGTCGATCGGCGGATATGAGGTGAAGGGCTATGTCGTTCATGATCGCGGCGAAGCCGTGCTGGTCGATACCGCGTACAACGCCGGCGGGATGCTGGCGGTTCTCGCCGGGCGGAATCTGCGCCTGCGGGCGATTTGTCTGACGCACGGTCACTCCGATCATGCCGAGGGAATTGAGGCAATCCTCAAGGCATACCCGGTGCCGGTCTACCTTGGCGTTGACGATTTCGATCTCTTGAGTTGGCGGCCATCGCCGCAGGTGTTGCATGTGCCGCAGGGAGGCGAGACGCTGCCGGTCGGCGGGCTGACCATCCGGTTCATGCCCACACCGGGCCATACACCGGGCGGGGTCTGTTACCGTCTTGAGCAGGCCGGTGCCCCGATCTGTTTTGTGGGGGATACGCTGTTTGCCGGCTCCATCGGCCGCTCCAATCCAGCCGGGCTCTATGAGACCCATCTGGAATCGGTCCGCAAGCAGGTGTTGACGCTGGCTCCCGACACAAGGCTTTTCCCGGGACATGGACCGGCTACTACGGTTCGTGAAGAGTTACTCCACAACCCGTTCTACTCCTAGCAGGGTGCGGAACAACTCGATTGTTGCGCAATACGTTATGATCAACTCGTGCGCCGTGTCGGTATCAGAATCACCCGCAGGATGCGCAAAAAGGCCGTCCAGCAAGGCCGCAGCGAGCGAAGGGGCGAATCGTACTCGTGCAGTACGGTGAGCCGCGAAGCGATGCGAGAACGCCGCTGGCGGTCTTTTTCCGCATCCTACTAGGATTGGAGGCCTGGCATGAACCGTGACGACTCGTCGGAGCAGCCGCGGTCTCCGGACGAACTGATTACTCTCTCGCCCGAGGAGAGCGACGAGGACGAATGTGAAGACGTACGCCCGCAGTTCTCTGCGTGGATGCTTCCGGCGCTCCTGTTCCTGCTTACCGTCTTTACCGTCCTCTGGGCGGGAGCCTACCAAACCAACACCAATCCGCTGGTCGGACCGTGGAGCTTTCTCGTCGATGATCCCGGCTCGTTATGGCGGGGTGTTCCGTTTGCCGCCACCCTGCTAGGCATACTGGTGACGCACGAACTCGGTCATTATGTGTTGTCGCGCATCCACGGTGTGCCGACGTCGTTGCCCTTATTCGTGCCTGGGTTGCCGCATTTCGTGGGCACTTTCGGTGCCATCATCCGTATGCGGGCGCCGTTGACGGATCGGCGAGCCCTGTTCGATATCGGAGTCGCCGGGCCGATTGCCGGGTTTGTGGTGGCGGTCATCGCGCTGGTGATCGGCCTCCGGCTCTCGACGGTGGTGCCGATTCAGACCGGTTATGGCATGCACCTGGGCGAGCCACTCCTCCTTCAGTTCGCGTCGTGGGTGGTGATCGGTCCGCTCTCTCCTACGGCAGACGTGGTGCTCCATCCGGTCGGGTTTGCCGCCTGGTTCGGGCTCTTCATCACCTCGCTCAACCTGCTTCCGATCGGTCAGCTCGACGGAGGGCACGTCGCCTATGCGCTATTGGGAGAGCGGCAACGCAGTGTGGCGGTCGCCCTCGTGCCGATCCTGATGGTATTCGGCTGGTTGGGCTGGAAGGGGTGGTTCGTATGGGTGGGGCTTGCCGGCATGATGGGCCTGGCCCATCCATCGGTACGGAATCCTCATCGTGAGCTGGGAGGAGTCCGTGTGCTGGTCGGTTGGCTCGCCCTCCTCATTTTCGCCCTGACCTTCTCCTGGGAGCCGTTCATCTTGCGGTAACCGATGCATTGTCCAAAATGCGGCTGGGGACAGGACGACGACCGGGTTGAGTGTGTTCGTTGCGGGATTATTTTTGCGAAGCTCGCCAACGCGCCACAGCCTCATTCAGCCGCTCAGCCGCATCGACCTGTTCAACGATCAGCGGCGCTGAGCTTCGCCGAAGAGTGGCTGCTCACGACGGAAGAGTCGGTCAATCCATTCTATTTTTCCGGGCGGGTACTCGTGTTTCTGTTACTGGCCCTGTGGGGCTGGCGCTTCATGACCACACCGCTCGAGACGAACTACACGGGCGAATCGTTTTTGCATCTGGTCAATCTGCCGTTCCATGAAGCGGGTCATCTGCTCTTCATGCCCTTCGGGCGCTTCATGACCATCCTCGGCGGTAGTCTCGGACAGATCCTCATGCCGCTGGTGTGCCTGGGCACCTTTCTCCTCAAGACTCGCGATCCCTTCGGTGGATCGGTCGCCCTCTGGTGGACGGCGGAGAGTTTCATGGACGTTGCGCCCTACATCAACGATGCGCGCACGATGGATCTCCTGTTGCTCGGCGGGTTTACCGGCAAAGAGGTCGATGCGCATGACTGGAACAATCTCCTCACCATGCTCGGCTGGTTGCAGTATGACCATAGTCTGGCCAAGCTGTCGTACGGCATCGGGATGGTGTTGATGCTGTTTGCGCTGGCCTGGGGCGCGATACTCCTGCATCGACAATACCGGCGTCTGGACTGGTAACCCCTCTCGAATCATTGCCCTCTCCTTGAAAAGACCCGGCACATCGGGCACACTGCCCAGCTATGCGTACCTTGGCGTCGCTCTGCCGCATCGCTGCAGTTCCGATCTTGCTTGGCGTCGGTCTCATGGCCGGTCAGGTCCATGCCGACGAGGGCGCGTCGCGGTTCGTCTTGATGCTGGACGGCGAAGCGGTGAAAGATTCGGCGAGCGGGCTGGTGTGGGAGCGCGAACCGGATTATCTGTTTGACGTATGGGATCGCTCGGTCGCCCGATGCCCCACGAAAACCGTCGGCGGGCAGCAGGGCTGGCGCGCCCCGAGCATCGACGAAATCAAAACGCTGGTCGATTCCGATCAACAAGATCCTTCCTTGCCCGCTGGTCATCCATTTCGCAATATCCGCTCCGGCATCTACTGGACGGCCACACCCCATCCCAAGGATGACATCGTGGCCTGGCAACAAAGTTTCTTCTCCGGACAGGCCGTGACCGATCAGAAATCCGGCATGCGCCGTCTCTGGTGTGTGCTGGGAGACGCGCGCAAGTAACGCCTTGCCGACTCTTCTCACGCCCCTCCACAAGCTGTCATAGTTCTCCGCACATATTCCTACAGACGGAGTGCCCGCGAGCAGTGGCGCAGCGTTCGACTGTCGTGCGCAAGTTGCGTCGAACGACGGAAGGTGATACATGAGTAAATAAGACGACGGGTTTCTTCCGTACTTTGACAAATGCAAGAGCTGACGTATCTCTTGAGTAAGTGGTGAGCATCGCGATGCTGCGCGTGAGTCGAGGGTAGTGTCGTGATGACCGCCCTCCTGACCGTTCTTCTCGCCTGGTATCTCCTGGGGGGGCTGCTGCCCCTCTGCACAACACGTCCCCATTTTCAGAATCTTCTTGCCCATGGCTGTGCGGCTGCCGCGGGCGTCGTCGGTATCGTCCTCGGTGTTGCGGGGCTCCTCTCAACGACGCCTCTGACCCTTTCGCTTGCTTCGAACATTCCCCATCTGACCTTCGCAATCCGTCTGGACCCGCTGGCGGCGTTCTTCGTGCTGACCATCTCGCTGGTGGGGTTGGCCGCGTCGATCTATGCGTCCGGCTACGTCAAGGAGTTTTCGGGCCTGGTCTCGGTAGGATCAATGGGCTCCCTTCTCAACGGGTTCTTCTTCCTGATCCTCTGGGAAGTCATGTCCCTGCTGTCCGATGCGCTGGTCGTCACGGGGCCGGTGGATCGCCATATCCCCGTCGATGTGCGTATCTCCGGTTGCCCCCCGCGCCCGGCGGAGATCCTCGCGGTGTTGAAAGAGTTGCGCAAAGATCGATCGGCTTCAGATTGGTAGCTTCCCAGGACAGTCCCGCCCTTACGTTCTTCAGTACACCGTTGCGCCCCGCGCCAACCGCACTGCTTCACAATCTGTCCCACATGCGTGAGCAGCTGTTCGGGACGAACTTCTCAGGAAATCCATTCCACGAGCCTTTTTACACCGTTTTTACTTTTCTTGCGCTACCGTGAAGATGGAGTGGCTGGCAAGGAGCGTTGACATGGATCTCATCTATCTGACGATCGCCGCGGTGTTTTTTCTGCTGTCTGGCTGGCTCATCTCGGCACTGGATCGCCTCTAGTAGGATGCTGAAAACGTCCGCCAGCGTCGTTCTCGCGTCATTCAGATCCTCAACGTATCCCCATGGGAAAAGAGCCTGTCTCGGCAGGCGGGGGTGGGCGGGAAAGAACGTGACGTCTCGGATCTTCATTCGCTGCGGCCTTGCTGGACGAACATTTTGAGCATCCTGCGGGGATGTTTCTATTGTGCTCCATGTGTGTGCTTTTAAATTTCTAGTGCACTAACGGAGTTTTTCTCGGCCTGCCAAGGGGGTGTGGTCATGAATGCGATGTACGTGCTCGGCGCAGTGTCGTCACTGGGGTTGTTGGTGTACCTCATGATCGCGCTGCTGAAGGCGGAGTGGTTCTAATGACGATCAACGGGTTGGCTCAAATCGGACTCTTCTTTCTCGTTCTGGTGGCGTTGGTTAAGCCGCTGGGTTGGTACATGGCGCGTGTCTACACGGGGCAGGCCTGTGGAATGGACCGTGTGATGGGACCATTCGAACGCCTGATCTATCGTGTGTGCGGCGTGCGTGCAGCGGAGGAGATGAATTGGAGGACCTATGCCGTGGCCATGTTGTTGTTCAATGGCACCGGGTTGGTCACACTCTATGCGTTGCAGCGGCTGCAGGGATTTCTGCCGCTCAACCCGTCGGCTTTCGAGGCGGTGGCGCCAGACCTCGCATTCAACACCGCTTCGAGCTTCGTCACCAATACCAACTGGCAGGCTTACGGAGGTGAGTCGACACTCAGTTA
Organism: uncultured Nitrospira sp.; assembly: GCA_902500715.1. Taxonomy (GTDB): domain Bacteria; phylum Nitrospirota; class Nitrospiria; order Nitrospirales; family Nitrospiraceae; genus Nitrospira_A. The sequence goes on along the minus strand of CABVRO010000050.1, from coordinate 16,315 downwards.
TCTCACGCAAATGCTCGGCCTGACGGTCCAGAACTTCGTCTCTGCTGCCACGGGCATGGCCATCCTGGTTGCCCTCATTCGTGGGTTAATCGCTCGAACGGCAGTCACCATCGGCAATTTCTGGGTGGATCTGACCCGCAGCACACTGTACATATTCCTGCCGCTGTCAGCCGTTCTCGCGCTGCTTCTCGTCTCGCAGGGGACGGTCCAGACCATCGGGTCAGCTCACCACACCGCTTTCCTTCAGCCTGTGACGTATGACAAGCCGATGCTCGATGCCGCAGGGCAGCCGGTCCTGGACGAGAAGGGTATTGCCAAGACCGAATCAACCGCAGTGATTGAGCAAACCTTAGCCGTCGGTCCGGTTGCGTCACAAGTGGCCATCAAGCACCTCGGCACAAACGGTGGCGGATTTTTTAATGCCAATGCGGCCCATCCCTATGAAAACCCGACGCCGCTGACCGATTTTATTTTGATTCTGGCGGAAACCTTGATCGCCGCTTCTCTGACCTACACATTCGGAACCATGGTTGGCGACACCAGGCAAGGGTGGGCTATCCTCGCTGCGATGCTGAGCGTATTGCTCTTCTTCGTTCTGGGAGCCTATTGGGCGGAGTCCGCAGGAAACCCACGTCTGGCTGTATTGGGTGTCGAGCAGACCGCCGTGAATGCCCCCGGTGGCAACATGGAAGGGAAGGAAGTTCGTTTCGGGATCGCCCGGTCGGCGCTCTTTGCCACCGCGACGACGGCGACATCCACCGGAGCGGTAAATTCGATGCATGATTCATTCACGCCACTCGGCGGATTGGTACCGCTGTTCATGATGCAATTCGGCGAAGTGATCTTGGGAGGGGTCGGTTCGGGCCTTTACGGCATGCTGGTCTTCGCGATCATCGCGGTCTTCATCGCCGGCCTCATGGTAGGTCGGACCCCGGAATATCTGGGGAAAAAGATCGAGACCTATGAAATGAAGATGGCGGCGCTGTTGATCCTCATCATGCCCATCATTGTCCTCGGATTCACGGCAGTGGCGGTCGTGATGGAGTCCGGTACGTCGTCCATTCTCAATCCCGGCGCGCATGGTTTCAGCGAAATTCTCTACGCCTATACCTCCCAGGGCAACAACAACGGCAGCGCCTTCGGAGGATTGAACGCCAATACCCCGTTTTACAACCTGACCGGTGCTCTAGCGATGCTGGTCTCCAGATTCTGGTTGGCGATCCCGACACTGGCACTCGCCGGATCGCTGGCGCGTAAAACGATCGTGCCGGCTGGCCCGGGTACGCTTCCGACTCACCGGCCGCTCTTTGTGGGATTACTGGTCGGGGTCGTCATCATGGTCGGCGCCCTGACCTTCGTTCCGGCGCTGGCATTGGGGCCGGTGGTGGAACATTTGCTGATAGTCGCTCGGTAGCCTGAACGAGCAGAGGGACTCACGTGACGACATCGACGAAAGCCAGACCGCTCTTCGATCCACCGCTTGTTCGACAGGCCATGCTGGATGCGCTGCGAAAGCTCGATCCTCGTATCCAGGCTCGCAACCCGGTCATGCTCGTGGTCTTCGTGGGCAGCATGTTCACCTCGCTCCTGTTCCTGCAGGCGTTGTTCGGTAGAGGGGAGGCGCCGACCTGGTTCATCCTCGCCATCTCGCTGTGGCTCTGGTTCACCGTGCTCTTCGCGAACTTTTCAGAAGCGATCGCCGAAGGGAGGGGAAGAGCTCAGGCCGATTCTCTCCGGAGAGCGAGGACGGAATTGACCGCCAAGCGATTCGGAAAACCGACCTCCGGGGGAGACTACCTGGCGGCGCCCGCCGCCATCGGCAAACCCGGCGAGGTCTATTCTCTGGTTCCGGCCAGTCTGCTCAAGAAAGGCGACATCGTGCTGGTCGAGGCGGGCGATTACATTCCCAGCGATGGGGATGTGATCGAGGGGATCGCGTCCGTCAACGAAAGCGCGATTACGGGCGAGAGCGCGCCGGTGATCAGAGAGTCCGGTGACCGGAGCGCGGTGACCGGCGGCACGCGGGTGTTGTCCGATTGGCTCGTGGTGCGGATCACCGCAAGCGCCGGTGAAACCTTCCTCGACCGCATGATCGCCATGGTCGAAGGCGCCAAGCGCCAGAAGACGCCGAATGAAATCGCGCTCAATATTCTGTTGGCGGCCCTCACCGTCGTCTTTTTGCTGGCCACCGTGACCTTGCTGCCATTTTCTCTCTACGCCGTGCATGCCACGGGGCAGGGGGCGCCGATTACGGTGACGGTTCTCGTGGCCCTGCTGGTCTGCCTCATACCGACCACGATCGGCGCGCTCTTGTCCGCCATCGGCATTGCAGGCATGGATCGCATGGTCCAGGCGAACGTGATCGCCATGTCGGGGAAAGCCGTCGAAGCGGCGGGTGATGTGGACGTGCTGCTCCTCGACAAAACGGGTACGATCACGCTGGGGAATCGGCAAGCCACCGCATTTATTTCAGCCGAAGGAGTGCAGGAAAGATCTGTCGCCGATGCGGCCCAACTGGCCTCCCTTGCGGATGAAACGCCTGAGGGCCGTAGCATCGTGATTCTGGCGAAGGAGCGCTATGGACTCAGAGGGCGCGACATCCATGCGATGGGGGCCACCTTCCTGCCGTTCACGGCGCAAACGCGAATGAGCGGCGTCGACTTTGACGGTCGACAGATCAGGAAGGGTGCGGCGGAAGCCATCGAAGACTACGTGACCCAACAAGGCGGGTCGTTTCCGCCGGCCGTACGAAATGCGGTCGAGACGATTGCCACGCAAGGTGGCACTCCTCTGGTCGTGGCCGAAGGCAAGTCGGTACTTGGGGTGATCCATTTGAAAGACGTGGTCAAGGGGGGCATCAAGGAACGGTTTGCCGAATTGCGCCGCATGGGCATCAAAACGATGATGATTACCGGCGACAACCAGAAAACGGCTGCCGCGATCGCCGCAGAGGCCGGCGTGGACGATTTTCTCGCACAGGCCACTCCCGAAGCGAAATTGAAACTCATCCGTGATCTTCAGGCAGGAGGCCGACTCGTGGCCATGACGGGCGACGGCACCAATGACGCGCCGGCGTTGGCGCAGGCAGATGTGGCCGTGGCCATGAATACCGGCACTCAGGCCGCCAAAGAAGCGGGCAATCTCGTCGATCTGGACTCCAATCCCACCAAATTGATCGAGATCGTCGAAATCGGCAAACAGCTACTCATGACGCGCGGCGCGCTCACGACCTTCAGTATCGCCAACGATATCGCGAAGTATTTTGCGATCATTCCGGCGGCGTTTGCCGGCACCTATCCGGCCCTGGGCGCGTTGAACATCATGGGACTGGCGACGCCGGAAAGCGCCGTACTGTCGGCCGTGATTTTCAATGCCCTGGTCATCATCGCGCTGATTCCGCTCGCGCTTCGAGGCGTCAAGTTCCAGCCGATCGAAGCCTCCTTGCTGCTGCGTCACAATGTCCTGGTGTACGGCCTGGGAGGGATCATTGTCCCTTTCATTGGAATTAAGCTGATAGACCTGATCCTGGTCGCCCTGGGATTGGTCTGAGGAGATCACAATGGCCGCTCAACTTCGATCCGCGCTGACGATGTTTTTCATTCTGACGATCCTGACCGGCTTGGCCTATCCGCTGGCCGTGACGGGAATCGCTCAGTTGCTGTTCCCCCACCAGGCCAATGGGAGTCTGATCTACAAAGACGGCAAACCGATCGGTTCCACGCTGATCGACCAACCCTTCGACGATCCCAAGTATTTCTGGAGCCGTCCTTCCGCGACCGCCCCTTTCCCCTATAACGCCGCCGCCTCATCCGGTTCGAATCTCGGCCCCACCAATCCTGCACTGACGGAGGCCGTGAAATCGCGGGTGGCTAACTTGAAATCCACGGATCCCGGCAATGACACACCGGTTCCGGTCGATCTGGTGACCGCTTCGGGAAGCGGCCTCGACCCGCATATCAGCCCCGCTGCGGCCGAGTATCAAGTGCGCCGGGTCGCTCGTGCACGGGGGAGGGAGGAAGCGTTCGTCCGGACGGTGGTCAGACAGCATACGGAGGGCCGTCAGTTTGGGATGCTCGGGGAAACACGGGTCAATGTGCTCGCATTAAACCTCGCGTTGGATGCGTCCGACGAGCCTCGTTGACGCTCTCCCGTCCGTCTTTTAGAATTCATCCGGCTGATCTTGCGTCGTCTCGTATCACTCATTAGATGTCTTTTCTCAGGAGTGCCGTGGAGAACCAACGCCCGGATCCCGATGCTCTGCTGAGGCGCGTGCAGGCTGAAGAAGCCGAACAGACTCGCGGCAAGCTGAAGATTTTTTTCGGCGCGACCGCAGGGGTCGGGAAGACCTATGCCATGTTGCAGGCGGCGCATGAGCAGCAACGCGACGGCATCGATGTGATGATCGGGTGGGTTGAGACTCACGGCCGGGCCGAAACGGAAGCCCTGGTTCAGGGGTTGCCGGTTCTTCCATCCCGGGAAGTGGTATATGGAGGCTCCAGGCTCCGTGATTTCGATCTGGACGCAGCCCTGTCGCGCCGGCCGCAGCTTTTGCTAATGGATGAACTGGCGCATACGAATGCCCCTGGGTCCAGGCATCCCAAGCGGTGGCAGGATGTGAGGGAACTCCTGCAGGCCGGTATCCACGTCTATACTACCGTCAACGTGCAGCATATCGAAGGCCTCAATGACGCCGTGGCCCAAATTACCGGTATTCGCGTGAGCGAAACCGTGCCGGATTCCATTCTCGAACAAGCTGACGACGTCGAATTGGTGGATCTTCCCCCGGACGATCTCCTGCAACGGCTCAAGGACGGCAAGGTCTATCTGCCGGACCAGGCGCAGCATGCCATCAAACACTTCTTTCGGAAAGGCAACTTGATCGCGTTGCGTGAGATGGCTCTGCGTCGGACGGCTGAGCGAGTCGATCAACAAATGGAAGTGTATCGCCGGGACCATGCGGTCGTCGCCACCTGGCCGGCAGCGGAAACCATCCTGGTCTGTGTGAATCTAAAATCCCGCGGGCCGATGCTGGTTCGCGCGGCCAGGAAGATGGCCACGGGACTCCATGCCAGGTGGATCGCCGTCTATGTACAGACCTCCAAGCATCTACGGTTGCCGGATCTCGAGCGGAGCCAGGGCGTGGAAACGCTCCGGTTGGCCGAACGCATGGGCGCAGAGACGGCGACGTTGACCGGCGACGATGTGGGCGCTCAATTGCTGGCCTATGCCAGGAGCCGCAATGTCACCAAAATCATCGTCGGAAAACCGTTGCGCTCGCGCTGGAAGGAATGGCTGTTCGGATCGGTTGTGGATGATCTCGTCCGCGGCAGCGGCGACATCGACATCTATGTCATGACCGGTGAAGCCGGTGCCGGGAAGCCCCTTGTGGCTGGGCTGCTCCAACCGACCAGCGAGCGGCGGAACTATGGTTATGCGGCTGCAGTGCTGATGGCCTGCACGGCATTGAGTTGGGTGATGGCTCCGTACTTCGGCCAGGCGAATCTCATTATGGTCTATCTCTTCGGAGTGGTGGTCGTCGCCACCAGATGGGGGCGTGGCCCCTCGGCTCTGGCCTCACTGATGAGCGTCGCGGCCTTCGATTTCTTTTTTATTCCTCCCTACTATTCATTCGCCGTGGCCGATGTGCAGTACCTGCTGACATTTGCGGTCATGCTGGTGGTGGCGCTGCTGATCAGCCGACTGGCTGCACACACGAGCCAGCAGGCCGAGGCGGCATTGATTCGTGAGCGACGAACCGCCGCCCTCTATGCCATGAGTCGGGAATTGATCACTCAACGTGGCGTGGAGAGACTGGCTTCTGTCGCGTCGCGCCATATCCAGGACGTGTTCCATTGCCAGGTGGCGGTGTTTCTTCCGGATCGAGACGGGCGGGTGCATCTCCATCGAGGTGATGCGCTCCATTTTGACCTCGATCCGAAAGAAGCCGGCATCTCCCAATGGGTGTTTGACCATAAAGAATCCGCCGGTCACGGCACGAATACACTGTCCGGATCGGAGTCCCTGTATCTCCCGCTATTGGGGTCTCATGGTACGGTCGGTGTCCTGGCGGTGCGATCCTCCAACCCTGCCGAATTGCTCGCTCCGGAACAGCTGCATCTCCTGGAGACCTTCGCGAATCAGATGGCGCTGGCATTGGAACGCGCGCGATTGGCCGAAGAAACTCAAGAAGCTCATGTGCAGACCGAAACGGAGCGCATGCGCAATGCCGTGCTGAGTTCAGTCTCTCATGATCTGCGGACGCCGCTGGCCACGATCGTGGGGGCGAGCAGCGCGATACTGAACACGACCCGGCCCCTGTCGATTGAGAGTCAACAGGAACTGGTCCGGTCCATCAGCGATGAGGCTGGTCGTCTGGATCGGTTGCTGAAGAACCTTCTCGATATGACCAAATTGGAGGCGGGTGCCATGCAGCTGCGAAAGGAATGGCATGCGCTGGAGGAGGTGGTCGGCACGGCGTTGGCGCGAGTAAAGTCGCGCATCGCTACACATCCGGTCTCGACCGCGTTTCCGGACGATCTCCCTCTGGTGCTCGTGGATGGCGTCTTGATCGAACAGGTGCTGATCAATTTATTGGAAAATGCCGCGAAATATTCTCCTCCGGCCTCGCCGATCGATGTGACCGCGTCGGTGAGGGATGGGATGATCGTGATAGAAGTCGCGGATCGAGGGCTCGGTATTCCCCAAGGAGAAGAGCGGAGGATCTTCGAGAAGTTTTATCAGCTCCATCCCGATCGGGAGGGTGGCGTCGGACTTGGATTGACGATCTGCCGAGGCATCATCGAATCCCACGGCGGGCGTATTTGGGTGGAATCGCGTTCCGGTAGCGGATCGATTTTCCGCTTCACGCTTCCGATCGAGAAAAATCAACCGACGGTCGAACCGGAACAGAACGGGCTCGATCGCGCGGCGACCTAGGAGCTCCTGCACATGTCATCGACGCGGAGCCATGACGTGACCGTGCTGCTCATCGAAGATGAGGCGGAGATCAGGCGGTTCCTTCGCTCAACCTTGCCGGCTCATGGCTATCGGCTGTACGAAGCGACTACCGGCTCGGATGGACTGGCGCAGGCCTCCGCTCGCAATCCCGACATTATCCTGCTCGATCTCGGACTTTCCGATATGAACGGCACCGCACTGATTGAGAAAATCCGCGCCTGGTCGAACATGCCGATCATCGTGCTTTCCGCACGAGATCAAGAACAGGTTAAGGTGCAAGCTTTCGATCTTGGTGCCGATGACTACATCACGAAACCGTTTGGCGTGGAAGAATTGTTGGCTCGCATGCGCGCGGCACTCCGGCACGCCAATCGCCCGGTGGGTGACGCGGCTGAGCCGGTGTATACGTTCGGCAATGTGACTGTCGATCTCGGGCGAAGGCAAGTGTGTGTCTCGGGGACGGAGATCCACCTCACGCCGATTGAATACAAGTTGCTGACGACGCTCGTGCGGTATGCCGGGAAGGTGGTGACGCATCGTCAGTTGCTCAAGGAAGTGTGGGGTCCCCTTCATGTAGAGGAGGGACACTATGTGCGTGTGTATATGCGTCAATTGAGGAATAAGATCGAAGCCGACCCTACTCAACCGCGCCATTTGGTGACGGAACTGGGTGTCGGGTATCGGCTCCGGACAGAATGAATGCTCCCACCGACTTTTACAGATTCTTTACACCTCCATGTTCGCTTTTAATCCTGTTTTGATACGAAATCGCATAGAGTCCATGCCATGAGAAGCTTTAACGATGAGTCTCAGATGAAACCTGTCCTGCTCTCGCGTAAGGCCGTCACATCGGCCATGGAGATGGCCCTTTCAGGCATGCTACGCCGCGCCTGTTGGGTACTTCTCCTCTGTACGTTGGTCGTACCGGCGTATGCCGGTGAAATCAGCATCGCACCCGATCCGATTCCGGCAACCGGCACTAACCTCTGGCATTACGGGGCCTACCTTGATGTCGGCTACGTCGTGAATCCCAACTTTCCGGAGAATCACCTCTGGCGGAATCGTGCGACCGCTGCGCGGCACAATGAATTTGCGCCCAATATGGCCCTGGCCTATGTTCGGAAAGACGCGGCTGAATCGTCCCGCTGGGGCATGGAACTCGGTGTGCAAGGCGGCTACGACTCCGAACGCTTTGCGTTTTTGCAGGGTGAGCCTGAGGTCGGCGGGGCCGATACGCTTCGGCACATCCATCGCGCGAATGTGTCCTATCTAGCTCCGGTCGGGAAGGGGCTCACGATCACCGCCGGCCTGTTTAATAGCCTCATCGGCTACGAATCGCTCTATGCCAAGGACAATGTGAACTACACCCGGTCATGGATTGCCGACAACACGCCCTACATGATGTTCGGCCTCAATGCGAAATATCCGGTCACCGATAAGCTGACGGTCGCGGGGTTTATCGTCAACGGGTACTATCATCTGTCGCATCCGAACGACCAACCGAGTTATGGGGGGCAGTGGGCTTACAAGGCGACTCCGCAACTCACCCTGACCCAGACGGTCTACGGGGGGCCGGATCAGACCAACACGGCACTGCAATTCTGGCGCTTCTACGCGAATCACATCGTCGAATGGAAAGGGGACAACCTGACATTCGCGGCTTCCTATGATATCGGGACCGAAAACATTGCCGATCGTCCCGGAAATCCCAGGGCGTTTGTGATGGGAGGCAATGTGGTCGCGCGATGGCATGTGACCGGACCTTGGGCTCTGGCGGTCCGGCCGGAGTTCTATTGGGACCGGAACGGCCGTTGGACCGGTTCGGAGCAATTCGTCAAGGCCGTGACCTCAACGATCGAATATCGAATCCCCTACAAGTGGACCAACACGACGCTGCGGCTTGAACATCGATGGGACGAATCGACCGGGGCGGGCGGGGGATTCTTCAGGCGTGGGGAGATCCAGCCTGGTGTGCTGAGCCTGACGCCGAATCAGCATCTGGTATTGCTGGGCATTCTCTGGACCTTCGACTCTCCGTGACCGGGCACTGAAAATGGCTTCGGGCTTCGTTCTCGCTTCGCTCAAGCCTTCGACGTACTGCCGGGAGTACGCCTCAGCCCCTCGCTCACTGCGGCCTCGCCCGACAGCCATTTTGAGTGCCCGAGAGGCCAAGGTTCTGCGGTGGGCTTCGGCCTCAACTGCCTCGCGACGATGCGCAGGCAGCATCTCAGTCACAACTGAAAGGAGAATCTGAGGAAGGTGCTCACTGTATTGCCTTCTGTCTCTCCCTCAGTTCCCGCAACATGTCGGCGAGTTCTTTGCCGAACCGTTCGATGGCTACATCTTTGGCTTCCGCCACTGCGGTCCTGTCCTCAAGCGATGGCGCCGGGCCGACGAGGGTCGTTTCCCCTTCCGCTGTTTGCGTGCCGTACAGATAGCCCGTGCGGACATCCCACAAGGTCCCTTCCATCATGAACAGCGCGTGGCTTTCGGTGCCGTGGGCGAAGTAGGCGCCGATGCCGGTGGCGTACCAGGCGGCATGCCCGTTGTTGTAGCGTTCCACGGCGGAGGCTCCATCGATGATCAGAAGCGCATCGGCGTGGTAGCGGGCTGCGGCCAGGCGAATGTCACGGAAAGTGGTCCCTTGGACCGTGGAGTTGGCGAGCCGGAAACTCTCCTGAAGAATGCCCTCTTCCTGCACGGGCGCGAGCGCCCGTTGCACACGGTCGGCGTCCGCGCTGACCCAGTCCACCCGTTGCAGCGCCGGGCGGCTTGGAAAATCTTCGTGTTTAAAAAACACAGCCAGGCGATAGGGCGAAGGTAACTGAGCCTGCAAAGCCATGGTGGATACGACATCGCGGTCCGTGACCACCTCGGGATGATCGTGAAACGATTCCTGCAGGAGCTGGCGGTTCAGGCCGCGAGGTCCGGTGCAGGCGGAGACCGTGACCGACAAGAGAAGAAGGAGAAGGATGCGCAGAGGAACGGTTCTCATAGAACTCCCATGGTTATGTTGAGGCCGAAGGCCTGGCTGGATTGATATGCGACAGATCTTCCAGCGCCAGCATCAAGGCATGGGTGCCGGAGCGGCCATGGCCGAGCGCCTGCACCCGTTCATACAGCTGATGCGCAAGCGTCAGTCCGGGCAGGGTGAGCTGTCGCCGTCGTGCCTCTTCCAACGCAATGCCCATGTCTTTGATGAAATGTTCGACGAAGAACCCCGGGTCGAAATTGCGGGCTAGAATGCGTGGCGCCAGATTGTCGAGTGTCCAGCAGGCGGCCGCACCGCCGCGGATCGACTCCAGCATACGATCTAACTGCAGCCCCGCCTTGTAGCCATACAGGAGACTCTCGCAGACGCCAATCATGGTGCCGGCGATGACGATTTGGTTACAGAGTTTTGCATGCTGTCCCATGCCTGCATCGCCCTGGTACACGATTGTCTTGCCGAGACATTCCAGCAGGGGCATGATGGCCTGAACGGCGTTGGTCGTCCCTCCGACCATGATGGAGAGGGTGGCGTTGCGCGCGCCGACATCGCCTCCGGAGACCGGCGCATCCACGGTGAAGGCCCCGCGTGATTGAGCCGCCTGGGCGATCTCCTGCGCGAGCGACGGTTCGGTGGTGGTCATGTCGATCAGTACCATGCCCGGACGTGTGCCCGCCAGGATACCCTGCTTGCCGAAGTAGACGTCGCGTACGTCCCGGGGGAATCCCACCATCGTCACCACGACCTCTGTCTGCTCAGCCACTGCGCGCGGGGAATCGGCCCAGGTTGCGCCCTTGGCGAGAATCAGGGACGCTTTGCTGCGGTTTCGTGTGTAAAGTGTGAGTCGATAGTTCGAGGCCTGGAGATGTTGGCACATGGGTGCGCCCATCACGCCGGTCCCGATCCAGCCGACGTGTGTCTGAGCGGGAGTCACGAGGCGGGGAGATTGTTCAGGGAGAGGAAGCGCCATGAGTTATTCCACCAGCGGCGTAATCCGGTTTGCGATGGCCTGTACGATGCCCTCTTGATCCATGGCGATCTTTCCGCCCTTGAAGCTCAAGGCATACCCTCCATGGCTCGGAGCCTGGACCGTGGCGTCCACTACCACGCGCACTCCCTCTTCCACGTCAGGGTCCTTTACCATCGGGACCCCGCAGAGTCCCGGCACCGCGACCGGGATCGAGGCCGTGTCATCTTCCAGGCTGAAGAGGTAGCCGCCGTAACAGGTCGAGCCGGCTGGAATCTCATAGGGATCGAGCGGCTGGACGTTGCGGACTGTCCCGCGCAGCGTGATCTGCCGCAAATGGAACAGCGCGGGATCGGCCAGGATTTCCTGCACGGTAACGGCTTCTTGTGCGGCGGCCATGCCGCTATGAAGGAACAGGCACGCCGTCAGGCCGAAGAGCAGTCTCGCGATAAGACGATTCAGGATACGAGGACCATGGTGGATCATCGGGCGCATTCTACCATTCTTTGTTTCGATCATCGCCCTCATAGGCTTTCCGTCTGCGAGTCGATATAATCGCCCGCGGATCACAGGGAGGCACAGCGATGAGCGACTTGCAGCGCCAGCTAGATACGTACATTAAAGACATTCGCCCGCGCTACGAAGATATGCTCGGGCAGGCCGTGGAAATTCCCTCTATCAGCATGGATCCCCGGCACGCGCCGGATGTGGGCCGGATGGCGGAATTGGCCGCTCAATATCTGCGGGCCGCCGGGGCGGAGACGCACATCGTCGAGACCCCTGGCTACCCGGTTGTCTCGGGTGGATGGACGGTCGATCCGAATTACCCGACCGTGACCGTCTACAATCACATGGATGTGCAGCCGGCGCAGGAGCCGGAATGGAAACAGGCCCCCTTTGCGTTTCAGAACGACAACGGCATCTACCGGGGGCGAGGGGCGACGGACGACAAAGGCCCGGCGTTGGCGGCCTTGTTCGGCGCGCGTTATGCGATCGAGCAGGGGGTGCCCATCAATGTGCGATTCTTGTGGGAATTAGAAGAGGAACACGGCAGTCCAAGTTTCGCGGCAGCGATCAAGAATCGTGCGGCGATCCCGCGCCCGGACTCGGTGGTGATTTCGGATACGATCTGGCTGTCCAAGAACCAGCCGGCGATGCCCTACGGCTTGCGTGGCTTGCTCGGCGCGCGCCTCGTCCTGCGCACCGGCTCCAAGGATGCCCACTCGGGGGTGACGGGCGGCGCGGCGCGTAATCCGCTGGCCGAGTTGATGGACATCGTCCATGCCTGTGTGGATGCCAGGACCGGAAAGGTGAAAATTCCGGGCTTCTACGATGATGTGGTCGAGCCGACAAAGGCAGAGATCAAGAGTTTCCTGCAGTCCGGATTTCAAGTGAACAAGTTCAAGCAGGCCTATGGGTTCAAGACGTTGCGCACGCACGATCCGGCGGAGGTTATGCGGCGGATCTGGGCCGCCCCGACGTTTGAAGTGCACGGACTCGTCGGAGGCTACCACGGGCCGGGGGTGAAGACAGTGGTGCCGGGCCATGGGGAGCTGAAGGTCAGCATGCGGCTCGTACCCAATCAGACTCCGGAGAAGGCCTTTGCGCTGCTCAAGAAACATGTCGCCAAGTTGAATCCGGAGGTGAAGGTCGAGCGTGAGGGGATGTTGCATCCGTTCAGAGGCGTGTTTGACGGGCCGTACGTCGATGCGGTGAAACGCGCCGTGAAGGCCGGATTCGGCAAAGAACCGGCCTTTATTCGCGAAGGTGGCTCGATCGGCGCGGTCGTGACGATGCAGAAAGCCTGGAAAGTCCCGATTCTGTTCATGGGCTTGAGCCTGCCTGAGCACGGCTACCATGCGCCGAACGAATATTTCGACTGGGGCCAGGCCTCCGGTGGCATTAAGGCGTTTACGCATTATTTGGGGGAGCTGGCGAAGATGGGGAAGGGATAGGGCGGCCTGATGGTCTCCCTTGCTCGCGCAACGCGCGGCCTCAGAAGGCCCTCGTTGGACGCGCGCAGTGTGAGACCGACCAGGTCACCCTGACGGATAGAGGAGGAAGTGAGCGGCGCATAAAAGGGGTGATGACGCCCCCGTCATTCTGGTTCAGCACAATAACCGGAAGAATGCTTGCGCACCTGAACATTAGACTCACTCAGAGGGACCATGTGAGTCCAGTTGCGATAGCTTCGGGACCGTTGCCTCCATGTGTTGTAACATCAGCGCCGCGAACTAGACCCGCCTCCCTTGTGAGGTGGATGTGATAACCAACCACCTCTTTGCTATAACCCGCGACACCGAAAGCTTGTGGGGGAAAACCAGCAGGATAATCTTTTAGTGCGAGAACAATAGCCCGAACTAGATTCATATCCCGTTTCATGAATCCCTCGCCTCCTCCGTTCTTTCTCGACGGACGGTGGCAGCGTTCGAAGTGGTGTCTGACCACCAACAACATCTATTTCAACGATTGCATGTCGATGACGAAGCGGTACCGTACGTCGCCGCGAACAAGGCGGTCGTAGGCCTCATTGACTTGCTGGATGGATATGACTTCGATGTCCGCTCCGAGCTTGTGCTTGGCGCAGAAGTCGAGCATCTCCTGCGTTTCCTTGATGCCGCCGATCAACGATCCCACCAGTCGCCGTCGGCGCATGATCAGAGGAAAGGCGCCGAGTTGCGCGGGCTTATCCGGAGCCCCGACCAGAATCATGGTGCCGTCGGTTTTCAGTAATTCCAGGTAGGCATTCAGATCGTGGGGCGTTGAGATCGTATCCAGGATGAAGTCGAATTGTTTGGTGAGTCGGGTCAGGGTGTCCGGTTTCGCGGTGGAGTAATAGGCCTGTGCGCCCAGCCGCTTCGCATCGGCTTGTTTCTTGTCGGAGTGGCTCAGGACGGTGACGTGGGCCCCGAGTGCGGTGCCGATCTTGACGGCCATGTGCCCGAGGCCGCCTAACCCGACCACAGCGAGCCGATGTTTCTTGCCCACTCCCCAGTGTCGCAACGGGGAGTAGGTGGTGATGCCGGCGCACAAGAGCGGTGCCGCTTCTTCAGGGCGCAACCGTTTGGGAATCCGTACAATATAGCGTTGATCGACGACGACCTTGGTGGAGTATCCGCCGTAGGTGGGTGTGACGCCGTCCCGCTCTTTACCGTTATAGGTGAAAGCGAGGTGGCCTTCGCAATATTGCTCCAGGCCCTTCCTGCAGGCCGGGCATGTCCGGCAGGAATCGACGAAGCAGCCGACCCCCACAGTTTGACCGACGGCGAATTGTTTGACGGAGGCCCCGACTTTTTCCACCAGGCCGACGATTTCATGTCCGGGCACCATTGGAAAGAGCGATCCGCCCCATTCATCCCGTGCCTGGTGCACATCTGAATGGCAAATTCCGCAATACTGGATCTTGATCAACACATCCTGCCGGCCCACCTCGCGGCGTGAAAATCTGAACGGTGTGAGCGGGGATTGAGCGGTGAGTGCGGCATAACCGTGGACGTCGATCATGATGGGCTGTTCCTCAAAAAATGGCGTGTCGGTGTTTTGATGCAGGCATCGCTAAGGCGCCTGGGCCGGCTGATGTGAGTCAGGTTCGAGCGTGACTCCGATAGTGGACGGGTCCTGTTCCCATGCGCCGGGCGCAATCAGTCCGAGTAACGGGAGGAGGAAGAACGCGCCGCCGATGACATCGACGATCCCGGTGCTACTGAGTTTCCTGCCCGTCACTCGGGACTGAGTCTGGTATCCCGTTTTGTGCACTTCGACCGTGAGGTCTCCTCTTCGGGGAACCGGATACTGTAGCGGCGTCGTTCCGGCTGCGGTGCCATTGATGAGGACTTGTGCGCCGGGTGGCTCTGAATTGACCATCAGTGGTTGCGTGCTTCCACCGAAAATCGAACAGCCGGTCAGGCTGAAATGAGACGCGAGCAGGGTCGCGATGATGGCACACCGACTTACGCTGGCGGATCGGGCCGTGACGGGCATGGACTCCTCCGTGGACATGGTGATCGCACATGGTTAACACAGCGTACCGTGGTTGACAAGGAGGTGGAGGCCGGAGAGCGCGGGGCGGTGGAGTCAGGAATGCTCCATCGCCCCGCCGTCAGATGTTGTCAGGCGTGGGGGGCGGCGGCGGTTGCCAGGATCGGTTGGAACATCGGATCGGCGTCCAGCACGGCTTTGAGCAGTTCCGAGTGCAGGAAGTACCGCCACACCTCATCCGACTTGCCGGGTACCTCGTCGAACCACCGCTTGGCTTCGGTCAGGTGCTGGAGCATTTTGGCCTTGTCGCCGTAGTTCGGCAAAAAGATCATGGCGTAGGCCATTGCATATTCGGCCAGAAACTTATCGAGAGGAAGTTCCGCCTGTGCCAGGGCGGCTTCGGCATCGGCATAGGCCCGAGGCGTCTCCGTATCGTGAAGGATCCGGTTCCAGGAGACCTTGTTGATCCGGGACCAGGCCAGTTGAAGTAGGGCCTCGGACTTGGGCGTTCTCCGGTGCTCGGGAATGTCTTTCACCAGGGCTTCGAAGGTCTCGACCATGGGGACCTGGTCGTTATTCCATCGGTAGGCGATTCCTAGTCGAAACCGGTTGTCGAGTTGTTCCGGCCTGACCGAAACGAGCGTTTGAAGTGCTGGGATCAGACGATAGAGAAAATCTGCCGGGGTCGGCTGTGAGAGACCGCCCATTTCCATCCCGTTCGAGAGATCCAAGCGGGCGCCCTGCGCGTAAATGTTCCAATAAAATTCGTCCACCACGATGCCTAGGGCGGGATCCTTTATGGGCACCTGATGGCTATTTCTGGCTTCACGCAGCAACACGCTGTACAGGTGGCGGGTTAAGACCGTCAGGGCGTCAGGCTGCTTCGGGTCGATGAGCAAGATGCGGTTGAGTAAGGCCACCCGGTCCCGCAGATCGGGAAAGATGGCGGCGCGCGCCGCAGCGGCTGTCAACGTGCCGGGTTGATCGTTCGGTCCCCACCAGGCCAGGGACTCAGGCAGTGCGCGGCTTGTTTCGGTGGCAAACGGAATCTTGTCTGCCATCATGCCCGGGGCTTCCGGCTGCGAGGCGACCGGCAGATTGAATACGGCGGTATCGCCGGGAAATCCATGCTGCTTCAGCCCGGTAAAGACGACCCACTGGGTGGTCACGGATTTCAATGCCAGTCTCGGGCGCTTGATCGTGTTCGTCCACTTGACGTTGCCGGGGGCATAGGTCACCGGCGATGTCAGGGGATCCTGATACTGCACGGATAGTTGAACCAGCGTCGTTGGAACGCCGAGCACCTTTCCGGTGCGTCCCAAGCGGAACGAACCGGACGGAATGGTGCGGCTGCCGACGACGGTCACATGAAGGCCGCTCCCGGGAGGGGAGGTGCCCAGCACGTCGGCCACGAAGGTCGAGGC
>CABVRO010000049.1 GCA_902500715.1 uncultured Nitrospira sp. | reverse complement strand
AGCGCTCTCCCAATTGAGCTATCCGCCCGATTTTTCTCGCTCTCGGCAGATTTTTGGGATGCTATCAACTCCACAAAGCAGTGTCAACCAGGAATCATGCATTATTCTTGCACGATTCTCACAATGCGAACATTCATCTGGCGGGACTTCCAGCCGACCTTGCGAAGACCGACGCTCATCGACGCGATCTGTTGCGCGGGAAACACGCAGTGTGGACTTTTTTCAACTGAGACGAGTCCACATGCGTATAAATTTGCGTCGTCGCGATGTCAGCATGCCCCAACATCGCCTGCACGGATCGCAAGTCGGCACCCCGTTGCAACAAGTGCGTGGCAAAGGAATGCCGCAGCATATGCGGGGAAGGAATCCTCGCGATGCCGGCCCGGTGCGCACGCGCGCGGAGCAATTTCCAGAACGCCTGCCTCGTGAGCGGCGTGCCGCGACGGCTCACGAACACGAATCGTGACGACCGCTGTTTCAACAACGCCGGTCGCGCAGCGAGTAGATAACCCTGCAATGCCTCAATCGCCGGCCGCCCGATCGGCACCACTCGTTGCTTGTCGCCTTTGCCGGTGATGCCGACATAGCCGACATCTAGATTGCACTGGTCCACCCGCAGCGAAATCAATTCGGACACACGCACCCCGGCGGCATAAAGCACCTCCACCATCGCGCGATCACGATGATCTTCCGGCGACGGACGGGGCGGCACATCGAGAAGACGCGTCACCTCCTCGGGACTGAGTGTTTTCGGCAACCGTCGGGCGCGCGAGGCGCTGCGCAAACTCACGGTCGGGTTGGCGGCAATCATTCCCTCTTGCTTCAGAAAGCGGAAGAGACTTCTGACGGCGGCAAGCGCGCGCGCACGGGACGACGACGCAAGGCCGGACTGATGCAGATGATCGAGAAATCCGGCCAGCAGCGGAGGCGACATCGCGCGCACATCGGAGACCCGATGATCGCGAAGGTAGTGTTGGAAGCTCGCGACGTCCCGCTGATAGGCCAGCAGCGTATTGCGCGACAAGCCCCGCGCGATCCGCACATGATCCCAGTAGCGCTCGATGAACGGCTCCAGCGGGAGTCGCTCCGGGACCGGCGCAGACAGATCCTCCGACTCACGGCTCATGGGAAACACCCTTGCTGAATGCGACGAGGAACAGGCTGCATCGACTATAGCCAAGCCTCCTTCCGAACACAACGCATCGACCTCGAGTTACCTTGACACCCCCGCACCTGTTTCCTATAGTAGCCTCACTTGCGGCGAGAGCGTTCGCCATGCACAGGAGTCAATGGTTCCTCGATCAGTATCCCGCGCCCCGCATCTCCGCGCGTGCAGCGTCGCCCTCGCGGTGGCGCTCCTCGCCGGCCTCGTCACGCTCGGTGAGGCAGCCCCCGCCAAAAAGAATCCAACGCCGTCCCGCACAGAGCCATCGAAATCACCCACTGCCGCCGGCCAGTCCGCCCTTGATCAGGCCAAACGTCTGATCGACTCGGAACAGCCGGAAGCCGCAGCGGTCATGCTGCGACGCTTCATCGAAAGCGGCCCTGCGCCGGACCTCCTCGACGACGCCTACTTATTGATGGCGGCCGCGATGTTCGGCATGAAGGAACATGCGGAAACCGTCCGCTACGTCAATCAGCTGCTCGGCGAATTTCCCAGCTCTGACC
This sequence comes from uncultured Nitrospira sp., assembly GCA_902500715.1. GTDB lineage: Bacteria > Nitrospirota > Nitrospiria > Nitrospirales > Nitrospiraceae > Nitrospira_A. The sequence continues at coordinate 21,071 of CABVRO010000049.1, read as the reverse complement.
TGGCCGATCGGGCCAAACTGCTGCTCGCCAAAACTCACGCGCGCGCGGGCAACCTCGACCTGGCGCTCCCGCTGCTCTCCGAGGTCCGCAGCCTCTCCGCCGATCCCGCCATCAAGCGCGATGCGCTGCGGCTCACGGGCGAATTCCAGGCGCAGAAGAAGGATTACCTCCGGGCCATTCAAGCCTGGCTGGATGAGATTCCGCTGGATGCCGGCGACCAGGCGCACGACACCGAAGGCCAGATCCGGCAACTCGTCAATGAGCAACTCGACGCTCCCGCGCTCGTGCGCGTCCGCGAGGCCTACCCGAAATCATTTCCGGGAGATCTGGCCTCCATCAAGCTCATCGAGCTCCATACCGCCGCCGGAGAAGATCATCTGGTCGAACGGGATTTGCGCCTCTTCCTGAACCGCTTCCCCAACCATCCCTATGCCGCAAAAGCGGCCGACCTCCAGGCGGTGGTGCGGACAAAGTTCAAATCACATCCCTACTCCATTGCCGCCATCTTTCCCATGTCCGGAAAGCTGGCACCGTTCGGCACCGAAGTCTTGAACGGGATTCAACTCGCGCTGGAACGGCCGAAGGACGGCAGTGAAAGTGCGTCCATCGGCCTGATCGTGAAGGATACGGAATCCGACCGGGCAGCCTTTCTCGACGAACTCTCCAACGTCCTCTCCGAGGATCGACCGCTCGCCGTGATCGGGCCCTTATTGTCGAAAAACCTACCCGTGATGGCGGAGATGGCCGAACGCACGCATATTCCGCTCATCACACCCAGCGCAACCATGCCCAACCTGCGACGTTTCGGCAATTACGTCTTCAGTACGGCGCTCACGTACGGACATCAGGCCAAACGCGTGGCGGACTACGCGGTCAAGGAGCAACAGTTCAAACGCGTTGCCATCCTCTATCCCGACACCCCCTACGGCCGCGACCTGGCCCGCTTGTTCGCGCAAGAAGTCCGGCAACAGGACGGAGAACTGATCGTGAGCGAGCCCTACAAGGAAGGCGACAGCGACTTTCGCGCCGTGATCGGCAAGCTCAAAGCCGAGGATCTGAAGAAATACGGCGTGGAAGTGCAAGTCGACAACGATCCGGCCAAAACCGGGATCAGACAGGGAGGCAAGAAAGGCAAGCGCCTGCTCTACTCACCGGGGTTCGACGCCGTGTTCATCCCCGGACGTTCGCTGGATGTGGGACTGCTGGCAGCCCAATTGGCGTTTTTTGACATCGCGGTTCCGTTGCTTGGGGCCAACGGATGGAACACTCCGGATTTCGCGCGGGTCGCCGATCGAACCGTCGAGGGAGGCGTCTTTGTCGACGGATTTTTTGCCGAGAGCAGCAGTCCGGTGGTGCAGGAATTTGTGGAACGGTATCGCAAGCGATTTCAGGCTACGCCCTCGCTCTTCGCCGCTCAAGGCTATGACGCCGCACGATTGGCCGTCGAAGCCATTAAACGAGGCGCAACCACCGGAGAGGGCGTACGCGATTATTTGATGATGCAGCATGACCTGCCGACCTTGAGCGGCCCGAGCGGATTCAATCCCGACGGCACACTCAATCGCCGGGTCTTTCTGATTCAAGTCAAACAGGGAAAGTTCGTCCCGCTGGACTGACCGAGGCGGCGCCGGTGACAAGAAAATCGAACCGTTAAAATTTCCGGCGAGATCGATCAGCGACTCAGGATGCCCACCAGGGCCGGCTAACAAGGCCGCAGCGAGCGGAGAGCCGAGACCGGGCAAGATACGGGGCCGGCGGGCGCTTTCAGCATTCTGCAAGAACACAGGAGTGATGGCATGACGACGGGTCAGAAACGGGTACTCAGCGGAATGCAGCCAAGCGGCCTGCTCCATCTTGGCAATTGGTTGGGCGCGTTGGAAAACTGGAATGCGCTACAGGAGCAGTACGAGTGCTTCTTCTTCGTGGCGGATTGGCATGCCCTGTCCTCCAACTACGCCGACACCAGCCGCATCAGAGAATATGTGCGGGAGCTGCTGATCGATTGGCTGGCTGCCGGCATCGACCCGAAGCGCGCCACCGTCTTCGTCCAGTCCCAGGTGCCGGATCATGCCATTCTCCATCTGTTGTTCTCCATGATCATTCCGGTCTCCTGGCTGGAACGGAACCCGACCTACAAGGAAAAACAGGAAGAGATCAAGGAGCGCGACCTGAGCACCTACGGCTTTCTAGGCTACCCGGTCCTGCAGGCGGCGGACATCCTGCTCTACAAGCCCGATTTCGTGCCGGTCGGTAAAGACCAGTTGCCGCACCTCGAACTCACGCGCGAACTCGCGCGCCGTTTCAACAGCCTCTATCGCCCGGTGTTTCCCGACCCGCAGGAGCACCTCACCAAGTTTGCGAAGGTCCTGGGCACGGACGGGCGCAAGATGAGCAAGAGCTACGGCAACGCCATCAACCTCTCCGATCAGGAGCCCGTCGTCCGGCAAAAGATCAAGACCATGATCACCGATCCGGCGCGGGTGCGACGCCACGACCCCGGCAACCCGGATGTCTGCCCCGTCTACGACTTTCACAAGATTTTCTCACCACTGCCGGTGATCGAGCAGATCAATCAAGACTGTCGCAAGGCAGCGATCGGGTGCATCGATTGCAAGAAGCTGGTGGCCGATCGCGTGGTAGAGCGCTTGGCGCCGATGTGGGAGGCCCGCGCCGCCCTCACCCAGCATCCGTCGCGCCTGGACGAGATCGCCGAAGACGGGCGCCGCCGTGCCACAGCCGTCTCATCGCAGACCATGGCGGAAGTGCGCGACGCGATGAAAATCTAGCCGCGCATATCCAATCGGGGCAATTCACTTCTGGAATAAAACGCGACTAGCAGCGCGTTGACCAACCGTACGCCGCATCCAGAAAAGGATCGTTGTGCGACGTGCGTAATTGCGTCTGGCGCCGCACAGGCTGTTCAGAAAGGCCGTCCAGCAAGGCCGCAGCAAGGTCCGCGACGCGAAGCATAATGAGCGTCACGTCTGCGGACGGGCGCGAGCCGGTGAGCGCCCAGTGTCCCAAGGCGAATCGTTCCTTCGTACCCGCCCATCCCGAGCCTGCCAAGACAGGCTCCTATCCCGTGGCCGTACGGTGAGCCTCTGAACGAGGCGAGAACGCCGCTGGCGGCCTTTATCAACAGCCTGCTAGGCGGGTTTGGCGAGTTTACGCCAAACATCGGTCAGTTGGCGCTGGACCGGCACCCGGATCTTCGTGAACGAGAGACCGAATTCATTCGGCCGACACCAACACACGGTGGCCCCATCGATGAGAATGGGGTTGGCGCTGTCCCCCGGGAAAATACACAACTCCACCTCGGCGCCGACCAGCACCTGCACCGAGCTGAGAATTCGACAGCCGCCTGGAGATAGGTCGGTCAGATCTCCGTCGCCGGCCAGCATCTTCCCCTTCATCGAAAAGTGACTGCGAAACTGAACGTGAACACGTTCGTGCTTGCGTTGATTCTTCATTGTGAATTCGGCCTCCGTGCCCGTCGAGCAACGGGCTGCGTCGCATCATCCGTAACGATAGGCCAGAACCTGCGAAAAGGCCAGCACTGCCTGTTTCTTGGCAGGATGGGCTCTGCGAAGCGTAGGGTGAACTATGCAAAGCGGACCGACAGGCTTCGCGACACTACAAGGCTTCCGGCTTGGGCTCCCCTATCGACGTGCCGACCGCATCCAACATGTCTCGTCCCACAAGAATGGGCGCCTGAAAATGAATCGCCAAGGCAATGGAGTCTGAGGACCGGCTGTCGAAGACCTTTTCCTGCCCCTGAAACGCCACGATCAAACTGCCGTAATACGTTCCCGCTTTGAGGGTAATGACGGTCCTGACCACACGACCACCGAGTGACTCGAGAATGGTATGCATCAGATCGTGGGAAAGTGGACGGGGCAGTTTCTCGCCGGTCAAGGCCGCTTGAATGGAGGCAGCCACCGTGTGATCGACAAAGATGGGGATGCTCTTCCCGTCCGCCGAGAGCAGGACCACGGGGCCGTGATCGGAAAGCCGCACACGCACATCGCTGATGGTCACATTGGGAGCACTGCCGGCTTCGCCGGCATGGGCTTGGAGATCGGAAACGGGCAGCGCCAGCACCAGTGAGAGGAGCGGAAACACTAACCAAGCTCGTGTCGTCGCGCTCATGGTTCCCTCCTGTAAATCCCGGGGCGCGCTCTGAGGCCCCGCTGCTACCAAACTGTGGAAAAATCAATTCTTGCGCCATACATCCCGGGCAACTCGCCATGCCATGGCCACGTCAGAATCGCCAGCAGGATGCGCAAAAAGTCCGTCCAGCAAAGCCCAGCGAGCGAAGAGGTGAATCGTACTCTGCGCCGTACGGCGATCCTCTGAGGTTCACGACGCACGGAATAACGCGTGTTACGTTTGTGAACGCCGCCGAGACGGTGAGGCGGCAGTGTCTTGCGAGAATACCGCTGGCGGACTTTTTGCGCATCCCGCTAGGCTCGCACAAAGGAATTGGTCTCTCGCTCCCTACCGATTTCCGTCTCGGGTCCATGTCCGGTGACCACGGCAGTCTGTTCGTCGAGCGTATACAGCCGTTCTCGAATCGACTGCTCGATCACATCGAAATCTCCGCCCCAGAGATCGGTGCGGCCGATGGCTCCGCGAAACAAGGTATCACCGGCCAGCACTAGCTTCGCAGCAGGAAAATGAAAACACATGGACCCGGGGGTATGCCCGGGTGTATGCAACGCGATCCCTTCCAACTCGCCGATGGACAACCGTTCTTCATCCTTTAACCAATAATCCGGCGGCGGCGCGGGCACATAGGGCACGCCGAACATGCGGCACTGCGTCTCCAGAATGTCCCACAGAGGAAGATCGTCGGGATGCAGGCAGAGCGCGGCGCCGGTCGCCTGCTTCATCGCCCCCGATGCGAGAAAGTGATCGAAGTGCGCGTGCGTGTGCACAATGCTCACCACCGTCAGCCCCATCGCGCGGAGTTCCTGCAAAATGCGCTCGGGTGCCCCACCCGGATCGACCACAATCGCTTGCTTCGTGATCGGATCTCCGATGATCGAGCAGTTACAACCGAGCGGTGGAACGGAAAAGGTCTTGCGAATCATGCACACTCCTCAATGAACCAAACGAGTACCAGAACCCACCAGCTCCTGCTATCGGCGGCCTGAAGGGTTCCGGTCCGGCTGCGCAACCCACAACACTTCGGTATCGAAAATCTCCCAACGCCCCTGTCGGCGCACGAGCCAGAACAAGAATCCGGCACCGGTCGCATTAGGCCGTTGGTTCGCGACATAGAGCAAGGCCTGGTCGCCTCGCGAGGTCAGTCCCACACGGGAGAAGGCGAGCCGGTCGAGGATTTCGAGAGCATCCCCGTCATTCTCCTCCTCAACCCGCCAGGCAGCGGGAAAAACCGGCACCGCAGCCTCCGTGTCCGGTACGCCCTCTCCGGAGACGAACCGGTAGCGCACACCGAAGGTAAACCGGGCATCCAATCGAGCCGGCCGCTGAGCCTTGGTCACAAAGTCCCGAATGAGATCCTTGGGCAGACGACCATCAAAAAATTCCTGCTCGGCAAACCAGGCCGCCGTCGGCAACTGCGGCTCCTCCGGATGCAGGCGGATCGCCGTCATGCGCTCGATGATGACCAGCCTGGTGCGAGAGGTCAGGAACTTCGCCTCGACGACGAGGTCATAGAACGGATATTCCTCGGCCGGTACGGGCTGCAGCTGCTCCGGCTCCGGTGCGGTGGCGGAAAACACGATTGCCGTCTCCGGCCGCAGCAGCACCAGACCGACCACTACAATGACCTTGCACCAGAACGCCATGACCACAGAATAGCCGCTTGTTTCGTGATGGGTCAAACCGGCGGGAAGATGAATGAAGATGGACAAGGGGGGCCAAACTCTGGTATTGGTCTGAGGGCCTTACCCAAACTATGATCAAGCCTCCCCAGCGATCGCTCGCACCTCTCTTCAGCCTCGCAGTCCTATCGTGGTGTGTCGGATGCGCACCCGATGAGTCGCCGTTTCGACAGGAAAACGAAAACCTCCGCAAGCAACTGGCGAAGCAGGAATCGGTTATGAATTCGCTGCAGGACGGCAACAAGGTCATGCAGCAACAGATCGATCTGTTGAACCAGGAATTACGGGACGCCAAGAAGCAGGCGGAGCATGCTCAAGCCGAAGCGAAGGCGCTACAGGCGGAAGCTAAGGCGCTCGGGACGAAACTGGACTCCCAACTGGCCGAGTCGAAAAAACTGTCGGTAGAGATTCAGCGAACGGCCGCAAAGGCGGCCCAGGCCACGGACAATATTCGCGTCGAAGAGAAGGGGGCCCAAATCGAGGACCTCCCGCGCCCGCTCTCCGCGGTCGGAAAAGCCGCCGAGGAGGCCCTGGCGCGCAACGGCTATCGCGTGAAAGTCAGCGTCAAGACCGACCAGAAAACGATCTACGTCACCGAACGCAAAGTCACCACCCCGACCTCGCTGGAAACCTCAGGCTCGCGCAATCAGTATGTGGTGTCGCTCCAAGCCCTGCCGTCCAATGTTACCCGGCTGAGCGTGAAAGCCGACTTTGAGCGCCTGGCGCAGGGCGGTCGCATCCTGGCGGTGGATGCGGAGGAGACCGCAGAGATCGAACGCCGGCTCATTGCCGAAATCGGAAAAGCCGTCGCCGCGCCGAGTAAACTGTAATGCCTGCATGTTCCGTCTTACCGGGAATGGCCTCCATTCCACGCTACGTAGGCCTCGCAATCCTGCTCCTCATCTCAGCCTGGTCCAGCCCGAGTTTCCCCGCTGCCAATCGTGCCCCCAGCCCACCGCCCTCCGCTGAACTGGCTAAGCACCTGACATCAATCGCCAAACTCACGGCCCGTTCACCGACGATTCACATTCCCGAAGGGCCGTTCCTGCTGGGCAGCGTCCGGGTGGATGACGATCCCTATGGGATGGGCACACAGTTCGACGATACGGAACTCCCGCAGCACCGCGTCTGGATGGACGCCTACGACATCGACCGCGACGAAATCAGCCTTGGGGAATACTTGTCCTATCTATTCGCCCACAAGCTCCACCCGTCGAAAGATCTCCAACATCTCATCTGGCACGTGATCACCGTGCACTCCGTTACCGATGAGACCCTGGCTCAGTGGCCCGCGCTCTACGTGACCTGGAAAGAAGCCGACAGCCTCTGCCGCTCAATGGGCAAGCGTCTGCCGACCGAAGCGGAATGGGAGAAAGCGGCGCGCGGGCCGGACGGCAATCGCTTCCCTTGGGGAGATACCCTCCCCGACAGTTCACTGGCCATGTTCGGACAACATCATGTGCATGAGATTCCGATCCTGGCGCCGGTGAGCAGCGGAGACGCGGGGAAAAGTTACTATGGCGTTCACCACATGGCGGGCAATGTCGCCGAATGGGTCAACGACTGGTTCGGCTTCGACTATTACGCCTACATGCCGGAACGAAATCCACCCGGACCGACCAGCGGCCGCTACAAGAGCCTGCGCGGCGGATCGTGGAAGAGCAACCCGATCATGCTCAGGACCGCCACCCGCAGCGGCGCGCCGGCCGATCAGCGCTCCGCCACCGTCGGCTTTCGCTGCGCCAAATCGGTGGCCCATTCAACCGCACGGTAATAAGCCACGCCTCCCGAAAACTTTCTCGACAAGCACAAGTCCGCCACAGCAAGACACTCCAGGCCGAACGGCAGATAACCGGCATACCCGAGCAGCGGCATCTCGAACAGTTTGAACCGTTGCACGAACGGCACCGCATATTCCCAGCGGGCCAGGCTGTAAAAGTTCCACATCTCCCAAAACCAGCCGCAGATCAACGCCGCAAGCGCCGCCGCCCAGAGGCTTCGCCAATCACCGTGCGCCGTGTTGCTGAAGATCGTCGGCTCATCCCGAATCAATTGCAGCGACATGATCAGCAACAGCGGCGCGACCCACATCAGCCAGAAGAGATAGTCAGGCCACAGACCGAGACTGAAAAGCCCAACGGCTGAACCCATCAACAGCGCCCATCCCCAGGTCATACGGTTGTTGAATTCGATCGTTACAAACCGATCCAGCCCCGCAGAGCATCGAGGCCAAGCGGTCAAGCATTCCGCCGTACCAAGCACCGCCGGCAGCACCGTCGAGAAGGGCAGCGTTGCGCGCACCAGATACTCCCACGCGCTGAACTCCCCTCCACCGACGTAGTGCCAGTTCTGAACGAAGCGATTCAGATATTCGAAGAACCACCAGAATCCGGCGCTGAGCGGAAAGAGCGACAGGAAATAGCGCGGACGATGCAGCAGCATACAATGCCCGGTGCGGCGATACGTCAGCGCATTCACCAGCACGATGTAGCCCAACCAGAGCGGAGCGAAGGTATGAGCCTGGAAAGACTGCATCCACTCGAGGCGTGTCCAGGCCAAAAACCACATGCCCAGCGTCCCAAGCATCCCGAGCCATCCCCACCAGGGGAAAGGGAAGGTAGGGACCTGCCGCTCGTGAAACGTGGAAGGTGACACGTATTGGGGATCGGCAGTTGCTTGTACATCAGACTGCGTCGTTCGAAAAGCGCGCATGACAAACGGGGCGAGCATCCCGACGATCACCACTGCCAGCCCTATGAAGACCGGCCGGGAAAAAGGCTCGTGAGCAAGGAACTGCGTCGTCGGTGGAAATTTGAGATACGCCGCGACGGGCTTACCCGCAAGCCAGACACCGAGCAGCGGCAATCCCGAACCGAGTACCAGGGCCCATGAAAGGATGATCCGAGGGGATCTCACCTGATCGCCTCTTTTCTGCCGATAGGGACGACCATTTCTACCATGACCGCAGCATGAAGCAGCCTACCATGGCTGTGCAGTTCTGACACAACACGACAGAACCGCACAATTCAACCTTCGCTTGCGGGGAAGGCTGTGGTAGGTTGGGGAGCAGGGAGAACATCCATGCGTCGATTCCTCGCTCTCCTACCGGCCCTGATCATGGTTTCCATCACCGGCCTCCTACTCACGCCGTCTCTGTCGCTGAGCCAGGGCGGAGGTGCGCAAGTGACCGTCACGCCGACTGCCGATAAAGTCATCGCCTGGTCGGCCGCGGGTGGCGGAGTCGAGGAGTCGCTGCAACCGGGGGAATCCGTCGTCACCTCAGGCGCGCGCGGACACACAGGGTTCGTGCAGACTTCGAATCGATTGCTAGGATTTTCTGCCGGCCTGCGGCAGTGGCGGGAAGTCTCACTGGGAGTCGAAGAAGGGATCGGGCGGCATCAATTGCTGCCGTTTCTGATCCTCGCGCACAGCAATCGGCAGGTGTATGGATTTCAAGAAACGCGCGGGCACTGGACGACACTGTCGCTGGGGCCAAACGAGAAAGTCGTCCAGCTGCGGGGGCACGGGCACGTGGCGGTCGCCATCACCAACGAACGGGCACTGGGATTCTCAACCTACACCGGCGGCTTCTTCAACATTGCCTGGACGACGGATGAACGAGTGCTCTCCGTGGATGGGAGTCAGAACGGCATGGTCGTCCGCACGTCATCCCGCACCGTCATCTTCAAGTCGCAATCCACCGGATGGACCGAGGTCCGATAGCAACCTTACATCCGTCCTTCGTCCAGCTCGATCGCATCGACCCAGGTGGTCGCCAAAGGCAGCGCCGTCACCGGTACGCCTCGCTTCGTGGCAATGTCCTGCAAACGGCCCTGATATCGCTGCTTCGCCGCATCGTCCTTCGGGCCTCCGGTGAGAATGCCTTTCGACCATTCGGCAATCTCTCGATCGGAATGCTTACGGCCGTGAGTGGTGACCCAAACCAGTAACGACTCATCGCTTCCACCCGCCAACACCTGTTGCTCGAAGGCTTTCGGGTCGATCTGCAGAAAGTCGATCAGGTACTTATCGAAGCCGACCGTGATGTAGTTGTAGTCGTGAATCTTGCCTGCATGCCGCAAACGAACCTTGTCGATAAACCGCCCCAAGTGGGCGATGCCTCCGAGGAGGACTTTGGGACTGCGGGGATACTGCTGATCAGACATAAGAGAATTGTCCTTCTTAGGGATGAATGACTTTCAATCCGAGCACATCTTCGAACGGATCATAATCACGATCATTGTGGAGCAAGCTATACCCCTCCATCAGGCAAAACGTCGCAATAAGGGAATCGATTGTCTTCCGAACCGTTCGCCCGGCAGCGCGGAGCCGACGATAGTTCTGCGCCGCCTCGACAGCGATGTCAATCGTCCCTGTTTCAAATACTGCCAAATTCAGCAACTCCTTCTGGACTTCCCCAAATCGCTTAGTACTGGTAATCCCTTGTAATACTTCGCATAGGATCAAATCGGTCAGACCGAAGCGTTCGCTCGCCAGCTGAGAGTCCAGCCAGTCAGCATGGGAAGTGCGTGTTCCTCGCAGGTAATCGACCCATACCGTCGTATCGACAATGATCATGAAGCCGCCTTAATCCGACCTTCCCGCATCGCACCGAGATTTCCTTCCCACGCAACTTTTCCACGTAAACGGCGAATACCTTCCTGCCCCTTCACTTTTATCAATAATCGAAGGCCCTCCTCCACCACGGCTTTCTTAGTGGAGAGCCCGGTCGCCTTCATTGCGCGCTGCATTAAGCCATTGTCGATCACGATATTGGTGCGCATAGAGCCTCCGACAAAGATGTGTACGATTGTTAAAATAGTACACACACATTTCAAGAGAAGCAAGCAGAGAGGATGCAGTACTTGATGGCGGGTAAAAACAAGCAGTTAGAGCAGAAGACCTACAAGGCCGTATTCGCCGCAACCGCCATGGTTGCCTTTCGCTTCCACGCGGCAAACGTTGCTCAGCCTCCGCAATCCACGCTTCGTCTACGGCAGCGAGCGGCAACTTCTGAGCCTGTTTTGCGAGGGCCACCACTCGTGCGGTCATCCACTTCCTCCTGGAACAGAACGTGTCCGCTGAGCACTCTACAAGGTATATCTGGTCTGCACAACGGGATCACAGCATAACTGTCTTCCAACAACTACCGGCCTGCCGCCGCTGCTCTCCACTTTACAGAACGATCCTACACACCGGGGAAAGACTCCCGGTACATTTTCTTTCTCCTTGCAGCGGACGCACCGCTTGCGGCGCGTCCGCTGCAAAGGCTGGTTATGTCCGAGTCTCCCGACTGAGCCCCTTGAGATGATGGCCGATGCGAAAAAACATGACGAGATTCACGACCACCAGTGCGGCGGACAGCGACCAACCGATCACGCTGGGTGAGGTCCCGCGCAGCGACATCTCCACGGCCGGCAGGACGACAAACGATGCTACAACGAATTTCCAGCCCACAACAACCGACAGCGGGAAATAGCGATAGAGAAAATGCGCCCCGCGCGTTCCGCCGTTGCACAGAAAGAGGTAGACCAACCCTGCGAGAGCGATTGCAAATGCGAACCATGCATCGAAATAATTCCATGCTGGGATTGGCCCGGACGAGCGCGACAGACGAAAAGCCGTGAACTGAAGCCAATCAAAGCCCATGATGGCGAGGAAATACAGGAACGTCTTGCCTTCGGACATTGGCCCGGACGCAAGTTGCATCTTGACGTGAGCCGTGCTCCAAAGATCGCTGTGACTAAAGGGCATAACATGCCAGCTCAGCCGACGGCGGAAGCGGGCGAAGCCTGCTGGAGCCGGTCGGCTGAAGCGCAGTGTTAGGCGTCATTTTGTGTCGGGCTTGGCTTCAAACTCTTTCCGCTTGCCCTCCATCCACTTGGCCATTCCGTCCGCAGATTGCATGAGGTTTCTCATTTCACCCATGGCCTGTAGATGCGCGTTATCGCCTTTTTGAAACATCTCCTTGCCGTGGCTTTGGCTCATCTGAGCCATCTCTTCAAAGGTGTTTGCCTGAAACTCCAAGTCACACGCTCCGCCCAACTCTTTGCACGTCATTGTCTTCATCGCGAGTTCTCCTTCGTGGCTGAATTTCGATTCTAGCGCAACGGCACCGTGACGCTTAACAGTTTCTTGGGCGGCATTGCATGGACGATTCCGTCATTTCGCATTACTTGTTCTTCCCTTTCTGCGGCAGCTTCCCAACGTAATTAACGGCGAGATCGATCCAGGCTTTGAGTGCGGAGGGATCACACTGTGTTGGGTCTACAAACACAAATCCGGCCATCGGCTTGCCGGTAATGTCCATCGGACGCGCACCGGGCTGGGACAGCGCTTCAGCGGCTTGTTCCTTGCCAACCCGGAACATCAGTCGCGCACGATCTACGCCGCATAACATGTTGCCGTTCATCATAAAGCAGATGCCGCCAAACATACGGGTCTCACTCACACCCGTGTGGTTGGCAAGAGCGCGTCTGACACGCTGGGCTAATGCTTCGTCGTGCGCCATGCTGTCAAGCTCTTTGGTACGAGAACGCAAGAGCAATCAGCGGACTGACCACCAGATACTGGATTGCCGTGAATGCTGTTTCGATCTGCACGAAGCCTGATACCGAGGCCATGTGGTGCTTGGCCGCGATGACAAGCACGAGAAAACTCCATGCGAGCGGAGATGCCAGCGCCGCAAACTTGGCAGCCCCGGCCGAGCGCGTCGGGCCAGGAAGAACGGCGTTGATGGTCACGGCGGTTCCGGCGCACGTCTCGGCTAACCCTCTGGACACCGCGAGCTGAGCCGTTTTGGTGACCCCGTAGTGGATCATCTCGGCGGGAATTTGGACGCCGCTCTCGCTGCTGATGAACAGGACCCTGCCCCAATTGCGCGCCTTCATGCCGGGCAAGTACAGGCGGCTTAACCGAACCCCGCTGAGCACGTTGACCTCGAAGAACCGTCGCCAGTCGTCGTCGGGGATATCTTCGAACGGCTTCGGCTCGAAGATGCCGAGATTGTTGACGAGCACGTCCACCGCCGGGTACGCCTCGTAGAGCGCATCCGCCGCGGCGGGGGTAGCGAGATCGCCTATGAACTGTTCAAGGGCCGCACTCGGGACGGCCTTCAGTACCTCGGCTCGGGCGGTCGATGCGGACGCCTCCGTCCGGCCATTCAGGATCACCCGCGCGCCTTCCCGTGCCAAAGCCGTGGCAATGGCCAGCCCGATCCCTTTCGTGGAACCCGTCACGAGGGCCAGTTTATCGGTCAACTTCAAATCCATTTCGATTTCTCCTCTCAGTATCCGCCGCCAAACGCTGGCCGTAACTGCCGGACGTAGGAGCGAAGCGACGAAGTGAGCCGCAAGCAATGCTTGCGGGCGTCCGGTTGACGGCCATGTTAGGCACCAGCTTCCTTTCTACGACTTAATCGCATGGCTTCAAACTACTGCTGTATCAGCGAGACGAGCCGCAGCGCCAGCCACAGCATAACGCCACCAGCCGCGACGAACACCACCCCAAGTCCTTGAAGCAACCGTCCCCGTAGCTGCGCCTGTGCCCCCCGAAAGACCACCGTGTCTCGGACGACCTTCAACCCTTGAGGTGGAAAACGCCCCTCCTCAAGGACTCGGCCGCCAAGGCGCCAGACCCAAGCCGAGGCCAACAGCAACGGGAGGACAATAAGGGTTACGACCCCGCCGAGAATCGAAGCTTCAAGCCTCAGCGGGCTTTCCACGAACCATGCAACGAGATCGTCTCGTTGGAACTGCAACAACAAGAGCGTCGCGCCTCCCAGAACTGCGCCGACGACAACAATTGCTACGGCGTTAGCGCGCGCCTTCGAATCAGCAGGTTGTATCTCTCCCATCGTCGAAGCACCGCCCCGGTTTTCTGATGTCGAACGCCCCGCATGAGCGGCGCGTTGCTGGCGTTTCACTTGCGGCACCTTGTCCATCGCGTCCGCCCAAGCGGTTGTTAGGCGCCACGAGGGCGTTCGTCAGGGCCCAGACGCTGTGAGTCAGTGATAACCGCCGGTCCCGTGGTCCGTTGCTCGTAACCCATCGCCTCAAAGGCGATTTCACCCTGCGGCCAATTGATCCGCAGCGTCCAGATCTGTGCCTCATACCGCGGACGAGACTCAACGCGACGCTCGATGGCGTGTAGCGAGAAAGGGCCGAGAGCGGCCGAAGCGGCGGCGTAGTCGAGGTCCACGCGAAGGTTCGTAACCTCCAGGAATCGTAGCGTGGCCGGGACGATTCGGAAACGACACGACTTGTTTGGGCCAGGCAACCACTCGGCGATGTAGTCGATATCGAGCTGCAGCTCGCCGGCTCCGTACCTCCCTTCGACGATGCGCATAGCGTGTACGTGATTGTCGTGCCACGACATCGACTCGAACTGCTCATGGGTCCACACGGTTGCGTCGGACATTCGTGGCGCCTCACAATCTTTAGGCCGATCCGCATAAGAACCGGATCGCTCAGTTCCTGTCCGCATACCACGCCGCTACTGTTAGCGAACCATACGCCATAGTTTTTGCTGTTTCAATGAGTTGTGACTGTGGGACCACTTCTCACGGGTTCTTATGCGGATCGGCCTAACACCTTCCTTGAATGGGTCCATCTCCCACCCAGCGGGATGTGGACACCGGACGGCCTTCGATAAAGAACATGCGTGTAGATCATCGTCGTTTTGACATCGCGATGCCCCCGACAACTCCTGGACGTCTCGAATGTCAGAGCTGCTGTGGGCAGGAACGTGGCAGAAGCGCAGGTGGCTGACACATTTGCTTTCCCCACGAGAGAGAAGGAAGCCTGATGACTTTGTCTGCCTTGCTCGACAAGATGCAAGGTGAAAGAACGACTCAATACTGTAGGGCCATGAGAGGGTTGGAGTAAGCGAATAGAGTACCTGGTGAAAGGCGCATCTCGTGTGGGCGGGTGAGAAAAGAACTTTTCAGCGGCCTGTCTTGGCCGACTTGTTGGCTTGCAGATACTTATCCACGCCCGCGGCCATCTTGCGCCCTTCGGCGATGGCCCAGACGATGAGGGAAGCGCCGCGTTTGGTGTCGCCGCCGGCAAAGACGCCGTCGAGGTTGGTCATGAAATTTTCATTGACGGTCACGCAGCCACGCACATCGTAATTGACGCCGAGGCCGTCGAGAAAGCCGTTTCTGACCGGGCCGGTGAAGCCCATGGCGAGCAGGACCAGATCCGCATCCAGTTCAAAGTCCGTATTCGGCATCGGCACGAACTTGCCGCCCTCGAACTTGACCCGGTTGGCATGCAGTTTGGTGACGTGACCGTTATGACCGGTAAACTTCGTGGTGGACACGCTCCATTGACGATCACAGCCTTCTTCGTGCGCATGCGAGGTGCGAAGCTGCATGGGCCAGAGCGGCCAGGGCGTAGAAGTCGAACGCGAAGGCGGCGGTTCCGGCAATACTTCGAATTGATGCGCTTCGCTGCAGCCCTGTCGATGCGCGGTTCCCAAACAGTCGGACCCGGTATCGCCGCCGCCGATGATCACCACCCGCTTCCCCTTGGCAGTAATCGGTTCCTCGGACACGGAGATGCCCGCCGTCCGCTTATTCTGTTGGGTCAGGTACTCCATAGCGAAATGGATGCCCTTCAGGTCCCGACCGGGAACCGGCAGGTCACGCGCCATCTCGGCGCCCATGGTCAGCCCGACTGCATCGAACTGCCGGCGCAACTGCTCGCCGGTGATATCTTTTCCCACGGTGACGCCGCATCTGAACTCGACGCCTTCGGCCTTCATCTGCTCCAGACGCCGGTCGATCACCCACTTTTCCATTTTGAAATCGGGAATTCCATAGCGCAGCAACCCGCCGATGCGATCGGACTTTTCGAACACGGTCACCGCATGTCCCGCCCGCGCCAGTTGCTGCGCGGCCGCTAGACCGGCCGGTCCTGAACCGATGATCGCGACGGTCTTGCCCGTTTTCCCGACCGGCATGGCCGGTTCGACCAGGCCTTCGTTGAATCCACGGTCGATGATGTTCCATTCGAGCACACGGATGGACACAGGATCGCTGTTGATCCCCAGCACGCAAGCCCCTTCGCAGGGCGCGGGGCAGAGCCGACCGGTGAACTCGGGAAAATTATTTGTGGTGTGCAGGGCTTTGAGCGCATCTTTCCAGCGCCCGCGGTAGACGAGATCGTTCCACTCCGGGATCAGGTTCACGACCGGACAACCGGTATTGCCCTGGCAAAACGGCACACCGCAATCCATGCAACGGGCGCCCTGGACTTTGAGCTTGTCCTCGGCGATCGGCTCGTACATTTCCTTCCAATCGAGCACGCGCAACTCGACCGGCTTCCGCTTCGGTCCCTCACGCGCGTATTTCAGAAAGCCCTTCGGATCACCCATCGGTTAATCGTCTTTCGTCGTTCGTATCTCGTTCAAAACGTAGTAGTCGCGCACGCGCTTCACGTTTATTTCGCGACCTTGGCCGCCGCCGCTTTCCGTTCGGCCAGCACACGCTTGTAGTCGATCGGCATGACCTTCACGAACTTCGGCAGGATCGCTTCCCAGCCATCCAGGATACGCTTGGCGTTCCGGCTACCGGTATAGAGGAAGTGTGACGTGATCATGTCGTGCAACAGACGCGTATCCTCATCACTGACGACCGGCTCCAACTCGACCATGCCTAAGTTGCAACGCGACTGGAACTTATCCAACTCGTTCAACACGAAGGCGACCCCGCCTGACATACCCGCCGCGAAATTTCTGCCGGTCCGGCCTAACACCGCCACGACTCCGCCGGTCATATATTCGCAACCGTGATCGCCGGTTCCTTCGACAACGGCGCGCACGCCGCTGTTTCGCACCGCAAACCGTTCCCCGGCCATGCCGTAAAAATAGGCCTCGCCCTGCGTACCGCCGTACAGCGACGTATTGCCGACGAGAATGGTGTCTTCCGGCGTATAAATCGCATTCTTCGGCGGGAAGACAATGATCTTGCCGCCCGACAAGCCCTTGCCGATATAGTCGTTGGACTCGCCTTCGAGGATCAACGTGATGCCGCGCGAGAGAAACGCTCCAAACGACTGGCCGGCCGATCCATTGAACTTGATTGTGATCGTGTCGGCAGGCAATCCATCCTGGCCGTACTTCTTGGAGACCTGGCTCGACAACATCGTGCCCACGGTCCGGTTCAAATTCCGGATCGGCAGCTCAAGCGTGACCTTTTGGCCACGATCGATCGCCGGCGCACATTGCTCGATGAGCTTACGGTCCAGAATTTCAGCAATGCCGTGATCCTGCTTCTGCACGCAGTAACGCGGCACTTCAGGACCGACTTCAGGCATCTTCAGGAGCGGCGCCAAATCCAGCCCCTTGGCCTTCCAATGTTCGACGGCCTTGTGGATCTTGAGCTTGTCCACGCGCCCGACCATGTCATTGATGGTGCGGAATCCCAACTTCGCCATGATCTGCCGCAACTCTTCGGCGATGAAGAAGAAGAAATTGACGACATGTTCCGGCTGGCCGGTGAATTTTTTGCGCAACACCGGGTCCTGCGTGGCAATGCCGACTGGGCAGGTATTGAGGTGGCACTTCCGCATCATGATGCAGCCTTCGATGATGAGCGGGGCCGTGGCAAATCCGTATTCTTCGGCCCCCAACAGCGCCGCAATGGCCACATCGCGCCCGGTCTTCATCTGGCCGTCGGTCTCCACACGGATTCGGCCGCGCAAATCGTTGAGGACCAGTGTTTGATGCGTTTCCGCCAATCCTAATTCCCAGGGCACGCCGGCATACTTAATGGAAGAGAGCGGAGACGCTCCGGTTCCGCCTGAGTCGCCGCTGATGAGCACCTTGTCCGCATGGGCTTTTGCAACACCGGCCGCGACCGTGCCGACACCGACTTCGGAAACCAGCTTCACCGAGACGGCCGCATCGGAATTGGCATTCTTCAAGTCGAAGATGAGCTGTGCCAGGTCTTCGATAGAGTAGATGTCATGGTGCGGCGGCGGTGAAATGAGCTGCACGCCCGGCGTGGAATAGCGCAACCGCGCGATGTTCTCATCGACCTTGTGGCCCGGCAATTGACCACCTTCGCCGGGCTTGGCGCCTTGCGCCATCTTGATCTGCAGTTCTTTGGCATTCACCAGATAGTGGCTCGTGACCCCGAACCGCGCCGACGCCACCTGCTTGATGTAGCTGTTGCGGGAATCCCCGTTCGGGAGCGGCGCAAATCGTTCCGGATCTTCGCCTCCCTCGCCCGTGTTGCTCTTGGCGCCCAGCCGGTTCATCGCGATGGCCAACGTCTCATGCGCTTCTTTGCTGATAGAGCCGAATGACATGGCTCCGGTCGTAAAGCGTTTGACGATGTCCTTGGCCGGCTCCACCTCGTCCAGCGCAATCGGCGCAGGGAGGAACTTGAACTCCAGCAGGCCGCGCAGGTTCGAGCGACGCTTGCTTTCGTCGTTCACGAGTTGAGAGAACTCGGCGAATGTCTTGGGATCGTTATTCTTCGTTGCATGCTGCAACTTGTAGATGGTGTCCGGATTCCAATTATGATGCTCGCCCTGAATCCGGTAGTGAATCTCGCCGCCGAAATCCAGCTGGCGAATCGGGGCCGGCTCATAGGCCACCCGGTGGCGGCGCAGGGTCTCTTCCCCGATCTCGCGAACGCCGATGCCCTCGATCCGCGACGGCGTGCCGGTGAAGTATTGATCGATTAATTCATGATTCAGCCCGATCGCTTCGAAAATCTGCGCGCCGCAGTAAGACTGCACCGTGGAGATGCCCATCTTCGAGAAAATCTTGAGCAAGCCTTTGTTAATAGCTTTGATGAACTTGCCCTCAGCGGTCGCCGCGTCCAATCCTTCAGGGAAATACCCATCTCGCTCCAGATCCACCAGCGACTCGAATACCAGATAGGGATTCACAGTCCCGGCTCCGAAGCCGATCAAGCAAGCGAAATGGTGCACGTCGCGCGGCTCGCCGGTTTCCACCGTCAGGCCGACCTCGGTTCTCGTGCATTCCCGCACTAGATGATGGTGAACCGCCGCCACCCCGAGAAGACTTGGGATCGGCGCCCATTCCGCATTCACGCCGCGGTCGCTGAGGATCAGGAACTTGTAGCCTTCTCGAATCGCTTGCGACGCCTGCCGGCAGAGATCGTCCACCGCTGCCCCCAGTCCTTCCGGACCTTCGGCGACGCGGAACAACATCTTCAACGTCTTGCTCTTGAAATGCGGATCGGCAATCTCGCGGATCTTGTGCAGGTCGGCATTCGTCAGGATCGGCTGCTTCACCCGGATGCGGCGGGCCGACTCCGGATGTTCATCCATGAGATTCGGTTTGGGGCCGATGCTGGTGGTGAGCGACATCACGAGTTCTTCGCGGATCGGATCGATCGGCGGATTCGTGACCTGCGCAAAGAGTTGCTTGAAGTATTTGAAGAGCAGTTGCGGCCGTTCGGACAACACCGCGAGCGGCGTATCGGTGCCCATCGAGGAGATGGCTTCTTGCCCTTCCACCACCATGGGGGTGATAACCATTTTCAGTTCTTCGATGGTATAGCCGAAGGCCTGCTGGCGCTGCCGGATCGTGGGATGATCAGGCTGCGGCACGTTAATCGGATCGGGCAACTCGTCCAAGGAAATGCGATGCTCGGTCACCCAGGACCGGTACGGCTTCCGGCGAACGATATCGGCTTTGACTTCCTCGTCGTCGATGATGCGGCCCTGTTCGGTATCGACCAGGAACATGCGGCCCGGCATCAAACGGCCTTTTTGGCGGATGCGCTGCGGATCCATCGGCAACACGCCGGCTTCCGAGGCCAGCACGACCAATCCATCGGTCGTCACCTGATACCGGCAGGGGCGAAGCCCGTTCCGGTCCAGCGTGGCGCCGATCAGCTTGCCGTCGGTGAAACAGACGGCCGCGGGGCCATCCCAAGGTTCCTGCATGGCGGCGTGGTACTCATAGAATCCGCGGCGATCCAGGTCCATCTGCGGATTGGCAACCCACGGCTCCGGGATCAGCATCATCATGACGTGCGGCAATGACCGCCCGCCGAGCACCAGAAACTCCAAGGCGTTGTCCAAGCTGGCTGAGTCGCTCTGATTCTCGTACACGATGGGAAACAGCTTCTGCATGTCCTCGCCGAACAGCTCGGAGTTCAGCCGTCCCTGCCGCGCGCGCATCCAATTCACATTGCCCTTCAACGTGTTGATTTCACCGTTGTGGCAAATGTAGCGATAGGGATGGGCCAGCGGCCACGTGGGGAACGTATTCGTGCTGAACCGCGAATGGACGAGGGCCATGGCACTCGTCAGACTGCTGTCGGTCAGATCCTGGTAATACTGCGGGATCTGGTGCGGGAGCAGGAGCCCCTTGAACACGATGGTGCTGCTGGACAGACTCGGGATATAGAAATACTCCCGCCCCTCAATGGCGGATTCGCACACCGCCCGTTCCGCGCACTTTCGGATGACGTACAATCGCCGCTCGAATTCCTCGTCCGTGAAGATGCCGCGGGCGATGAACACCTGCCGCATGAACGGTTCGGTCGTGCGCGCCAGTGCACCGATGGCGTCGCTCTTGACCGGCACATCGCGCCAGCCGAGCAACTTGGCGCCGGCATTTTTGATGACGCGGTTGAATACCGTCTCACATTGCGCACGAGCATCGGCATCGGGCGGCAAAAACACCATCCCTACGCCATACTCCCCCGCACCAGGCAGCTTGATACCGCTGTCCTTGGCGGCACGCTTGAAAAACTCATGCGGCACTTGAAGGAGAATGCCTGCGCCGTCGCCGGTGCAGGGATCGCACCCTTGCGCCCCTCGATGAGTCAGACTCTCCAATACCTGCAGGCCCTGCTGCACGATCTGGTGCGAGCGCTGGCCCTTGATATCGACGACAAACCCGACCCCGCACGCATCTTTTTCGTGCTGAGGATCATATAACCCTTGTTTGGGAGGAAGCCCTGGTACATTCATGACACGTGTTCTCGTCAAGCTGGAAGGCAATTACCTGGGGAACAGACTCCCCTCACGGGGACGTTGAAGCTGTCGAACAATCACCGGCGACTGCTACCATTCACCATTTATTCGGGGAATGAGGCGAGGAGTCACCTTACTGGATGGGGCTGGAAACTGTCAAGAGAACGACGACGCGATCGAGGCGAGAAACGCATCGACAGAAGCTTGACTTAGTGGACTTTCCTGCCCTACTATCCGCTCCATGTCGAACGGACCG
>CABVRO010000048.1 GCA_902500715.1 uncultured Nitrospira sp. | reverse complement strand
CGGGTACCGATTCCAGAATGTGCCTAGAGTCCGTTTCGCGATGATGCGCACGGGGTAGTCTACCATGATCCCAATTTGGGATCAACCCACGATGACGGAACGGATGCCTCCCAGAGGCTGCGCAAAACTTTTCTGGCAAAGTGCAGGAAGTCTGGACGCGGAGGCGTGCTGATTCCATACGTCGAGATGGACGGACGACTGAGAACGGAAGCTGGAGGGAATTTTCAGCAGCCGGTTACAGCTCCCGGATGGCGCCCTGGAGGACGGTCATCTGGGTCATGGGATCTCCGGAGGCTTGAAGCTCCGTGCGGATCTGGTCTTTGAGGTAACTGGTGTACCCGATTTTGTCGAGGAGGAGGTCGAGGAAACGCTCGGAGGACAGCAGGGTCTGAGCCTTCAGCTCTTCGATGGTCTCGTCGCTCACCGGCACATAACTGCTGCCGATGTGGAAGATGATGTTGTAGTGGCGGTCTCGCCCGAGCCGTTCAAACCGTAGTCCCTTCACGTGCCGTCCTTCCTCTTACAGGCCAACGGGGGCACATTGTAGACAATCACCGGTGAGAAGACAAGGTCGGCTGCCCGGCCCGCGGGCTCACCAGCCGCGGGTTCCCGGTCTGCCGGTCAGGACTTGGCGCTCTTCTTGCCGAAATATTCGCGCCGGCTGACGGCGACATCGGAGACGAACATGACACCCGAATGTCGCTCGAACAGCGGCCGGAGCCCGGCCAGCACCGGCTCCACCTTTTCCTCCGGCACCACCGCCATAATCATGACCAGGCTCTCCTGCTCGCTGAACATGAAGTGGGCTTCACGCACCCCATGATGGCCCTTCCCCGAGATATTGCCGATGATGGTGTAGCCGGTCGCCTCCACTTTGTCCAATAACTCGGTGACAAAGGGCCGGTGCTCACCCGACACGATGACGCGAATTTCTTTCATGGGATGCAACGTGAGTGCGGCCATGTCTCCACTCCTTTGAAAAAAAGAGGTCTCTTCCGAGGTGATGCCGGTTGCAATCTAGGTGTCACTGGGATTCCTCACGCGGCGCCAGACACCCGAGGGCATGTAGCGGTACCAGATTCCGTCCTCAGGGTCCAGCGCAGCCAGGTGCACCCACTCGTTGTGATAGAAATGTTGCAGCACTTCGTGCCGCGCAATGAGTTTCTCGATCCGCGGGCGCGAGGCTTCCACCAGCGTCAGGAGGCGCATGGGTTCATGATAGGGCAGGTCGTCGTTCATGACGGTTTGCCAGGCCAGCCCGAGCCGGAGATCGCTCCAGGGGCCGGACATGATGCCGATGCGGCCGACGACGTTGTGATAGATCTTGCTGCCGCTTCCATAGACATCGTTGTCCACGGCCGAGAAATAATGCTCCATGTTGATCCACTGCGCCACCACCTGCGGCGCGGTCAGCAGCACTTCCAGCCAGCGGTCCGTCGGATCTTCCCGATAGTCGTACGAGTGAAGGAAGACACGCCCGGCCAGGTTCAATCCCTTGGTCAGCTCCCGGCGGCCGATGATGAAGGTTGTGTTGCCCGACAGGCCCCACTCCGGCCGTACCTGGCTCCAGTCCGCGCTCCGTCCGGCCACATGCGCCGAGGCCTGGTTGAGGGGCAGAACAGTCCCCACATCGGGGAACCGGCTGCAACGTTCCTGACTGGTCAGCTGGGCGGCTTCGCATAAATCGTCATACAACCGGGCCACGTCCTTGCGGTGGGTCGGCGGGGCATCTTCGAGATCGAACAGGTGCACCTCGTCCGTCGTGGTATCGACCTGCCCGGCGAGGAAGTGGGTGTCTGAGGAGATTTCGATGCCCCGTTTGGCCAGCCGTTCCCGCACATGCGGGCGATTGGCCATCGCCGCCAGCACGCGCGCGTTCGGTTTGCCTTCGTTTCCGCCGCAGGCGCCGCAGTCCAGCGCCGACTCGAACGGGTTGTTCTCGGTGGTGCTGCCATGGGCGCAGAAGAGCACGAGGCGGGCGAAATTTCTCACCAGGCCCATCATGCGCAGGGCGGTTTCCACGGTCAGAACCTGTTCTTCGAGCGTGAAGCCGGTCCGCGTGATCCGTTCTTTCTGGCGGGAGGCCGCGCGGCGATTGATCCTGTAGTGCCGCCGGAGTTCTTCGAGGAAGGCGGTGAGTTGGTCGGTGGACAGATCGACCGATTTGGCCGCGTCGCTGAGGAACGGTTCCACCGGGGCATCGTCGTCCAGCGCGCGCCGCCGCAGGGCCTCGACGAATTCGGCCTCGACCCGCGATCCATGCAGGCCGAGCCGGTCGCGCAGCGCTTTCCAGATCAAGGCCCGCTGTTCGGAGACCACCATTTCCTCGGTTTCGGCCGGCGCCAGCTTGTCCACGGTGAGAATCGTGGCGATGGGGGGGACAAATAACCGCCGCACCCAGTTGGTCAGCCGTTTATAGAGAGCGGGCCACATCGTCTTGCCCATCATGGGCAGTGCGTAGAACCAGCCCAGCGACTCCACCATGACATAGGGGGTGACGACGTTTTCTTTCAGATCGTGCAGCAGCGTATGTCCGGCGTGGACGAGTTTCGCTCGCGACAGGTGTTTGGACACGTAGTGATCCAGATAGCTGCGGGGGATTTCGCGCACTTCATTTTTTGCGCGCATGATCACCGGGAACTGTTCGGTCTCGTGTTCTTTTCCCCAGGCCCGATACCGGATGAAGACTGCGAAGAAACCGGCAAACCCATAAGTGTCGTTTGCGCCGGTGGATTCCAGGTGGCGCCGGAACGGCTCGGAGCGCACATCGATGCAAAAGACCGATTGGGAATGGGGCCGCACCGGCGGATGGTGCTCGGCGGAGACCGGTTGGGGTTTGACCGGCGCGCGCAGCAACATGCCGAAGAGGTGATCCTGATACCCGGCCTCGAAGGCCTTGAGCCACACCGGACCATGCGCGGATTCCGGAAAGGCGTCGATCCAATCCAGCAAGGTGCGAAGGGCCGTCAGCGGACCGTCCATCAGCAGGGCCGGAACGATCTCGAGCGCCTGGGCCAGCGTGAGCAGGCGTCGCGCCATGAGCCGCTGCGCAGCCCGTTCGCGGCGCGGTCCGAATTCGATCTGATCGTGATGGGTGAGTGGCTCCCATTCATGGGCGAGGGCCGGCGTTCCCTGCTGACGGTGTCTCGTGTCGGCATGCAGGCGGGCGACCCGGTCGGCCATGGAGGCGGGGAGTCGTCCGACGGCCCATTCCTTGCGCAAGAAGTATGCATGAGACTGCTGCGTCATGTAGTCCGTCACCGCGGGATAGTTCCCTTCGATGCCCAATTCTTCCCGGCAGACTTTCTGGACCAATTCGCGCACATACCACAAGCGCACGGCGAGGAACTTCACCAGTCCGACAGGGTAGGCCTGCTGCCAGGCATAGCCGGTTTCTTCCGCGCGCCATTTGATGAAGCCGGCCCAACCCGGAAGGGCCGCAAGTTGGAGCGACAGGTAGTCCTGCCGGAATGTTTCGGGGATGGCCAACGCTTCCAGGCAGTCCAATACGGCGTCTTCGGGATGCTCCGGCAGCGCCGCAATTTTCCGGCGGCTGTCCGCAATGCCGCACGTTGTCCATTCTTTCCCGGCCACTTGCTTCCAGGCGGCGTAGAGGCCCTGATCCCGACCCGGCATCGGCCAGGTGGCGTGGCCTTCGTCCAGAAACGCTTCGCACCATTTGATCAGTTCGCTGTTGATCTGTTCGACGATCCGGGTGCCCAGTGTTCGGTCGCACCAGTTGGAGAGGGTCAGATGATGTCCAAGGGCATCCGAATCCGCCCGGACCGTGGTGGCCATCCGTTCCGCCACCGTCGGTGTGGAGAACGAGCCCAGTCGATCGGACAGTGCCTCGACCTGCTCCTCGTTCGGCTCACGTTCAATCAATCGATCGAGTGGTTCGTCGGTCGCGGTAGAGAGACCATGAGTCAGGCAGGCTCGCAACACTTCCCGATGGGCAATGCGGCAGGGGCCGAGATCGACTTCCTGCTCGAGCGCGAGGGGCGCCAGGGCCTCGTCGATATGGCGGACCAGAATCCTGCCCGATTTCAGATAGCGCCGATACATGTCGCCGGGGAGATACCCGTTGCCGCCGAGGAATTGGTGGCCGCGTCGCACCGTTTCGGTAAACGGGAGATACTCCAGGCTGTGGAGGGGATTGTGATGGACGAACGTCCGCATCGGCCAATACTGCGCGATGACTTCGCTGGCGAGGCGGATCGTGCCCCGCAGTTCCATGCGGCGGGTTTCGAGATCTGCCGGGTCGTCGGTATGGATCACCGGATCCATGGGCCCTCCTGCATGGCGACAGGGGCCGGGGGTGTCGGTACGTACGAGTCGAAAAAGCGTGAGGGGGCCGTGCCGAGGGCGAGTAGCAACAACAGCAGCAACACCAACGAGGCGAACTCCGTTTGGCGCAAGTCGTCGTATCGGATATCCACGCGTTGCCGGCCGAAGATGAGTTGTTGCACGAGATCGGTGTAATACCAGGAGGCTGTGAGCCAGACGATCATGACGATGGTAAAGGGTCCGGAGGGTGTAAAGGTGGGCATCAGCAGCATGCCCAGGAACCCGGAAAACACGCCGAACGGCGGCATGCCCAGCGCGGCCAGGGCCAGGAGCGCCAAGAGGGTGCTGAAACGCGGCATGGGATAGGCAAGCCCGCCCAGTGCGCGGAGATCGACATCCCCGTACCGGGCCCGGATGGCATACCAGGCCAGGAGCAGTCCGCTGGCCGCGAGCCCCACGGCGCTGAGGTAGACCGTCGCTTGCATGGGGGCGGTGCCGGTGTCCGCGACATACCACCAGAGCAGGCCGAAAAACGCGAGGGCGGCGTAGGCAAGCCGGGGCAGCGGGCGCGCCTGAATCAAGGCGCGGAGCGAACCGTACAGGGCGCCTGCTAGCGCCAGAACCGCCACGGTGTGGAGGGTTGTGACGGTCAGGTTCGGGAGCAACGTCAGCAGGGTATGGAACCCGACTGTCGGCAGCAGGAAAACGAGAAACGCGGGGAGATTGCCCGGTAAGCCGGCCAAGGTCGCAATGAATCCGCTGTGAACGGGCAGGAGCGGCAGTAGTGTGGCACAGGTGACCAATAGCGCTACCGTCGAGGCCGGTGGCGGGAGCACCAGGGCCAGCACAGCCGACACCATGCTTAGTCCGTAGGCCGACAGCCCCCGCCAGATCTCCGGCGTGGCGTCCTGTTGATAACGATACAGCAGGATGCAGAGCAAGCCGGGCAGTATCGGGAGCATGACGTCGTGCGCCGGCGCTTGAGCGGTGAGGATGCCCAGTCCCAGTCCCAGCAGCACCAGCGTCGCCGTCCAGGCCGAAGTGTTGTCGCGGTGCAACGGTTGGCCGAGGAGCGAAAGAAACGCCGTCAGCGGAAGCAGGCAGAGAAACGGCACCCCGGCCAGCGAGTCACCCAGCGCCCAGGGTGTCCCGACGACGACGAGCATACTAGCGACCGTCGTCAGGAGGGCTGAGGTCTTCATTCGCTGGAGCGATGTGCGGAGGAGCGGGCTGAGTGCCGCGCCGAGGAAGGGAACGGCCAGGAGTAGCCACGGGGTCATCCAGGTCTTGATCATGACCGGCCTCCGACAGCCCGGGCTGCGCCGATGTTCGTGTGGCTGCGTTGCATGGTCACGACAACCGCTTTTCCAGGTGATGGGCGATGAGCGTCACGATCCGGCCGAACGTGAGATACAGCTGATCCAGGTACAGGCGGTTCATAAACAGGACATAGAGGCGAACGAGGAAGACGTCGATCCAGCCCGGAATTGTGACCGTGCGCCCATGTGCATGCGCATAGAGATAGACCCAGCTGAGGATCGTGAGCACTGTCGTGCCGACCACCAGACTGTCGAAGAGCCGGCCCGGCAGCGCCGCGGCCTTGAAATACGAGGCCACCACCTCCGGATTCGGATATAGAAAATGCGTAAAGCTCTCCACCGCAAAGAGGTATGTGAAGACGACGATGATGAACGTGACCAGCATGGCGGCGGAGACCTTCCAGGAGGCCACGGCGCGGATACGTGTCAGGGAGAGAATCGCCTGCGAGGAGGTGACCCAGATGAAGAACAGGAAAATCACCGTGCCCTGTGAATCGATCAGCGGAATGCGCAAGACGCCGTGCGTGACGAGCAGGATCACGAGCGGCAAGAGCAGCGTCGTCAGGAAGCCGGTGGACCAGGTCAGGTTGGAGAATTCGTCTTCCTCCGTCTCGCGGTCGATCGGCGGAAACGAGGGCTCCTGTCGGGCTTTATGGATCACGTGGCCGCAATTCAGGAAGACGGTGCCCTTGAACAGGCCGTGGGCGATGAGATGGAACACGGCGAGCGAAAACGCGCCCAGCCCGCATTCCATAATCATGTAGCCCATCTGGCCGATCGTCGAAAAGCCGAGCGTTTTCTTGATGTCGTTCTGTGTCAACATCATGGTGGCGCCAAGCATCGCCGTGAGCATGCCGGTGACAAAGACCACGTGAAGGGTGGCCGGACTCAGTCCGTAGAGCGGGGCCAGACGGTTCAAGAGGAATCCCCCGGCGTTGATGATGCCGGCGTGCAGCAGGGCGTGGATGGGCGTCGGCGCATAGAGGGAGCGCGGCAGCCAGGTGTGGATTGGAAATTGTGCCGACTTGCCCATGGCGCCGCCGAAAATGAGCAGCGTCACGGTCGTCACCCCGTTCATCTCCCAGCCGAGCTCGGGCCAGATGGACAGCGTCATAGGCGTTTCCGCAGCGCGCGTGAACAGCATCTGAAACTCGAACGTGCCGTAGAGCGAATAGGCCAGGACAATGCCCGCGAGGAACGCGGCATCGCTGAGCCGCAACATGGTGAAGGTGTTGGCGGCTCCGGACAGGGTGGCGGCATGGCCGTGGTTGTGCGCAAGCAGAAACAGCAGCCACGAGAGGATCTGCCAGAAGACAAACAACATCACCAGATTGGCGCTGGAGACCATGCAGAGGAGCACCGAGGTCGTGATGCCGAGCAGCCCGAGATACCGGCGATATCCGCGATCCTGATACATGTAGCCCATGGAATAGCGGTAGATGAGCATGGTCACGCCGGTGATGAGGACCATCATGACTGCGCTGAGCCGGTCGATATAGAACCCGATGGGGAAGGCAAGGTTGGCGATGGAGGTGGTATCGTAGAACTGGATGGTGACCGGATCTCCGGAGGTGACCGCCACCAGGGCGATGAGGGACCCGAGAAACGCCGCCGCGACGGGGAGCAACCCGGCTCTGGCATTCTGGTCCTGCTCCGCACGATCGCCGGTCATCACGATGAAGGCCGTCAACAACGGCAACAGCGGGACGAGCGCGAGAAACGACATGCCGACCCCATGGCACTCATGAAAAGAAAAAGGCCAGCCGACGGTCCTTGAAACAAGGAACCAACGACTGGCCTGCACTGTCCCCGGCCTTTCCCTGAAGGGAAACACCGGCAAGACCCTACTGCCTGTCTCATCACATCCATGTGGTGGGTCCGGGCCACGCGCGATTCACGGCCTCTCGGCGGCACCACCGGAAAACTACGGTAGATGTAGCCGCGCGCCTTTGTAATTGCAAGTAAAAAGTCGGCGCCGCAGGGCTTGCTGGCAAGACCGATGGGCCTGGTCGCCGGCGTCGTGCCGGACCGTTTGCCGACAGCGGTTGAAGGGGGTTGGAGTCTGCACATGGCGGTGACTATAATCGGCCGCGCGTTGTCTCGATCAACCATTCAGAAGGATCTATTGCCTGTGGCGAGCAAGGGAGAGAAGGAAGCCGCCGTCCGGACGGCCATCATCAAGTTCGAGCAGGAATTTCTGGGCCGCGGCCCGGACGAGGTCCGGGTGTTTATTGTGCGCGATATGCTCGTCGTGCGGTTGAAGGGGGTGCTGACACCCGCAGAACGCCAGCTGGCCAAAACGGCCGAAGGTATCGACATGGTGAAACGACTTCGGCAGAACCTCATCGCGCAAGGTCGGGAGCGCCTCTGTGAACAGGTGATGGATCTGATCGGTGCGAAAGTCACGGCGCTGTTTACCGACATCGACACCGTGGTCGGGGAGCGCATTTTTGTCTTCACATTGGAAGCGGACATCGAAGCCAATTTCCGGTAGCCCTCAGGATCACGAAGCAGGATGACAGCCCACAGTCTCGAAACCCTCACGTTCGATAACAGCTATGCGCGTCTGCCGGAGGTCTTCTACGCCAAGGTGAACCCGACGCCCTTCTCGGCCGCGCCGTTTCTCATCAGCGCGAACCGGGCCGCGATGGAGTTGCTCGACCTCGATCCGGCGGAAGCGGCGCGACCGGAGTTCGCCGGGGTGTTCGGCGGGAGCCTGCTGATTCCCGGCATGGAACCGCTCGCCATGCTCTACTCCGGCCACCAGTTCGGCGTCTATGTGCCGCAACTCGGCGATGGACGGGCGATTCTTCTCGGGGAAGTAAAGAACGGGCGAGGGGAACGCTGGGATTTGCATCTGAAGGGCGCGGGCATGACGCCGTTTTCCCGGGACGGCGACGGCCGCTCGGTGCTTCGCTCGGCCATCCGTGAATATCTCTGTTGCGAAGCGATGCACGGACTCGGCATCCCCACGACGCGCGCCCTCTGTCTGATCGGCAGCGACGACAAGGTCTATCGCGAGCAGGTTGAAACAGGGGCGACGATCGTCCGGATGGCTCCGTCGCATGTGCGCTTCGGCACGTTCGAAATTTTCTACCACCGCAAGCAACATGAACATCTGCAGCGGTTGGCCGATTACACCATCGAGATGCATTTCCCGGAACTCGCGCAAGCCGCCGACAAGTATGCCCGCTTCTTTGCCGGGGTGGTCGAGCGCACGGCGAAACTGATTGCGCACTGGCAGGCGGTGGGCTGGTCGCACGGCGTGTTGAATACCGACAATATGTCGATCCTCGGCCTGACGCTGGATTATGGCCCCTATGGCTTCATGGACGACTACGACCCCGGCTTTATCTGCAACCACTCGGACTATAATGGGCGCTACGCCTTCAACCAGCAGCCCTACATCGGGCTCTGGAACCTGAGTTGCCTGGCGCAGACTCTGCTGCCGTTCGCCCCAAAAGAAGAACTGAAAGCGGCGCTCGATGGTTATCAGACCAGCGTGGATCGGCACTATCACCACCACATGCGCGCCAAGTTGGGGTTGGTGGAGGACCGTGCGGACGATGAGGCTCTACTGCAGGAATTGAAATCGCTCATGGTCGGCAGCCGCGTCGATTACACGATTTTCTGGCGTGAATTGAGCACGTTTTCATCAGATGCGGACGCGAATAATGAACGGCTGCGTGAGCATTTCCTGAATCCGGAACGGTTCGACGCCTGGGCCGTTCAGTATCGCGACCGGCTGATGAGTGAGCAAAGCCGCGACGACGAGCGACGGAGCCGGATGGATCGGGTGAATCCCAAATACGTCCTGCGCAACTATCTCGCCCAAGGGGCCATTGAAAAGGCCCAGCAGAAAGACTATTCCGAGATCGAACGGTTGTTGACTCTGCTCCAGCAGCCCTATACCGAACAACCCGGCATGAATTCCTACGCCGCCGCGCCTCCGAACTGGGGCAAACACCTCAGCGTCAGCTGCTCGTCATGAACCGAATCTCATTCGGGCTCATGAGTCACAGATAGAACGGGAGATCTGAATCCTATGCGTGTAGATAAACTCGGCGGCCTCACGGTTCGCCTGACGGGCGGCACTGACGATAAGGGCGGGGGCAACGGCCCGCTGGTGGTGCTGCTCCATGGTTTCGGTGCGCCGGGCGACGACCTTGTGCCGCTCAGCGAATATCTCGATGCGCCCACCGGCACACGCTTTCTCTTTCCCGAAGCCCCGATTTCAATCCCGATGGGCTTCGGCGATTCGCGCGCCTGGTGGATGATCGACATGGCGCGCATTCAGGCGGACCGGGCGGCGGGCAAAGTCCGTGACCTGTCCGGCGAAATCCCGCGCGGGCTTACCGAAGCGCGCGAGCATATGAAAGTGCTGCTGGATGAGATACACAAGAAACTCGGCGCCGATCCCAAGCGCACGGTATTAGGCGGCTTTTCACAGGGGGCGATGCTGTCCTGTGACGCACTGCTCCACAGCACTCAGCCCTATGCCGGACTCATCCAGCTCTCCGGGACCCTGGTGGCAAAAGAAGAGTGGGCGCCGTTGCTGACGAAACGCAAAGGCCTGCCGCTGTTTCAGAGCCACGGCACTCAGGATCCGATCCTGCCGTACGCGATGGCAGAACGGTTGCGGGATGAATTTCTGCAAGCCGGTGTGTCGGTCGACTGGCAGCCGTTTCGGGGCGGCCATGAAATTCCGGAGCCGGTGTTGCGCAAGCTGGGCAGTTTTCTCTTGAAGGCCGTGAGATAGGCGCGGGATGGATCCATTCACACTCATCGGCGCAGACGGCACAACTCTCCGTGGCGATCGTGTCGTCGGCAAGGACCGCCAGCTTCTCTTCATCACCGGGTTTCTCTCCAAGCGGTGGGGCAACAAGAGCAAGGCGCTGGCGGAATGGTGTCAGGAGCGGGGCTGGGGCTTCTGCTGCTTCGACTTTCGCGGCTGGGGCGACTCGGGCGGTGTGTGGGGTGAGTATCGTCTGCGGCAATGGCTGGAAGACGCAGAATCCGTTACGAATCTGTTGGCCGACGGGCCGCCGATGACGATCGTCGGCAACTCTCTCGGTGGATGGTTGGCCTGGTTGGTCGCGCAGGAGCAACCGGCGGTGGAAGAATTGATTCTCATCGCCCCGGCGTTCAATATGATGGACCTGCGCGCGGCTCAGATTTCCAACGAGCGGCGTGAACAGTGGCAGGCGACCGGCTCCATGCCCTGGGATGACGAGCCCATGCATCGGGACGCGCCGATTCCCTGGCATTGGGTGGAAGACAGCCGGGCGTTGTGGCGCCGCCGTTTCACCATGCCGCGTCGCGTCAAGACCACCATCCTGCACGGCCTGCAGGATACGGTGATCAAGCCCGACGGCAGCTGGGCCTTCGTGCAGCAGGTGCTGTCACAGGACCCGGAGTTCCCTCTCGAACTGCTGCTGAAAACCGGCGATCATCGGCTGAGCAGTCCGGAGCATGTGGAAACGTTTCGGAAGCTGGTTGTAAAAGAATAACCATGCTGTTCCTGATCCATAAAGAATGCGGTGGTCCGGCGCTGGACGAATCGCCGGTCGGCGAAGTGTGCGCGATTCCGGTCGATCGGTTTCCGTTCTCCTGCTTCACCTGCCTGGAAGAAATTGTGGACGAATCAGAATTACGGCTTACCCAGGACTTGGGTATTTGATGGAGCCGAGAAAGTAGAGGTTTCGTGTCGTCATCGTTAGGAGCACACAACAGCGGACCGGACTCAGAAGGTCCTGACGTTCCCGAACCGTCCCATGCCGAAAAGGCCAGAACGTTGGTCTATCTGCAGCAAACGGGCGGTCTCTCGACCCTGTCGCGGAAGCAACCAGGCTGGCCGTTCGGGTCGGTGATGCCGTACGGGCTGGACGATCAGGGGCAGCCGAGTTTTCTCATCAGTTCCATGGCGATGCACACGCAGAACCTGCTGGGCGATCCGCGGGCCAGCCTGCTGGTAACTCCGCCGGAGAGTCAGCGCGATCCGCTGGGCGCAGCCAGAGTCACTCTGATGGGGTCGGTGACGAAGGTGCCGAAGGACGAAGCCGCATCGGTGCGTGAACGGTACTTGACTCGCCATCCCAACGCGGCCTATTGGGTCGACTTCGACGACTTTCACTTCTTCCATATGGCCTTGGCGGACATTTATTTTGTCGGCGGGTTCGGCTCGATGGGATGGGTGGCCCCGGCCGACTACATGGCAGCGGCAGTGGATCCGCTCGCAGAGACCGCTGCGGATCTTATTCGTGAGATCAATACGAAGCAACAGGAGACACTGCTCCAGCTTGCCCGCTTGTGCGGCAAGCTGGACGCGCAGCAAGCCAGCATCACGACCATGGACCGGCTGGGATTTCATCTGCGGGTCAAGACACCCGATCGGATGCAGGGTGGGCGATTCGCCTTCACTGCTACAGTCCGCAATGCGGAAGGGGCCCGCGCCGGTCTCGCCGAATTGGCCACGAAGGCGAAGGCAGGCGGCCAGGTGCTGCATTCGTTGTAACTACCAGCGAGTGCGAACTGGATATTGGCTTATCAATGGGTCAGGCGTGAGCAACAGGCAATCATGTTCAATCGCTTGGCAGATCAACATGCGGTCAAAGGGGTCTCGATGTAATTGGGGAAGCTTATGCAGATGCAAGACCGCGCCCTCATGAAGCGGCAGCATCGCGATTCCATGTTGCTCCCGTTGCTCGACAAGAAACTGATCGAGCGGACTCGGCAGCGACAACCGTCCAAGCCCATGCTTCACAGAAATTTCCCAGATTGACACGACGCTCAGCCACATCTCGTTGGCTGGGTCGGTGAAGAGCCCGCGCGCGGTTCCTGTCAGTTCCTTAGCCCCCGAAATAATCCACAGAAAGGTACAGCTATCGAGGAGGCACTTCACTCGTGCGTTCCCTCGAACGCCTCAAGGAGGACATCCGGGAGTGGTGCGAAGAAACTACCTGGGACGTTAAAGCGGCCTTTCGCCAGCCCAATGGGGCGAGGGTGGGTGGGTGGTTCCGGCAACGCCGTGATCTCGGCAATCGGATGATTGCGTTTACACAACAGAATTCGCTCGCCGGCCTTGAGTTTGGCCAAGTATTTGGAGAGGTGTGTCTTGGCTTCATGAACATTAAGCTTAATCATGACCATACAGTAGACTAACTTCTCAACTACGTCAAGCTCCCGTGAATGCGGCGATCTGGACGCGCCGCAGGCCAATACCACGACCATGGACCGGCTGGGATTTCACCTGCGGGTCAAAACGCCTGATCGGATGCAGGGCGGTCGATTCGCGTTTACCGACCCGGTGCGCAATGCGGAAGAGGCCCGCGCCGCACTCGCCGATCTGGCCACGAAGGCGAAGGCTGGCGGTCAAGTGCTCCACTCGCTGTAACTGCACGCGGTGGGGTGGGGTGTTCTGCTAGAGGGCCAACATTACTTCCCGCCAGTTGCTCGAACGATTTCCGCGCGCAACGTGTCTGAATGCGGATTCTTCACCTCGCGGCGGATCACGATGTCGGTCGGGGTGACCGACTTGCCGTAGTACGCGTGGCTCCATTCGTCCCGCGAGATCAGCGCCGCGCCTTCCAGCGACACCCCCGCGAAGAGGCCCTTGGCCCGGACAAACGACAAGAGATCCGTGCTGAGGCTGGGTGTGGTCGCGCCTGAGACACCGGCTCCGACCGGTCCGACCGCAACTGATCCATCCGCGCCCAGTTTGAAATTGCCCAGCAGTAGCGAATCGACCCCGCGTTGCGTCAGCACGAGCAAGACCACTTCCGACATCTGCGCGCCGAACTGAAAACCGAAGCTCGCCGCTCCCATCGTAAAGAAGGCCGGCTCGCTCCATTCGCCGGTCTTCTCGTCCTTGGCGACGAAGACGCCGCTGCCGCCGGCTGCGCCATAGATTAGTGCGCCCTTCATGTATTGCGGGACAATGAAGAGACCCCTGGCCTCTTGGATGTGGTCGCGAAACCAGGACATGTTGGAATCGGCTAGAAAGTTTGAAAGGGTCACGCGCGACTGGTCCACGAGATCGCGCTGCTCACGATCGTCCGCGAGGGCGGGGCCGGAGTTGATCCAAGCGAAGAAAAGGAGCGGTGCTAGGAGGAGATGGCCGGATCGTCTCTGAGTCAGGATGTCGCGAAGCATGAGCGCATTCCCTCGCGCGGTTGTGAATCCAATCGCGCTTTGTTATGGTCATCGATTGCGCGATCGAACAAACGGCTTACACTCTACCGAGGATGGTTATGGCGACGAACGATAAGCAAGTCATTTTTTCACTGGTCGGTGTCGGCAAGGTCTATCCGCCGAAGAAACAGGTCCTGCGCGATATCTACCTAGGCTTCTACTACGGTGCCAAGATCGGCGTACTCGGGTTGAACGGCTCCGGCAAAAGCTCGCTTCTCAAGATCATCGCCGGTGTGGATCCGAACTATGTGGGGGAGATCACCCGTTCCAAGGGCTACAGCGTCGGACTACTCGAACAAGAGCCGCAGCTCGACCCCGACAAGACGGTCAAAGAGGTCGTCGAAGAGGGGAAGAAAGAGCTGGTGGCACTGCTGCACGAGTACGAAGCGGTCAGCAACAGCATGGGCGACGCCGGCCCGGATGAGATGGAAAAGCTTATCGACAAGCAGGCTCAATTGCAGGAAAAGATCGAAGCGGCCAACGGCTGGGAACTCGAAAGCGAACTGGAGATCGCCATGGATGCGCTCCGTTGTCCACCGGCCGACCAAAAGGTGAGCGTGTTATCCGGAGGTGAAAAACGCCGCGTGGCACTCTGCCGCCTCATGATCCAGGAGCCCGACATTCTGTTGCTCGATGAGCCGACCAACCATCTCGATGCCGAATCGGTGCAATGGTTGGAGCAGCATCTGCAGCAGTACAAGGGGACGGTCATCGCCGTCACCCACGACCGCTACTTTCTCGACAACGTGGCGGGCTGGATTCTGGAACTCGATCGCGGTTCCGGCATTCCCTTCCAAGGCAACTACACGGCGTGGCTCGAACAGAAGCAGGATCGGTTGGAGAAGGAAGAGAAGGCCGAATCCAAGCGCAAGAAAACACTTGAGCACGAGTTGGAATGGATTCGCATGTCGCCGAAGGCCCGACAGTCGAAGGGCAAGGCGCGTCTCAACCGGTATGAGGAATTGGTCAATCAAAAACAGGACCAGCTGGCCGCCGATCTGGAAATCTATATTCCGCCGGGACCGCGGCTCGGGGATCTGGTGGTCGAGGCGAAGGGGATCAGCAAGGCGTTCGGCGACAATGTGTTGTATGAAAATGTCGAATTCAGCCTGCCGAAGGGCGGCATCGTCGGAGTCGTCGGTCCTAACGGGGCGGGCAAGACGACCATGTTCCGTATGATCATCGGCAAGGAGAAGCCGGATACGGGCACCATCCGCATCGGTGAAACGGTGAAACTCGGCTACGTCGATCAGGATCGCAGTCTCGATCCCAACAAAACCGTCTACGAAATCATCTCCGATGGCCAGGACACGATCATGTTGGGTAAGGCCGAGGTGAATGCCCGCGGCTACTGCGCCCGCTTCAACTTCGCCGGCACCGATCAACAGAAGAAGGTCAAGGATCTGTCAGGCGGCGAGCGGAACCGCGTGCATCTCGCGCGCATGTTGAAGGAAGGGGCCAACC
Source organism: uncultured Nitrospira sp. (assembly GCA_902500715.1). GTDB lineage: Bacteria > Nitrospirota > Nitrospiria > Nitrospirales > Nitrospiraceae > Nitrospira_A. Next base: position 7,966 of record CABVRO010000048.1, on the reverse strand, counting down.
TCATCATCCTCGACGAACCGACCAACGACCTGGATGTGAACACGTTGCGCGCGTTGGAAGAGGGATTGGAAGGCTTCGCCGGCTGCGCCGTCATCAGCAGTCACGACCGCTGGTTCTTGGACCGCGTCGCCACCCATATCATGGCCTTCGAAGGCGACAGCAAGGTTGTCTGGTACGAAGGCAACTACAGCGAGTACGAAGCCGATCGAAAGCGGCGGCTCGGGAAAGAAGCCGACCAGCCGCACCGGATTCGTTATCGCAAGTTGACCAGAAACTAGCAGGCTGTTGAACAAGGGCTGCCGGCGGCTTTCTCGCGGCTCAAAAAGGCTCCACGCACCGCAAAGGGTACGCATCGTCTCTCCGCTGGCTGCCGCCTTGCCGGACAGCCTGTTTGAACAGCCTGCGACGGCGACTGCGCGAGTCGATGAGTCTTTGAGAGTCGCAGGGCTGCTGTATGCGCGTACGGTGTCAGCATCCTGATAGCGTCCGCCCAAAGCCAGAATTCCTTACTAGAGGCACATCCATTCTCCGCATTGGACCGTAGAGTGACGCATGAGTACGTTACGAGGTCGTTCCCTCGGCTATTGGCTCGCGACGCTCCTGTTGACCACCGTGTCCTGTGCGACCAGCGATCCTCCTCGAGTCCTCCCCCCTGACGTTCGCCCGGTGCCGACGAGGGCGACCCTCCAATTAGGGCAAAAGGAATTGGCGGATGGCCGGTTCCTCGGGCTGGCGTTTTCCGGCGGAGGGAGCCGCGCGGCCGTCTTCGGGGCGGCGGTGATGAAGGAGCTGGACCGCCTAGGGCTGCTGCAGCAGGTCGATGTGTTGTCCGCTGTGTCCGGCGGCGCCTTGCCTGCCGCGGCCTATGCTCTGGAGGGCTATCGCGACTTTGATTTTCAGAACGGGTTCCTCGAACAGATCGGGCGCGATATTCAAGGCGCCGCTGCGGGGCCTTGGTACCACGTGCCTCGCAACCTGCTCCGGTACACCTTCAGGAATACGATACCCGCCGAACCCGTGATCCGCGCCCTGGACGACCAACTGTTTCACGGCGCGACCTTCGCCGACCTGAATCCCTCCCGGCCGCTCTTGCTGTTGAATGCCACGGATGCCTTGACCGGTGATCCTCTGGTCATCGCCGAGGAACGGTTCGCGCCGTTGGGCATTCCCTTGGGCTCGTTCAGTATTGCCCGGGCCGTCTATATGTCTGCGGCCTATCCCGGCGTGCTCGAGCCGTTGACGCTGACGGATGGACAAGTCGGTACGAACGGCACGGCCTCCAATCCGGTCCTTGCCTATGACGGGGGCGCTGCCGACAATCTGGGCATTCGCACGCTCATGCATGTGGTGGAGGAAAGCCTGTCGGAGCAGCCGATGGCGGATCGTTTTCCACAAGGCTGTCTGGTGATCTCCATCGATGCCACGAGCCGCCCGAGGAATGAGGCGCGCGCACCGCTCTCCGCTGCCGCGGCGTTGCTCAGAGGCCATCGCCGGAATGTATTGGAGCTCGCCGGAATTCCTGCCGCAGAGCAAGACCGGGCACTGTTCGGCACCTTTCGGGTCGGTCTGAACGGAAGCGGGGGGATCTGTCAGTTTTGGCATGTGGCATTGCGCCAGTTACCGGATAGCGATCCGTTGGGCGACTACGTCACGCACATCACGACGAACCTGGGCTTGTCGGATGAGGATCAAGCTGCGTTGGTTGCCGCCGCCGCCCGCCTCGTCTCGAAGGGGCGCGAGGCGATGAACGGGACGGCTGGTTGGGCCTGGCTTGGGGAGTCGAAGCCGTCGCTGCGTTCGCATCCATGACGTGCCCCATGACTCCGCAGCGGATCTTTATTGCCGGTGGCACCGGATATGTCGGGTGCCGGCTCATTCCGTTGCTGCTCGAACGCGGTCATGACGTGACGGCGTTGGTTCGCGAGTCATCCGTGAAGAAGGTTCCGGCCGGATGCCTGGTCGTGGTCGGCGATCCGTTGGATGCGGAGACGTTCGCGAAATCTGTGCGTGGACACGATACACTCGTGCAGTTGGTCGGCGTGCCCAAACCCTCGCCCTGGAAGGGCCCGCAGTTCCGCGCCGTCGATGGGCTTTCGGCCATGGCGGCGATCCGTGCCGCACGTGAAGCCGGCGTGCGACAGATGGTCTATGTCAGCGTCGCGCATCCGGCTCCTGTCATGCGGGACTACATTGCTGTGCGCAGCGAGTGCGAAGCGGCAATTGCGGCAGCGGGTTTGGTCGCGACGATCCTCAGGCCCTGGTATATTCTCGGCCCGGGTCACTGGTGGCCCTTGGCGCTGCAGCCGATCTATCGTGTGTTGGAACAAGTGCCCGCGACAAGGGAGGCCGCCATGCGTTTGGGATTGGTGACGATTCGAGAGATGCTCACGGCTTTGTTGTGGGCCATCGAGCATCCGCCGGTGAAGACGAGGGTGATCGACGTGCCGGAGATCAGGCGTCTGGGACTGAGCGAGAGATGAAACCGGTCGCACTCGTCACCGGTGCCGCCGGCTTGATCGGCGGCTATCTCCTCAGAAGCGCCTCGCGCTGGGCGCCCGACTGGGAAGTGCGTGGCCTCACCAGGGCCGAGGTCGACCTCACCGATCGGCCGCAGGTGCAGCGGGTCTGGAATCGTTACCGACCGGACCTGGTCATCCACTGCGCGGCGTTGAGCCGGACCGGTCTCTGCGAGCAGGATCCCGCGCTGGCCCGGCGGATCAACGTCGAGGCGACCAGGTCCCTGGCCGACCTCGCGAAGGACGTGCCCTTCATCTTTCTTTCTACCGATCAAGTCTTCGATGGCGCAAAAGGACGGTATGCCGAAACCGATCCCGTTCATCCGCTCAATGTGTATGGGCACACGAAAGCTGAGGCGGAGCCGCTCGTGCTCGAAAATCCGACCCATGCGGTCGTGCGTATCGCGTTGACGGCCGGGACGTCGCCGACGGGAGACCGAAGTTTCGTCGAAGATATGCTGCGGGCGGCGGCGAAGGGAACCAGACTGACGCTCTTCACGGACGAGTTTCGCTGCCCGTTGCCGGCTGGGGCCCTGGTGCGGGCGCTCTGGGAATTCGGCCTGCAGCGCCGACCGGGGCTCTATCACCTGGGTGGTCAGGAGCGGCTGTCCCGCTGGGAGATTGGAGAGCTGCTGGCGGCGCGATTCCCGGAATTGCGGTCTGCGATCCAGCCTGGTTCGGTGGCCGACTATCATGGCCCGCCACGGCCGCCGGATCTGTCGATGCGCAGTGACAAGATCCAGGCACTCCTGTCGTTTCGCCTACCGGGATTTCGTCAATGGATCAGGAGTGACTCGTCGGTCGGCAGCGATCCTTGGGACGACTCAGCCTCGGGCGATCGGTAGGTCAGTGAGGCAAGGTGCGAATGTAGGCCAGCACATTCCGAATGTCGCGTTCGGAGAGAAGGCCTTTCCAGGACGGCATGTTCGGCTTGCCCTCGTGGATGGTTGCCAGCAGGGCACTGTCGGATTTTTTTCTGGTGGCCGGTGCCGTGAGATTCGCTGGATCGGGGCCCAGTAGTTTGTATCCATCCCCCTTGCCTTGGACTCCGTGACATCCGGCGCAGTGTTTGATGAAGAGCGTCTTACCCTTCGCAGGGTGAGCCGCTTTCGGGGAAGCATTCTCGCCGGCCAAGGATTGCATCGGGAGTGCCGCCGCGAAGGCCATCGCGAGGATCAGCACGTTGACGAAACCCGTGTTCATAACGGTCCCTCCGGTGTGATGTGACGGTGCTTGTCACATTGCCACTATCGAATCATACCTGCCTCCGAATCCGAATGCCATTCGACTCCGGCGGCCCTGTCTTGATCGCAGCCGTCATAGTACAATTGCCCGATTCTGTGCGGTGAAGACGATTCCTTGTCGGTCCACTTCCGGTAGCCGATCGCATGACAATGCGAGATCCTCTGTCCCTCCTCATCACCGCCTGGGCCGCTTCCGCAGCCTTGATGGTCGTACTCTGGTTGGTCGAGCGCCGCACACACAACGTTTCCATTGCCGATGTGGGATGGTGCTACGGGTTGACGTTGGTGGTGTGGTGGTACGCCGGTTCCGTCGCGGGAGAACCGTCCAGGCGCTTGCTGGTAGCGTTGATGATCTTTCTCTATGCAGCCCGTCTCGGCACACATGTCCTTATCGACCGGGTGTGGAACAAACAGGAGGATGGGCGATACCGCGCGCTGCGTCGTCGATGGGGTGCACACGAATCCTCGCGCATGTTCTGGTATTTCCAGCTTCAGGCCGCCGCGATTGCGTTTTTTTCTCTCCCGCCGCTCGTGGTCATGCAGAACCCCCATCCGCCGTTTCATTTGTGGGACCTGATTGGATTTCTCTGGTGGGCTATGGCGGTCACGGGTGAGGCCGTGGCCGATTGGCAGCTGGCTGCGTTTCGCCGCAAGCCGTGGAATATAGATCGTGTGTGCCGGTTCGGTTTATGGCGTTATTCACGCCATCCCAATTACTTTTTCGAATGGTTGCACTGGTGGAGTTATGTGTGGATGGCGCTGGCGATTCCTACGGGAGGCTGGGGCCAGACTCTGATCGGCCCGATGGCCATGGGGGTAGCTCTGCTGAAGGTCACCGGCATTCCCTGGACAGAAGCGCAGAGCATGACGAGCCGTGGGGAGGAATATGCGGAGTACCGGCGAACCACGAACGCCTTCTTTCCCTGGTTTCCGCGCCGGGGAAACGTAACACGTGAAACGTGAAAGGCACCTCGCGGCGATTCCAGAAGAAATCCTTAAGAGGCTACGGTTTGTCGGCCAGTTCAGTCAGACGTGTCCGGGCGATCTCGGCGGCGGGGCTGTCGGGAAACTGATGGACGATTTGTTCATAGAGTTCTTTGGCATGGGCACGATTGGTCTGGCGCTCTTCGAACTGGGCCGTCTCGAGCAGCTGCGCAGCCTGGTCGGGGCCACAGGCGGAGATTGCCAGCAGCAGAGTCGGGATGAGCCATGTAGCGACTCTGTTCATGCGATGGTCCTCTCGGCCGACATGTCGCGCAATGTCGAGAGGAGTTGAGGTGTTTGCGTAGTGTCGCCCAAGATGCCGGGAGTTTCAAGAAGGCAGGGTCGAGGTGATACTCGAGGTCAGAGGGATGTTTCCTCGCGAATGCCGAATCGCAGGGAGGTAATGGCTTCGCTGCGGCAGCGCGGGCAACGGCTGGGACAAGTGAGTCTGGTCCGTTCGCGGAAGGCGTACGTGCAATCCTGGCATTCCGACGGTTCGAGCAGGAATGTCCGCGCGGGATCGTGAGACAGGGTTTTCACGATGTGCGTCAAATGGTCTTCTACCTGGCGCTCCGGCATGCCGAGCAGTTGCGCCAGTTGGTGAGAAGACAACAGGGTACCGGCCAACAGCTCGATGATCCGCCGCCGTGGTGTCAGTCCGGGTGACATCATCAGTGGGTATCTTAGGAGAACGGCCTGCCGGTGAAAAGGCGGGAATCAGCCCCCGCGATCTTGTTATACTACGCAAGACTGCCCGAGTCTGCTTCCGCAACGAGAGATGCTGATATGAGTGGACCGCCGTGGGACGAGTTGGCCGAGCTGGCGTTGTCTCGCCTCCGCGCGGCCGGGGTCGAATATGCGGATATCCGTCTGCTCGATACCACGACGCGGACAATCACCGGTGAAGATCGGCGCATCGCTCACATTCGCGAGGGCACCGATCGCGGGTTCGGCATTCGGGTACTGCATCGCGGCGCCTGGGGATTTGCGGCCAGCTCCATCATTTCCCTCGAAGAAATTCCACGTGTCGCGGACCTTGCCGTAGAAATTGCCAAAGGATCGGCCTCGCTCGCCATCACGAAGGTGCATCTGGCGCCTGAGCCGGTGCATTGCGATCGTATCGTCACTCCCTGTCGCCTGGATCCCTTTGCGGTTCCTCTTGAAGAACAAACGTCGTTGTTGCTGAACACCATGGATGTGATTCAGCGACACCCGGGGATCGCCAGAAGCCAGGCCGGTTTCTGGGCCCAACGCGACCGCAAGCTGTTTGTCTCCACGGAAGGTTCTCATCTTGAGTTCACGCTGCTGGCGGTGCAGGGCGAGTGCAGCGCGACGGCGGTTCAGGACGGACGGTTTGCCACGCGTTCGTTTAATAGCCCGCATTTACGCATGGGGTATGAATTGATCCGCGACACCGACTTTGCCCACGAAGGGGCGCGCATCGCCGAACAGGCCGTGGAAAAGGTGTGGGCGCCGGTGATCGAGGCCGGGCGATACGATCTGGTACTCGATCCGGAACATCTGTCCTTGACGATGCATGAGTCCTGTGGACATCCCAGTGAGTTGGATCGCGCGCTCGGCTACGAGGCGAATTATGCCGGCACCAGTTTTCTGACGCCGGATAAACGCGGCACCTATCGCTATGGCTCGTCCCACGTGAATCTGGTGGCCGACAACACCGAACCGCAGACGTTGGCGGCGACGGGGTACGACGACGATGGCGTGAGTTGCCAGAAGTGGGACATCGTGCGGGAGGGACTCTTCGTCGGGTACTGCACGAACCGCGAGGTGGCGCCGCGTATCAACGAGGAGCGTTCACGCGGATCGAACCGGGCCGATAGTTGGGGGAGCGTGCCGATGGTGCGTATTGCGAACATCGGGCTGGAGCCGGGCACGGCGACGCTCGATGAACTCTTGGCCGATGTGAAGCGGGGCATCTACATCGAAGGTCACGGCTCCTATAGTATCGATCAGCGACGATACAATTTTCAGTTCGGGGGCGATGCGTTCTGGCTGATTGAGAACGGTCGCCGCACGCACATGGTGCGGGATGTGATCTATCATGGCATTACCCCTGAGTTTTGGGGCCGATGCGACGGCGTCGCCGATCGCAGCCATCGTCGCCGGTATGGATTCATTACCTGCGGCAAAGGCCAACCGGGCCAATCGGGCTGGATGACCCATGCCGCCTCCCATGCCCGGTTCAGGCGTGTGGATGTCATTGCCGGAGAAGCGAAGGCCAAAGAATGACGTCGTCGATCACCTCATCCTGGCCCAAGTTGACGGGCCGGCAGGAATTCGAGTTCCTGGCCGATCTGGTGATGAGCCATTCGACCGGGGACCACACCTGCCTGTCGTTGCGCGACGTTCATGGCGGCACGACTCGCTTCGCCAACAATCAGGTCATTCAGAATGTAAATCAGCGGCGCGGCGCCCTGTCGATCACGGTGGCTTTCGGACGACAACATGGCACGGCAAGTACGACGGATTTCACCGCCGGTGCGGTGCGGGAAACTCTGAAGCAGGCCGAGTGCATCGCCCGCATCTCTCCCGAAGATCCCGAGTATTTTCCCCCCGTCGGGCCGCAGACCTACCTGTCGCTGCCGACCTCGCGTCCCGAAACGAGTGCGGCCGGACCCGCGCGGCGGCTCGACTATGCGCGTGAGGCCATCGGCCAATGCAAGATGGAGAATCTGAACGCGGCCGGAACGGTGTCGTCCAGCACGGCCATCGTGGGGCTGGCGGCTGACACGGGATTGCGGGCCTACGAGGAACGCACCGAGGCCCGGTTCAGCCTGACGGTGCAGGCCGGCGAGGCCACCGGCTGGTCGGCGGCGGCCCATCGGTCCATCGATCGTTTGCATGTGCAGGAACGCACGCTGGCGGCCATCATCAAGGCCAAACGAGGAGCGGATGAACCGCAGGAGTTGCCGCCCGGTCGGTACACTGTCATCCTGGAGCCGGCGGCCGTCGCCGGGCTGCTGAGTTGGATGATCTGGATGTTGGATGCGAAATCCTTCTACAAGGGAACGAGTCCGTTCAGCAGAAAACTGAACACTCGGATCCTCGACCGGCGGCTGTCTTTGTTCAATCAGCCGGCCCATGCCGACCTTCTCGGCCATGGATTTACGAGTGAGGGGCTCCCGGTCATCGAATCCAGCTGGATCGAGGCGGGGGTGCTCAACCAGTTGTTGCACGACCGGTATACCGCGCAGGAACATG
>CABVRO010000047.1 GCA_902500715.1 uncultured Nitrospira sp. | reverse complement strand
GTGTGGAGACTCGATGGCCTTTTTTCTTGCCAGAATCACGAATAATTCAGGCTAGACCAACAGTTGGTCTGACACTAACGGATGATCGAGTCGACCGACCCGATACAGCAATTTCCTCCAAACGGACGGGCACCTGTGATCGGCCTGCCCAGACTCCCACGGCAGCCGGTCAAGACACCCTGCACCTTCCCATCAGAGGATTATGGCCAATATTCTGATCATCAATGCCGACCCGAACCTGAAGCGGCTTATCAGGCTGGCCTTACCGGGCATGGAACATTTTGTTCAACACAGTGCCACGTTGCAGACCGCCTGCACGCAGTCCATGTCGTCCAAGCTTGACCTGGTGATCAACCGATTCGTCGCGGACGACGATCAAGGGCCGGAAGACTTGATGGAACTTCGCAAAACCTTCCCCACTGCTCGCCTGATCGTTACAGCGGCGCTGCACGATCCTGCGCTGGAAGGAGAGAAATTTCAGCGCGTCGTCCGTGAACTCCACATCGAGTATTGTTTGCTGGAACCGATTGAAACCGGTGCCATGCTTCATACGATCCAGTCGGCACTTGCCCTTCCGAAACGATCCTAGCTCGGATTATTCATGAATGCCGTCGCGAGGCGTTCGACACGGACGTGCGCCGAGGCTGATCGCACTTGAGACCGACCCAGGCGTATTCGCAGTCCGTCAAGGAGGCCGCACGAGAGGAGCCACGCCGGACGAGAGGATCAAAAGCCGGAGCAGGCGTTCATGAATAGTCCGGCCAAGATCGACCCGCTTTCACCGGTCGCCCGCCGCCCAATCGCTGCCACAAGGCGCCAGCGTTGACGACCGAGCGGGCCATGTGTTTCCGGTTCAGTATCCCATGACCGTATTGAGCTTCGCCAACCGGCTTGGAGGCAGGAGAAACTCCGCTGAGGCTTCGATACGGGCAGGAACCAACAGCGTGGTGTGGAATACAATATCGCGGATGGGAATCTTGAAATCGGGTTGCTGCGGAGTGCTGAGTTCGACTGATTCGACAGACTGTGTAATAGCAGTCACATCCTGCGGCCCGTAGGTGGTGATCACCGCCTGCATCAGGTCACGAATTTTCTCATTGGTTTCGTTTTCCTCGATGCCGTTCATCAGCAGAGGAAGGACCTCGTCGCGCACCTGGTCGGACGGACTGAAGTTCTCGACCCGTTCCTTGCGCCGAAGGGACGTCAAGTCATTGTCCAGATCGCGGCTGAAGGCGCCATAGGCAAACCGCACGAACTCGAAATGAAACCCCTTCATCCCCTTTCCGAACATCTGTAGTTCGCACAGGAAACAGAGCTGCTGCAGCTTGACGTCACTCAACAAGCCGTAGGGCTCGGCCAGGGATAAGGCGTACAGCAGTAGCGCTCGATCAATGGTCATTTCATGAGATTTGCGCACCTGTTGAATCTCCTGTGAATCGTTCACAACCGGCAGGACTATAAACAGGCGGGTTTCGATTCGTCAATTGATGATCGTACCGGCCGGTTCCCCTCTTGACCCGCCGAGGCACTTTCGTCTTTAATGGGCGTCTTTCATGCCGGTTCACGCGCCATGAGCAAGACTCTCAAAGAAATGGACGTGCTTCGCCAGCACCTGGCCAAGCATCAGCTGAAGCTGACTCGTCAACGCGAACTGATCCTGACGGCGTTCCTGCGGCAAGAACACGTCACCGCCGAGACGATGTATCATCAGCTGGCGAAGAAGGATCCTCACCTCGGGCTCGCCACCATTTACCGCACACTGAATCTCTTCTGCGAAGCAGGCATCGCCCAAGCCCGCCATTTCGGCACCCAGACGCAATACGACAATATCTCGCATAAAGGCCATCACGACCATCTCATCTGCACCGGCTGCGGGACTATTGTAGAGTTCGAAAATTGCGAGATTGAACGGCTACAGGAGGAGGTCGCGACCAAGAACGGCTTTGTGATCCAAACTCACCGGCTGGAGTTGTACGGTCTCTGTGCCCGCTGCCGCCATTGACGGATCGCTTCTGCCTCCAGTACTATCTTGAGACAGCTTATCAATTTCAACTAGGATGGCCCGCACAGGTTGTTCCCACTCCGGAGGCATGCCGCATGGCTTCATCTTGTCGCATATTTTTGGCGCTGACGCTGCTCCTCGGAGCGCTGACACTTCCGCAGTGGGCCACCGAAACCGCGGAGGCCGCTGAGAAACTCGTCGTCTATTCGGGTCGCGCCGAACGGCTCATCAAGCCGGTGCTGGACGAATTTCAGGCCAAGAGCGGCATCCCAATCGAATTGCTGTCGTCGGGCACCACCGAATTGGTTAACCGGTTACAAGCGGAAGGCGACCATACTCCGGCCGACGTCTTCCTGACGAACGATGCCGGGAGTCTCGAGCATGCCCGGGAGCTCAAACTCCTCCGGCCCATGAATATGCGCGAAGTTGAACGAGCCATCCCGTCGCAATTCCGCGCGGCCGACAACAGCTGGATCGGACTCTCAGGCCGCTTCTGGATCGTCGTCTACAACACCAATCTCGTCAAGCCCGATCAGATCAAATCACTATTCGACCTTGCCCAACCGCAATGGAAAGACAAAATCGCCGTTCCCAATTCCGGCAGCGAGTATCTTCAGGCCGGCGTGTCAGTGATCAAAGCCACCTTCGGAGAGGAACGGACGAAGCAGTTTCTGAAAGGACTCAAGGCCAATGCGGGCACGCAGGTGTACCAAAAGAGTTCGCAGATTGTAGACGCCGTCGCGAAGGGGCAGGTCGCGGCAGGCATTGTGAACCACTACTACATCTATCGACACCTTGCCACGCAGCCCACGGCTCCGATCGCCGCGGTCATGACCGACCAGCAGGAAGGCGGCATGGGTGCCATCATGAATGTAACCGGTATCGGTGTCACCCGTGCGTCCAAACACGTTGAGAGTGCCAAACTCCTGATTGAATTCCTGGTTGCACAGGCCGGGCAAAAAATGTTCGCGGATCTGGACAAGGAATACCCTCTCCATCCGGACGTGAAAGCCGATCCGACACTCATCGACCGGCGCACGTTCCGTGCGGCGCAAGTCCCCCTGGCTCGACTGGCCGAATTACGCGAGGCCACCCTCACGCTGATCGAACAGGTCGGCCTTCGCTAAGCCCTTGTGTAGCCGCGCATGCTTACCGCCACAAGAGCTCACGCCCCCTCTTCGCTGCAATGGATCAGCCTGATCACTGCCGCATTTCTGGTTCTCCCCACCTGCTACATCATCTATGTGGCGCTCACCGCCGCACCGACCGTGTGGAGCCGCCTCTGGTCGACGCGCATTCCCGAACTTCTCTGGAACACCCTCTCGCTGGCCACTGGCGTCGCTTTGACCACACTGCTGCTGGGCGTCTCCCTCGCCTGGATCACCGTTCGGTACGAATTTCCTGGCCGCCGGGTCTGGGAATGGGCACTCGCCTTGCCCCTCGCCATGCCGACCTATGTGCTGGCCTATGTGTATGCCCATCTTCTGGGAATGGGCGGCCCGGTGGAACAAGGATGGCAGACGCTCATGGGGTCCGACGCGCGACTGCTCTCCCCTCAAAGCTTTGTCGGCGTCACACTGATCATGGCCCTCGATACGTTTCCGTTTGTGTACCTGCTGGTCCGAGGAGCACTGCTGAATCTGAATATCTCCTTCGAGGAAGTGGCACGCGTCTGCGGCGTTTCTCCTTGGAGCACACTCTGGCGCGTCACGCTCCCGCTCATCCGCCCCGCCATTGCCGCAGGACTAGCGCTCGTGATTTTGTATGTGATCTCGGACTTCGGGGCGGTCTCTCTGCTCCGCTACCAGACACTCACGTATGCGGTCTATCAACAGATGACCAGCCGCTACGACCATACGGCCGCCAGCATTCTCAGCCTGCTCCTCGTCGTGATGGCAATCATCTTCCTGGTCACGGAACGATGGTTTCGCCAGCGGAGTCGCTTCTACCAAACATCCGGCCGCTATCGACAGGCGACCCGGCACCACGCCGGCCCCGCTGGAACGGCACTCATCACCGGGTACGTCGTACTGGTGTTCGGAGCCGCATTCGGGATTCCGGCTGTCATGTTGATCCAGTGGAGTATCGAAGCGATTGCACAGGGCGCCCTGGATGCGCGTTTTTTCGGCTTCATCTGGAACAGCAGCTTCCTGTCGGCACTGGCAGCCTGTGGGGCCGTGATCATCGGACTTCCGCTGGCCTACCTCGCCAGCCGCCGTCCTTCGCGACTCAATCTCGCCTGCCTCCAAGCCGCCTATGCCGGCTATGCCTTGCCCGGTCCTGTCGCCGCCCTCGCGGTCCTTGTGCTCTTTACGCACTTCGTGCCGGTCTTGTACGGTACCGTCGCGGTGTTGCTCGTTGCCTACATCCTGCATTTTCTCCCGGTCGGCCTGCAGTCGATGGAGCCGGCTCTCCAACAAGTCACCCCCAATGTGGAAGAGGTGGCACGCACCCTGGGCTGCACGACTCGCCGGACCCTCCGGCGCGTGACCCTTCCGCTCATTCGTAACGGTTTTATTGCGGCCTGGGTCCTGATGTTCCTCCAGACCATGAAGGAACTTCCAGCCACATTGCTGCTGCGGCCGGTAGGATTTGATACACTGGCGATTCGTGTATGGCTCGAAGCCAGCGAGGAGTATTATCAGCTGGCGGCGCCCGCCGCATTGCTGATCGTGCTCCTGAGCCTGCCGGCCTTGCTGCTACTGGTATCCAAGGATTGGCGCGGACGTGACCAAGAGGTCGTTAGTTGAATCCCGTGAACAACTCAGACATCCGCGAGCACCAGGCACAGGATGCATCGACGATACCTGACGCTGTGGATCTCGCCGCAGAACAATCTCCCGTCCTTGAACTACGAGGGATCTCCTGCGCCTACGAGCCCAACCGTCCTGCTGTCGAACAGATCACGTTCACGGTTCACCAGGGCGAAATTCTCTGTCTCCTGGGACCATCCGGATGCGGAAAAACCACCATTCTGCGCGCGATTGCAGGATTTGAGCAGGTAACCGACGGGAGTATTTCTCTGTCCGGCCGGCTCGTGTCATCGCGCGAGGTGATGGTGCCGACTGAACAGCGGCACATCGGTATGGTCTTTCAGGAATACGCGCTGTTTCCACATCTGCGTGTGGAGAAAAATATCGCTTTCGGTCTCGATCACCTCTCTCGCCCACAGCAGAAGGCCATCGTCGAGGACCTCCTCACCCTCACCGGCTTGCGCGGACTGGAACAACGGTATCCGCATGAGCTTTCAGGGGGACAACAGCAACGTGTCGCGCTTGCCCGCGCCCTCGCCCTGCGCCCGGTGTTGTTGCTACTCGACGAACCGTTCAGCAATCTCGATCCCGACATGGCGAGCCGCATGCGACAGGATCTCCATGCCCTGCTCCGACAGACCAAGACCACGGCCATCCTTGTCACTCATGACCACGACGAAGCGTTTTCCATGGCCGACCGCGTCGCGGTGTTGAACCGGGGGCGGCTGGAGCAATTCGATACACCTGAAGCGATTTACCACGTCCCCACGACTCCCTTCGTGGCAGACTTCGTCGGACAAGCAGACTTTATCCCGGGGATCGTGGCCACCGATGTGGTGACCACCGAAATCGGGGACTTCCCCAACACGCAGCATCTTGCGACCGGAACCAGCGTGGTCGTGATGATTCGCCCCGACGACATTCATATCGTCCCGACCAAGAGCGCAGATGCCCATATTCTGGCACGGCAATTCAAAGGCTCTGAAAATGTGTACACGATTCAGCTCCCATCCGGACAGATCGTCCATAGCAGCGAATCGTCTCTGAGCATTTATGAAGTCGGCACGGCGATTGCGCTTCGAGTGGTGGCCACCCATACCGTCCTCTTCCCGCACCCACCCGAATCGTCAGAGAAGACGGAACCAGGACGCGGCAACGCCCTACCCCTGTAACCGGACTCAATCCAAGCATCCATGCCGAGAACAGGGCGGAGGTGTCCCGATAGACAACCCACAGCGAGAGGCGGAGGATCGACGAATGGATCTGCTGAAGAATGCGGTAGAATATGGAATCATCGGCATGCTGGTCGCATTGAGCATCTGGTCGGTGGCGGTGGCAGTCGAACGCTGGCTCTACTATCGACGCGTGGACCTGTCCCAATTCACGGACATCCAAACGTTTGAAATGGCGCTGACCAAACGCCTGGTCATCATCGGCACGGTGGCCGCCAATGCCCCTTACATCGGATTGCTGGGGACCGTCCTCGGTATTATGATGACCTTCCACACGATGGGAACCTCAGGCACGATGGCCGTGAATACCATTATGATCGGCTTAAGCCTGGCCCTGAAGGCGACCGCTGTCGGCCTGCTCGTCGCCATCCCCTGCGTCGTGATGAACAATATTCTCCGCCGGCGGGTCACCGAACTACTGACGATCTATAAGGTGCAACATGGACCGCGAGGTTAATCAAATCAACGTCATTCCGCTGGTCGACGTGATGCTCGTGCTGCTCGTCATCGTTCTCACCACCGCCACCTTCATCAGCACCGGCCAGATCCCTGTGAATCTCGCCAAGGCCAAAGAGGCCGGAGATCACAAAGATGTCCCCGTCGTGGTGACCTTAACTGCGAATGGCGATCTGTTCCTTAACGACCGCCCCGTCCCACCTGACGGTCTGAAGACTGTCATGTTGGCGCACCCTCGCGAATCGCTGGTGGTCGTACGAGCCGACAAAGTTACGTTACTGGAACGGTTTGTCTCGGTGGTAGACGAAATACGAGGTCTGGGATTTCAGTCCGTCAGTCTGGAGGTGGTACGGCTGTGACGGCCCGCCGGCCCGGCATATCGGACCCCTTCATCCGCTTCCATGCGAGCGGGTGGATCGTCTCCATCGGCCTGCACGGCAGCGCCATTCTCCTGGCCGGACTCTTCGTCGCCAAAGTCGGCCTGGCACCTCCCTCTTCATCCTTTCAATGGGATGTCACGGTCGTCGGTTCTCAACCTCCCGCGACGCCTGCCCAAGTCGCACCCGGTTCGCCACCACCTGTTGCAGCAATTATCCGACCGGCTCAACGGAACGCTCCGGCCACAGCCCTGCGTTCCACATCTTCTCCGGCAGCGCTCCCGACCATACCGGCCACTACCTCACGCTCTCCGGCAACGGTCGAACGTGACACAATCGAACCAGCCCTCTCTCCACCCCAGCAGGCTCCCGCACAACTGCTTGAACGCACTCCAGCGGTCTCTAGCCCTCCCGAACCTCAGGAAACGAAGGATGACCGTCAACCTTCCCTGCACACGACATCGGCATCGGTCGAGGCCACCCCTGATTTCAGTTCACTGCCCCAGATGGCGAATCCTCCGCCTGCAAACGCGCCTCTCGCCCCGGAAATGTCAGGAACGACATCGCAACCGCCCTCTGAGCCCGCGACCTCTCCAGCCCAAACGGCATCGCTCGCCCCATCGACCAGCACGGCTCAGGTTGCCCGAAAACTGGACTATGGTTGGCTCGCGGGGCCCTTGCTGCAACGTATTGAAGCGCTAAAACAATATCCCGCGACAGCGAGGCTACAACGCTTGGAAGGTCGGGTAGTCGTGCGGATCGTCATTCAGGAAGACGGGCACATTTCGTCAGCCACCATTGCAAAGAGCTCCGGGCACGATGTGCTCGATCAGGTTGCACTGGAGACTGTTCGGCAAGCCTCACCCATCGCTCTGTCTCAGCCACTTGAAAAATCTTCAGTCACGATGCAGATCCCCCTCGGCTATTACCTTGACCGATAGCCTGGGGGATTATCCCTGACACGGTTGCTCGTCCGAACGTCTCAAGACCGCCTGCTTGTCGAACGTTAAGACATAGGCCCGACAGCCGCCTCCCCGCACGTGTCCGCTGAAGCCTGCCGTCCCGCTGCCGCGTTCGAAATATGTCCAGACTTCTCCCCCGTCTGCGGAAGCCTGTATCTTATGCGGTGTGCCATATCGTTTCCCGACCATCTCCTGCGTCGCCCCGTTGACGGCATTCTGAAAATACTTGGAACTGCCGCCGCACGCACTTACTACGAGCAGACCGAGCGACACCCCTACCAACATACCTTTCCACCGCCAACCACGGATCACGACACAACCGGAACGTCCGCCTTGGATGGAATCACTCGATACCATCATTCATCCTCACCCTCCCCTTGAGATACGAAGAAACCCAGACTTTTCCGTCACGATCTACGATCACCGCGCCGACCCCCGGCAACCGCTCAACCAACTCCAGCCCCCGCTCTCGCCCCATCACGAAGATGCCGGTATCCAGGCCATCTGCGGTCATCCCATCACGGGCAACGACGGTCACGCTCTGACAGTCACGAGCCGGTTGCAGCGTGATCGGATCGAGAATGTGGTGATAGCGCACCCCATCCCGCTCGAAGTACCGTTCATAGTCACCGGCCGTCGAAATCGCCTCATCCTGAAGATCAATAAAAGCCAGCACAGCTTCTTCATGCCGCGGATGCCGAATGCCGAAGGGAAATTTCATACCGTCCGGAAGTCTGCCGAAGGTCCTGATATCCCCTGAGAGGGCCGCGACCCCTGCAGTGGCTCCGGCCTTCTGCATAGCTGCGACAGCCATATCTGCGGCAAAGCCTTTGCCGATCCCGCCTACATCCACCCGCATTCCAGCCTTGGCGAGTTTGACCGCCCCTCGCTCCTCATCGAGAGACAGCCCACGACGGTCGGTGAGGGGGCGAAGCCCGGCCAATTGTGCGCCGGACGGAACCTCCTGGCGATCAAGCACACTCCACGCATCCACAGCAGGACCGACGAGAATATTGAATCCCCCGTCCGTCAGTCTGGCTATCTTCTCCGAATCTTTCAACACCTGCATCGTCTCAGGGCTCACCATCACAGCTTCTGCTCCGGCTGCGGCATTCACACGCGAAAGTTCACTATCCTCAATCCAGGTACTCAACAATTTTTCCAAACGGTGGATTTCCTGAAATCCTGCCGATGCCGCAGCCTGGGCCATCTGGCGATCGGGTGCCACCGACGTGATCGTCACCAGCGTTCCCATCTGCATCTGCGTTCTTTTCACGACCACCGAAGAGGAACTGCGCTGCGTCCCGGCACACCCAGTGAGGATGAGAAGCTGGCAGGAAAGCACGACCATGGTCATGACCAACCAGGCCGGCGCAATAGGCGAACGCTCAAGATTGGTCGAGGAAAATGTTTCAGGGACTGTGACGGGCCCAGGTCGACTCATCGGACGTCTCCTCACGCATAACGGTAACGGTAAGAGAGCGCCATAATCTCCGGCCGCTCCGCAAATTGCAAATACGTTGTCCCGCCCGCGCAGCGCAAACGACAGGCTTGACAATCCGACATCGATTAGAATATTAATAATCGTTCTCAATTTGACCAAATCGGACAGTCAACATGCCTGTACACAATGACCTCGCGAGGCCCTGCTGCCAAGACAGTGAAACCCGTTGCGAATGCGGTCAATTGATCGCCAAAGTTCGCGGGCAAGGCCTTGAGCTCAAATGCAAACGTTGCAAACGCATCGTCGTCATCCCCTTCACCTCAATCGAAGGCTGGGGCACCGTCACAGCATGATTCGATATATGAAAGGAGGCCTCGCCGCCACACACACCGCTGGACACCGAGCGCGCACACTTGTTTTCCCTGCAGACCAGAGACCTTTGAGTCCCGAGTCCAACCACAACCTTACTCGCGGATGGAGGATAGCCATGAAGATCCGGGCAATCCTCGGGGCTCTCGTCTTAGCCAGTTTACCGGCATTGCCTGTACTGGCGGAAAACATGACCCCGGAGGACATTAAAAAACTGGTTGATGAGGCAGTCGAGAAACGGCTTCAAGAACACGAACGACGTGAAGCCGGCATGCAACAAGGCCAGGGAGAAACGGTCTCGACTCCGCAATATCCTATGGCCTCCGGTCCCATCACCGACATTCGAGTCGAGCGAAAGGGCGAAGAAAAGATTCCATTGGGATTCGGATCGACCGGCTCCGGCAAACTCATTTACGCCAAGCCCTTCTTGAGCGCTCCGAAAGCAACGGTCGGTGGATATGTCGATGTCATGTACAACTCCCTGTCCCGTCAGAACCTGGACAATCCGAGCCGCAATTCATTCGGCCAACAGCGGATGGTGCCGTTTATTTATGCAGACATTACCGACCATATCAAGTTTGCCACTGAAATCGAGATCGAACGCGGCGGCCAAAATGCTCCGCAGAGCGGCGATGGATCCATGCAGATCGAATTCGCCCAACTCGACTATTTAATCGATGAATCCATCAACCTCCGCGCCGGCATTTTGTTGATGCCGGTCGGCAAGTTTAACTTGCTGCACGACTCACCCTTGAACGATCTCGTCGATCGGCCCATGGTCTCTCGTATCGTCATCCCCAGCACCTGGTTCGAAGCCGGTGCCGGTATTTACGGAACCCTCTATCCCTCGTCACGCTCGAAACTGGACTACGAAGTCTATGCCGTCAATGGGATGAGCCAAACGGCAGGCGGCATTACCGACCTTGGGGTGCGAAACGCACGGGGCAGCGTCTCTCGGGATCGCGACGACAACAAAGCCGTCGTGGGCCGTGTCGCGTTCAGCCCGCTGCTGGGCATTGAAATCGCCGGATCCGGCTACCATGGAGCGTACAAGCCGGCCGCCGGAGCCGTGGGGGCTGGCTACATCGATATGTTCGCGTTGGACTGGACTCTCCAAAGAGGCCCGTTTGAAATCATCGGAGAATCCGCGTGGACGAGAATCAGCAACAACAATGCGACCGGCGTCGCCAACCGGGTCATCGGACCGGCCGGCATGCAGGGCTACTATGTTCAGGGGAATTTTCACTTCATGCCCGAATTCCTCAAGAAATGGGCGCCCAGCCATTTCACCGACGCCTCCACATTCACAGCCGTCGTCCGTTGGGAACAGGTCAACACGGACACCGACGATCGCACCAAGCAGAACGCATTGGGAGGCCAGCGGAAGCTTGAGCGCTTGACCCTCGGTCTCAATTTCCGGCCGATCGAAGACACAGTGATCAAATTCGACTGGCAGTTCAACACTCAGAAGGACGCAAAAGGACTGGTCGCCGCCGGGGACCTCGGCAATGCGGCCAGTCCGATGAATGGAAACGGCTTTTTGATCCAAGCAGCCACGTACTTCTAACCGCTTCCCCGGCCAGGCCGTCCCGATCGGGACGGGCCTGGCCGAGACCGAACGAGACGTCATGATACAACGCCTCCACACACTCAGCTTGCTTCTGCTTCCCGCTCTTCTCGCCGCCTGCACGTCGCTGGGCGGCATGCAGGAACGCTTTGCAGTCTGCAGCTACGACCATGCCTGGGAGGCGGCGCTTGACGCGGTCAAGGATCGCGCGATCGCCCGGCAGGATAAGGCGGCTGGCGCGATCGATACCGCGTGGCTTGAAATCCCCATGCCGGGACGGACCTTTGGTGCCCTCCAGCGAGACTTGGGGGACAGCAAAGATCGGTCCCGGATTTCCCTGACAGTCAAACGACTGGACGACGTCACCAAAATCGGCTTCGTCGAAGAGCGACAACGGTGGGCTTTCCGCGGCGGCTCTCGCCTGTTCGGATGGACCGACACCGAGCCCTCGACCGACGTCATGACCGATGTGCAGAACCGCCTGAATACCAAATTGAAGGAGCACGGATGTTCAGTACAGTGAGTGCGTACCGAACCTTGATCACCATCGTGTTGCTGATGACCTCGTCGGTCCCGGCTCTGGCAACGGAGAAAGTCTGGGACAATGAATTGCGTCGCTTTTTGAAAGACGAGGACTTCAAATACGAAGAGTTCATGACCGAGGAGGAGGCCGTCAAGACGATCCTCCCGAAATCTCAACGTGTCCGTAAGGAAATGATTCGCCTCGCGCAAGACAAGAAAGAACTCATCGAACAGCGCATCGGTTGGAAATTCCCGGAAGACTCCTTCGATCTGTACATCGGAGAGACCGGAGACAAAATCGATGGGTATGCGATGATCCACAACACCATCGGCAAATATAAGCCCATGACGTATATGGTCGGTGTGGATGCCAAAGGCAATTGCACTGATGTCGAGTTGCTGGTCTTTCGGGATGCCAAGGGCAGCGAGGTCGGGAAGAAGCGATTCAACTCCCAGTATGACGGCAAGACTGTCACTGACCCCATTCGAATCAACAAAGACATTATCAACATCAGTGGGGCCACGATGTCCGTCCGGTCGATGAACGCCGGCGTCAAACGAGTGCTGGTCCTAGTAGATGAGTTTTACTTGAAGCCGGCCGGCTTAGGCAGTGACACGGTCGCGGTGCAGAAGGCCGAGCGAGGATTCCTGGGGACCCTGTTCGGCAACTAAGGCCGCCGGGACACTGCACTGACATGCGAAATTTTAATGCTCGATTCCGCCTTCGTGATTCGGATCGTCACATCAGGTTGTTGTATACGCAATTCCTCTTTTTGATGCTGGTGGGGTTTCTTTTTTCTTTCTTCTGGGCGCACAGCATGACCAGCTTGAGCCCACAAGGTATCGCCGACCACTACCGTGGCTCTGATGCGACCTTCGGCGAACCGATGTCGTTTCGGGAGCTGGCCGAGGTCACGCACTTTCACCTGTTCACCATGCCGGTCGTGTTTATGATTCTCGTTCATGTCCTCTATCTCACACAGGCCAGCCATGCTACGCAAGTCTGGCTGACATGGCTTTCGTTCGGAGGCGTAGCGCTGGACCTGCTCTCCCCCTGGCTGATCAGCTACGTCTCACCTATTTTTGTGCTCACGATGCTGACGGGGGACACTCTGATGATGGGCAGCTTTCTCGCGATGATGGCTATCCCGCTCTACGAAATGTGGATTTTGAAGCAGCCGCTGATGGCCGGGAAGCGAGGAGACGAGTCATGAACGCCTAGCGGCTGCGGAAAAACTCGATTGTTGCGCAGGAGGCTACGTCAACTTATACGCTGTGCAGGTGTCACAATAACCCGCAGGATGCGCAACAAGGCCGTCCAGCAAGGCCGCAACAAGCGAAGAGGCGAATCGTACTCGTGCCGTACGGTGAGCCTCTGAGCGATGCGAGAACGCCGTTGGCGGACTTTTTCCGCATCCTGCTAGAAGAAATCCGTTGACCCCGTTGCGGCCAGAGGCATTCAGCCCAGAGCCCAAGATCGTTACAGGCGATCTTGGGCTCTTTTGTTTCGGAGGATTCCCATGCATCCATCGATATGGCCGATTAAGGCGACAACACAGCTCATCCAAGAAATAGCCCGACAGCTCGATGCCTTGGATTCACTGCACCTTCCCCAAGAATCATTACACGCTGTCCGACTGCTACAACTTCGTCGCCTGACGCGGAGGATCGAAACTCTCATTCCAGGACACTTCGGACATGGCGAGCGCACCGCACACTATGCCCGCATGCTGGGCGAGGTCAGCAGCCTAACCGAAACCCAGCACATTCAGCTGCACTATGCAGCCCTACTGCACGATATCGGACTCCTCACATTACCCGGCAGACTGCTCGACGAGAGCGCAGCCCACAGCTTGGATGACTATGCCCTGATCCAAAGCCATCCCCGGGAAGGCGCCGCACTCCTGAGTCCCTATCGATTCCTCTCCGAGGCCGCACGCCTGATCGCTCATCATCACGAACGATGGGATGGGGCCGGGTATCCTTATGGACTTCGCGGAGCCTACATCCCCCTGGCCGCCAGAATTCTGGCCATTGCGGACGTCTTCGACGGCATTGCCCTTCGCTCGACTTCTGTACACAAGGCCCTGCGAACCTTACACGCATCGGCAGGTTCACAATTTGACCCGATACTGACCGCCGCATTGTGTGCACGGCTTCACAATCAAGACCAATTCGCGCCGCTGCCGTTCGGTGAGGCGAATGACACCGCTCCTACCGTTGATCCGACCGTCGACCAATCGAGTCACCAACCTATGCCCTTTTCAATCTTCTGAGGAGTCCAACAAAAACCAGTCCATACCCGGATACGGGCTATTGGCCTCACTGATGGAGTTGAATGATGATGCACGACGCGCACGACCTCACAATCCCGACCGATCGCCTCCGCACCCTTTCGTCCGAGCTTCGCATACAGTCACCACAATGGGCTGATCGTCTTGAACAGGCCACGACGGAACAGGACCTACGCAATCTCGTGTGTGATCTCTTCAACCTGTCCCATGCCCTGCCATCCCATAGCGAGTCAGCTAATGAGACACACACGCTGGCCGGACGCATCACCCACTTCATCAACGAAAATCTTCATCGGGGATTGACACTCAAAGTCCTGGCGAATTTCCTCGGCTACTCAGAGAAATATTGTTCTGATCTGTTTTACCGCATCATGGGTGAATCGTTTTCCGGGTATATGAGACGACATCGGGTCGAACGGGCTCAATCACTCCTCACCACAACCGCGCACACGTTGGCAGAAGTTGCCGCAGCACTGGGGTTCAGCGATCAATTTGCTTTCAGCCATTTCTTCAAGCGCGCGACCGGGCATTCTCCCAGGGAAATTCGATCACGGCCGGCACGCCCAGGGCATCGACTGACGGTCCACGCCCTGCAGAAAGCACTGTAGGCCACGGCCGGATCCAACCATACGGCTTCACTGCTTGGAGAACGTGGATGTGCCCTCCCTCTGAATGGCCCTGAAATACAGAACGATCGAGTTGCTTGGCAGTAGTGAGGGGAGAATGACTGCGCGGGTGATCCAGACTCCCGGACAGGGCGGTCAGCAAAGCATGTGGGGGGGGGACGACGACAACAGAAAGGAGAGCCGGCCGGCGGGACTTTAGGTGATCCCACCGGCCGACCAGCTGCGCGTACAAGGGCTACGGCTTCTCGGGATGAATCTGCTCGGCCAAGTATCGCTCTAACCCCACCTGTTTGATGGTGCAGAGCTGAGTCTCAAACCAGTCGATATGCTCTTCCGTATCGACGATCATCTCTTCGAGCCGATGACGGGTCGTGAAGTCGCCGGCCTTTGCGCAATGGGCAATCCCGTCGCGGAGAAGGTCTGCGTCTTCACGCTCGAATGCCAGATCGGCCTCCAGCAGATCAGACACTTTCTTACCAGCGGCAACCGCGTCCAGGTGATCCATCTCCGGTTCGCCACCCAGGTACAGAATATGATCGATCAAGCCCGAGGAATGACTCACTTCCTCCTGTGCCAGGTGACTGAAATGTTCGTCCAGCCGACCGTAGCCCCAATGTTTGCACAAAGCCGCATGCAGAAGATATTGGTGCACCGCCGTGAGCTCACTCACCAGCACTTTGTTTAAAATATCGAGAACGCCCTCTTTCGCTTTCATGCATACTCCCATTCCCGCGCCGGGCCGGCGCTCGCTTAACTCTCTTTGTGAATCTGCTCAGCCAGGTAATTCTCAAGCCCCACTTGCTTGATCGTCTCAATTTGGGTCTCGATCCAGTCGATGTGCTCATCCACATCCTTCGCCATGTCTTCAAACATGTGGCGCGTGGTGAAGTCTCCCACCTTCGTACAATGCACGACCCCGTCGCTCAGAAGGGTGAGCATTTCCTGCTCGGCCTTGAGATCAAGCTTCAACTGCTCGGGGACAGTTTCCCCGACATGCACCGTGTTCATACGCTGTACATTCGGCACCCCTTCCAAGTACAGAATGTGGCTGATCAGTTCGTCCGCATCTTTCATCTCATCGATGCTACGCTCTCGAACTTTGTGATGCAGCCGCTCATAACCCCAGTTCGAACACATTTTCGCATGGACGAAATATTGATTGATCGCGGTGAGATCCGCGGTGAGGACTTTATTCAGAATCTCAACGACCCCTTGTTTGGCTTTCATAGTTCCCTCCTTCCGGCCTTGGAGTGCTGCGGTATCTGCCGGCCTGTTGGTTGAAGCCGACGCAACGTGCGATGGACTTATTTATGATTGTATACCTTACTTAGAGATTCTCGAAGCCCTTGTCAACAAGAGAAGTACGTAGAAATGAGGCGGGTTATCAACATCGCCGAGAACGCTTCTCATTCTT
This sequence comes from uncultured Nitrospira sp., assembly GCA_902500715.1. GTDB lineage: Bacteria > Nitrospirota > Nitrospiria > Nitrospirales > Nitrospiraceae > Nitrospira_A. The sequence goes on along the minus strand of CABVRO010000047.1, from coordinate 7,252 downwards.
CTGATCAGGACGAGATCGGGGAGCACGGATCCCGCCAGCGATCGACGGCGAAACGAACCGGAATCGAGGAGAGCCACGTGCGAGAGAAGGAGACATTGATCGAAGCGAGCGAACAGCGGAAGGGACACGGATACGCGCTGACTATCCGGCCTCCCGATAGCCACACTCGTCTTCATTGCGGCATTGCACGGAACGGCCGGCCTGCTTACTGACCTTCTCAATAAGAAAAGGCGCCTGACACTTGGGACAGGGCTTATTGATCGGGCGGTCCCAGAGCGCATACTCACATTGCGGGTAACGGCCACACGAATAAAAGTTGCGACCCTTTTTCGTACGCTTCTGAACCAGATCGCCCCCGCACCCTGGCTGAGGGCATTTCACCCCCAGAGCAATGGCTTTGGTCGTCTTACATTCAGGATACGCGGAACAAGCCAGGAACTTGCCGAAGCGGCCCGATTTCACTACCATCGGACTGGAGCACTTTTCGCACTTCTCGTCCGTCGTCTCTTCCAGCTTAGGAACAATCTTGATCGTCCCATCCGGTAATTTTTCAAAATTTTGCGTGTTCTTGCAGGGAGGATCGTCCTTATAGGCGGGGCACGCGAGGAACTTCCCATTTCGTCCCCATTTGATCTCCAGCATGCGGCCGCATTTTTCACAGGGCAGGTTCGTGGGCGGCTCGACGATATCCTTCGGCCCGGGAATGCCCTGAGCGAGTTCCATTTCCCTCACGAACGGTGTGTAAAAATCGCGCACGGCTGAAACCCAGGGCTTGGTGCCCTCTTCGACTTCATCGAGCTGTTCTTCCATGTGGGACGTAAATTCCGTATCCAGCAGATCAGGAAATCCCTTCAACAGAAAGTCATTCACCGTTCTCCCGGTTTCGGTCGGGAGAAACCGCCCTTCGACCTTCTCGACATACTTCCGGTCTTGGATCGTCGAAATGATCGAAGCGTAGGTGGAGGGCCGGCCGATCCCCTTTTCTTCCAGCTCTCGAATCAGCAATGCTTCATTGTACCGGGGAGGCGGCTGGGTGAAATGCTGTTTAGAAACGAGCCCGGGCAAGGTCTGGGCTTCCTGAGCGACGAGATGCACAGATTCACCTTCGCGCAATGCGGGCAGCTGGCGATCTGATTCGTCCTCCGCCTCCTGCTCATTCTTGGGCTTGTGCGACGGCAATTCCTTGTCGGTTCCCTCTAAGTACACCGCCGTATGGCCGGCGAACTTGACCACGGTGCCGGTCGTGCGAAACACATATCGATCCGGCGTTCCCACCGGAGACGAATCCACACGCGTCACATCCATGATCGCAGGAACCATCTGTGAAGCAATGAAACGATTCCAGATGAGCTTGTACAAGTTGTACTGATCCTGCTCCAGGTATTGTCTGATGGATTCGGGGTCTCGAGCCGCGGATGTCGGCCGGATGGCTTCATGCGCCTCTTGCGCGGCTTTTTGGGTTTTATAGACATTGGGCGTAGCAGGCAAATAGTCCACTCCGAACCGCTCCCGAATCACAACTCTAGCGTCTTCGGTCGCTTCTTGGGAAATCCTCGGTGAGTCCGTTCTCATATAAGTAATGAGACCGGTCGGCCCCTCTGCCCCGATTTCGATGCCTTCATACAACTGCTGCGCCAGTGTCATCGTCTTCTTCGGGCTGAAATGCAGCTTTCTCGCGGCTTCTTGCTGAAGCCGGCTCGTGATGAAAGGGGCGACCGGATTGCGTTTCTTTTCCTTGCGCTCGATCGATTGCACGACGAACGGCTTCCCCTGCACGGCATCCAGGATCTGCTGGGCTCGCTCACCCGTGCCGATATCGGTATCCTGACCGTTCACGGAATGCAATTTGGCTTCAAACGCCGGAGGATTGTCGCCGGCCAACAGCGCGACGATAGACCAATATTCTTCCGTCCGGAAGGCTTCTCGTTCCTTCTCGCGGTCGCATATCAGCCGCACGGCCACGGATTGCACCCGGCCCATGCTGAGGCCGCGGCGCACCTTTTTCCACAGCAACTGGCTCCCCTGGTACCCCACGATGCGATCGAGGACGCGTCGCGCCTGCTGAGCCTGAACCAGCTTCATATCGATTTCACCCGGTGACTTCAGCGCCCGCTTGATCGCCGATTCCGTGATCTCATTAAACAACACACGATAGACCTTGCCGTCCTTCTTTTTCCCCTTGCCGTGCAGTTCCTGCGCAATGTGCCAGGCAATCGCTTCGCCCTCGCGATCGGGGTCCGGCGCCAGAAACACGGTATCGACTTCCTGAGCTTTCTTTTTAATGTCGGCAAGGACTTTCGACTTACCCTTGATCGTGACGTACTGGGGCTCGAAATCGTTGTCGAGATCAACGCCCAGCTTGCTGGTGGGGAGATCCTTGACGTGGCCAACGGAGGCCATGACGGAATAGCCACGACCGAGATATTTCGTAATGGTGCGCGCCTTGGTCGGCGACTCAACGATGATCAGCGATTTGGCCATGTGGCTCCACGTTCCTCAGTACCTGCGCCCAGACTACCACACTCACTATAACAAATATCGAGCTCCTGTCAGCTCTAATCTCTCAATGCATGCCCGATGTGAGACGTACATACTCGTTGCCGGGTAACTGACGAATACAATTTTTCAACTCGAGCGAGAGCAGAATCGCGGCCACGTGAGCGGCAGGCAACCCACTGCGCCGAATCACCTCGTCGACCGGCTGAGGCAATACGGACACGGCATCGTATACCACCGTTTCATCCAAGCTGAATGACACCTTCGGCTGTGCGACGGTCCTTGCTCCCTCTGCCAACCGCGCACGGAAGGCTTGATCGAGCTGCGGCAACAATTCATCCAGAATATCCTGCGCAGACTCAACCAAACGGGCGCCATCCTTGATCAAACTGTTCGGGCCACGACTCTGCTCCGCTTTGACAAAACCCGGCACCGCAAACACTTCCCGCCCTTGCTCACCGGCTAATCTCGCCGTAATCAGAGACCCGCTCTCAAGAGCCGCTTCCGTCACTACTACGCCCAACGACAATCCGCTGATGATGCGGTTGCGCCGCGGGAAGTGATAGCTGTGCGGTGCCGCCCCCAACGGAAGTTCAGACAACACGGCTCCGTGCTGTTCGATCGTCTCACGCAAGTGCCGATGGTCCGCCGGATAGGTCCGATCCAGTCCACAGCCCATGACAGCAAGCGTTCGACCTTTGCCGGTAAGGGCCCCGCGATGCGCGGCCGCATCGACTCCACGCGCCAAACCACTGACGATCGTAAAACCCATCTCTGCCAAGTCGCGCGCCAACTCCTCAGCCACCATGCGTCCGGCAGCACTGACTTTTCTCGTGCCGACAATCGCCACGGCATGACGATCGGCTTCCAGCAGCGAGCCCTGAACGTACAGCAACGGGGGCGGGTCCGGAATCGTCCTAAGCGGCGCGGGATATGGCGTGTCGAGATACGTCAGCACCGTGACCTTCCGGCGCTGCAACTGATCCAATTCTTTGTCGAGTTTCCGAATCGCATCCGGAGTCGGCCCGCGGTGAATCGCCTCGGCTAGCGGAGGCCGGCATCCGACTTCCTCCAACGCCGTGTGGGGCGCTGAGAGCACAGCATCGGGTGTCCCGAACGCCTGCACAAGCTTAAGGAGAATGGCGTCGCCCACCCCAGGAATGGCGCGTAACACCAACCAGGGACGGAGAGATCGATGATTCACTATCGTCTCAACTCATCACACGTCGTCGGTGCGATGCTCATACCCGTTGGACTAGAGAAAAACCGCGCTCAGCGGCAGGATACCCACTTGGAGCGGTCACGTCCGATCGCTCGGCGGATTACATCACGACCAGATCGAATTGCTCTAGATGCAACCGATCGTCGGGAGTGACCAGAATTTTTGCACTATAGCGCCGTTCGAGTTCCTCGACGCCCGGTTGCTCCTGTTCCTGCAAGAGCAGCGCGACGGCAGGATGTGCGCCAACGATCACGCGTTGCTGCTCGATCTCGTGGCCGAGACGTCGTACTTCACGGAAAATTTCGTAGGCTACCGACATCGGCGACTTGGTGTACCCGCGACCGTCGCAATAGTGACAGGGCTCGGACAACGAACGAAGCAGATCTTCCCGCACACGCTCGCGGGAAATTTCGATCAACCCGAGATCGGACACCCTGGAAATTCTGGTGCGGGCCTTGTCCGAGGACATGGCGTCCACCAGCGCATGGTAAACTTTGTCGCGATTTTTCTCCCGCTCCATGTCGATGAAATCCACAATAATGATGCCGCCGATCCCACGCAACTTCACCTGATAGGCGATTTCGCGCGCTGCTTCCAGGTTGTTTCTGAGGATCGTTTCTTCCTGATCGCGCTTTCCGACAAACCGGCCGGTATTCACGTCGATCACCGTCATGGCCTCGGTATGGTCGATGACCAAATATCCCCCGGACTTGAGCCACACCTTGCGGCTCATCGCACGGGCGATTTCCTGCTCCACCCCCAAGTAATCGAACAGGCTTTCTTCTTTGTCGTAAAAATGAATCCGCGAGGTTTGTTCCGGCGAAAACCGTTGGACGAACCCCTTGATCGCATTGTACTCCTCGCGGGAATCGATCAATAACCGGTCCACCCGACGACCGAAGAGATCCCGCACGACACGAAAACTCAAACTTAAGTCGCTGTGCAAGAGACTCGGCGCCGGCTGCTGGTCACGCTTCGTCAATACGTCCTGCCATAAGACATGTAGGAACTCGACATCGGAACGCAACTCCTCTTCCTTGACCCCTTCACTGACGGTTCGCACGATGTAGCCGAACCCGGGGCGCCGCGCCCGTTTCATGATTTCTTTCAAACGTGCCCGCTCCTCATCACGAGGAATGCGGCGGGAGACGCCGATATGCTCGACCGTAGGCATGAACACCAGATACCGGCCCGGCAGCGACACGTAGGTGGTCACCCGAGAGCCTTTGGTGCCGATCGGACCTTTTGAGATTTGCACCATGACTTCCTGTCCCTCGGACAGCAACTCCTCAATCGGTTTCGAGCTTTGCCGCTTGGGCTTAGGGACTTCCGAGTCCTTGTTGTCGTCATCGTCGCCATCGACAAGCGTATCTCCGGGCTCCACATCCATCGACAAGTCGGACACGTGCATGAATGCCGCTTTTTCCAACCCGATATCGATGAACGCCGCCTGCATGCCGGGCAGCACTTTCGCCACACGACCCTTGTAGATATTGCCGACGAAATCCTGATCTTTGGCGCGGTCGCCATAGAGGTCGGTGACGACCCCGTTGTCGAGTACCGCGACGCGGGTTTCTTCCCGCGCTATACTGATTGCTATCTCCACACCCATAGACACTCCTTTACCCTCAGATCGGTCGGATCGGCAGACGAACGCGGACGCAGCGTCCGGGTTCTTTCTCGTCTCGCCGTCGGTCCGGCACCGATCCGGTTCACATGGTTATTTCATACCCAGTCGGCCCCTGTCCAGGCATGGTCTAATAGAACAAGGTCAACCGACGTCGCTTGACGTTCAACAACAGTCCCAACGAAGCCATCGTCATGATGGTCGCACTTCCTCCGTAACTGACCAACGGAAGCGGAATACCGACAATGGGAAACATTCCAGCGGTCATCCCGATGTTGACGACCACACAAAAACACAGCATCGCTACGATACCCGCCGCGAGTAACGCGCCCAAGGTATCCTTCGCACGCGCGGCTATTTCTAACGACACCCATATCAGCGCGATAAAGAGGGCCAAGAGCACCAGCACCCCGACAAAGCCCCATTCCTCCGCGTACACCGCAAACACGAAGTCGGTGTGCCCTTCGGGAAGGAACTTCAGCTGACTTTGTGTGCCGCCGTACAGACCTTTTCCCGACAACTCCCCGGAGCCGATGGCAATTCTGGACTGGAGTGCATGATAGCCTTTTCCTCCCGGATCGTAATCGGGATCGACAAAGGCCATGACCCGCTCCCGCTGATAGTCGTGCAGCGACGCCCAGACCATTTCCCACACAAACGGGAAGAGCATGACGGAGAGCAATAGAATCACCCCCAACGTCTTCGAGCGCACACCGACCATCAATAACATGGCCGCGTACACAGCCAGAAAACTCAACCCGCTCCCTAGATCCGGCTGTTTGAGGATCAACAGCAGGCCGGGCAATACGATCAGACCCGGCAGGACCACCCGATGCAGCCACCCCGCGCGAGATACCCGGGAATAATAGTTCGCCAGCACCAACACCAGAACCAGTTTGGCAAATTCAGACGGTTGAAAGGCGAAGGGCCCGATCGGAATCCACCGTTGGGCACCACGGCTGGACTTACCCATGACCAACACGACCGCCAACATAATCAGAATCACCGCATAAGTCGGATAGGCCAGGCGCGCAATCTTGTGATAGTCGGACAGGTACATCACCAGGAACGCGATCGTGCCCAGCAGAATCCACACCAGCTGTTTGAGATAAAAAGGAAAGGCGGTGTCCTGAGAATGCGTGACGCTGTAGATCGACAGCACCCCGACCGACAGGATGACCGCGATCAACCCCATGAAACGGAGGTCGAAACTATCTAACCCTCGACTGTCGATCACCCGATCAATCCTCACGTCTTCGGTCGCGCGTCAGCGGATTGCGTCCGCCTACCTGCAGGAACTCCATTGAGCACCTCGGGATAGGCCTTCACGTAGGCTTCAATCACATCTTTCGCCAAGGGGGCCGCGGCCGATCCGCCATGCCCCATGTGCTCAGCCAGGACCGCCACGGCAATGCGCGGAGCCTCCACGGGAGCAAAGGCGACGAACCAGGCATGGTCCCTAAACTTTTTCGGGATATCCTTCTCCGGGCCGGTGCGAAGCGCCGCCGTTTGAGCCGTCCCGGTTTTTCCTCCGATCGTGACGAGAGACGACTTCGCTCGCGTCGCGGTTCCTTTGGTGACCACATCCGCCAGCGCCTCCTTGATCAAAGCAATGGTGGCCGGCTTCACCGCTAGTTTGCCGCGCACCGTCGGAGGGAATTCGGCTCGTTCTCCAGTCGCGCGGTTCATCACCGCCTGCACCAGACGCGGTTTGATCGATACGCCGTCGTTGGCCACCGTACCGATGACACTGGCCATCTGCAATGGCGTCACAGTGACATACCCCTGCCCAATCGCGGCAGAAATCGTTTCCCCTGGATACCAGGGCTGGTTGCGGGCTTTCTGCTTCCACGCTGTGGAAGGCACGATTCCAACACGTTCGGACGGGAGTTCGACTCCGGTCTCCT
>CABVRO010000046.1 GCA_902500715.1 uncultured Nitrospira sp. | reverse complement strand
TCCCAGGACTCGAAGGTCAATCAACGACTCGGTGAAAGCGAGAAACGCTCCGCTGAAGAAAGCAAGCGGTTGGAGTGGGTGGAAAAGCAGTTAGTGAACCAAGATGCCTCGCTCAAAGCGGAGCGGGACCGGAACCGGGCGGAATTCGCGACGGTGACGTCTCGTTTGGATCAAGTCACGGCCCACATCGACGCCATTCAGAAGAATGTGCTGGATGCTATGCAAAAGACCACGACGGTGCTTGCGCAAAAAGTCGATTCCCGTCTGGACGATCAGCAGAAGGTGTTGCACGGTCTCGAAACGCGGTCCCAAAATGTGGCGCAACTCGATTCGCAGAACAAGGTGTTGGCCGACCAGGTTTCCAAGTTCAATCAGGCGTTAGTAGACTTCAAGCAGGCGTTGGGTAACTTGGGGGAACGTGTCGTTCAGCAGGACCAGGCCGTGAAGCATCTGGCCGCTTCGCTGGAGCAGGACACGGCGGCGTTGAACAAACGGACGGATGTATTGGCGGGGAAAATCGAGGCGGACAACAAGGTGACGGCGGAACACTTGAACGAAGTGAACCGGAGCGTGGCCTCGGTGGCGAAGGCGTTGGAAAATGCCGGCGGAAAATTCGTGTCCCGTGAGGACGACCATGAGCGCCGCATCGATGAGACGACGCGCGAACTGGGTCATGTGCAGACTCAAATCCAGACCCTGGACAAGAACTTGGAAAATCAACACGCGTTCTTGAAACAGGTCGAGCAGCATCTGTCGGCTTTGCGCGTCAGCGCCTCGCAACGGGCCGAGCAGGCGCCGGCCGTTGCGGAAGCGGCGCCGCTTGCACAGTCGCAGGCCATGCCGCCGCCGGAAGCCGTCTCGCCGCCGACGTCGTCTCCCGTCCCGTCGAGCGGGTCGATGTCTCGTTCGGAAAATCGTAGCGCAGCTCTGATGGCGGATCGCGAGTCGTATGAGCGGACGTTGACCAGGTTTAAGGATGGCGATTTGGACGGGGCGCGCCAAGGCTTCGCGGAATTTCTCCTGCAACACCCTCACTCGGATCTGGCTCCCAATGCGCGGTTCTGGCTCGGCGAGTCCTATTACGGGAAAAAGGACTTTTCGCGCGCCATCGATGCGTATGACCAAGTGCAGTTGAATCATCCCGCCAGCGAAAAAGTGCCGGCTGCCCTTTTAAAGAAGGGCTATGCCTATCTGGCGCTCAAAGATCGAAAGAAAGCCGCCTCGGCGCTCAAACAGGTTATCGACCTGTATCCGAAATCTCCGGAGGCCAATAAGGCGATGGACAAACTGAATCAACTAAAGGAGTTGCACTGACGATGAAGCTCCGATTCGTGGAGGCATTGCAAATAGGGGCGGGGCTGACCTGCGGACTGGTGTTGGCAGGGTGCGCGAAACACGCCGATTTCCTGGAGATCCGTGACCAGGTCTCGATCATCGCCCGGGCGCAGGATCAGGAACAGAAGCGATTCGAGGCGATGCAGCGGCGACTGGAATCGCTCGAACGCGTTCGGGAGCCGGAAGGGGGGAAGTTGCGGCTCGACGATGCGTTGGCCCGTCTTCAGAAGCTCGAAGGACGTTTGGCTAAGATTGAAGAAACCCAACTGGTCCAATCGGCCTCCATTCGATCGGACCTGGCGCTCGCCGAAGCCAATCGTCAGGCGCGTGTCTCGAAGCCGTCGGGGCCCATTGAGCCGGCGACCATCATGCCCGGGGTGCCGTCGATTACGCCGACCTCGGCCTTCAATCTCGCCTATAACGACTACCTCAACGGAAAGTTCGATCTCGCTGTGAGCGGGTTTCAGCGGTTCATCAAAGATTTCCCCTCGACCTCACTGACGCCCAACGCGCACTACTGGCTTGGAGAATCCTTCTACGGCCAGAAGGATTATATTCGAGCGATGCAGTCGTTCGAGCACGTTGTGAACGAGTATGCGGGCAACGAGAAGGTTCCCGCTGCGCTCTTCAAACTGGGCTTGTCTGCCGCCGAAACCGGCGATACCGCAAAATCGCGCAAATATCTGAAGCGGGTCATCGAGGAATATTCGACGTCGGATGAAGCCAAGCTCGCGAAAGCGAAGATGGCCGAAATTCGATGACCTTGGGCCTGCTGCACGGTCCTCTCTCCATCCGCTCATCCTCGGTTCGAATCTCAGGGAGCGTTTCTTCCCATGGACATAGCGAGTAGTGTGGGAAAGATTCAGGTTCTGCCAAGCGATGTCATCGGCCGCATTGCGGCAGGGGAGGTGGTCGAGCGTCCGGCCGCGGTCGTCAAAGAGCTGGTCGAAAACAGCCTGGATGCCGGCAGCAGCACGATCACCGTCGAGGTCAAAGACGGGGGCCTCGGTCTGATTCGCGTCACCGACGACGGTGACGGCATGTCCCGTCGCGATGCCTCTCTCGCGTTCGAGCGGCACGCCACCAGTAAATTGCAATCGGATCAGCAGCTCGGCGCCATTCGGACCATGGGCTTTCGCGGCGAGGCCTTGCCCAGCATCGCAGCCGTGTCGAAAGTCCGGCTCACGACATTGTCCCGGCAGGAACAGGTAGGCACGCAGCTCTGGCTCACGGCGGGAACCATTACGCGGGTCGAGGATGCCGCGGCGATTCAAGGGACCTCCATCGAGGTCTCGGAACTCTTCTACAATACGCCCGCCCGTAGGAAGTTTCTCAAATCGACCACGACAGAGTTCTCCCATATCAGCCATGTGCTGCAGCAGGCTGCGCTGGCGTCGCCGCAGGTGCACGTGCGGTTGATTCATAACGGCTATGAGGTCTTCGCGTTGCCGGCCGTGCCCTCGCCTCGCGATCGTGTGCTGCAGGTGTATCGCGCCGCATTCGGCGACCGGGCGTTGGCCGTCGATGTTCAGCAGAACGGCCTATCCCTGAAGGGCTTCATCATCGATCCGGTGCGGGCGCGCGCCGGGCGCACGCCGCAGGAACTCTTCGTCAATCGCAGGCCTATCAAAAACAGCACCGTGCACCATGCGGTCGTGGACGGCTACAGTTCGTTTCTCCCAAAGAGGCATGCTCCGCTGTTCGTGCTGTTTCTTGATGTCGAGCCCCAACGGGTCGATGTCAACGTGCATCCGACCAAGCGAGAGGTCCGGTTTGCCGATACTGAGCAGATCCACCAGTTGGTTCGTTCTGCCGTGCGCCATACACTCGGTCGCGCTCAGATCGAATCGTCGACAGCAGGGGCCGCTCACGCGCACCCGGACGGTAACGGGGTATCGAACGCTGCGACTCCCGTCGAGGAAACTGGCGTCGGGCCGGTAGCCTTGTCGCATCCATCATTCGCATGCGTGAACGTGCCTGCTCCGCCGACTCCCTCAGCTGAGAGCCAAACCTCGTTTGTCGGGGAGGGGGGCACTCCTTATCAATCGGGCGAGGCCGTGGATATTGTTCCGCTCGGCCAGATGCACCGCACCTATGTGATTGCGCAAGTGGGCGATGAACTCCAAGTGATCGATCAACATACGGCCCACGAGCGGGTCTTATTTGAGCGACTGTTGCGAGCCTGGCAGGGCACGAGCTTGCCCTCCCAGCCGTTGTTGTTGCCGGAACCGTTAGAGTTGCCCGTTCAACAGGCTCTCATCCTTCAGCGCCATCTCACGGAATTGGAAGGACTCGGGCTGCTCATCGAACCGTTCGGGCCCTCCTCCTTCTTAATCCGCAGTCTGCCGGTGATGTTAGGCCATCCTGACCTGGCCGCACTGGTTCAAGATCTGATCGACGATCTTGAACAGTGGGATTCGATTTCATCGCTGGAAACGAAGGTGAAGCCCATCCTTGCATCATTAGCGTGCCACGGGGCGGTTCGGGCGGGTCGGGCGATGGCGCTCCCCGAGATCAAGCAATTGGCGCAGGATTGGGTTGCCGAGGGGTCGATCATGACCTGTCCGCACGGCCGCCGTGTGGCTTTCCGTCTCTCGGGAGGCGAATTGGCTCGCCTGTTCGATCGCCCATAGGAAAAGGGAGTGCGGGGATGGTGCGACTGTCGGAATCGCAGCGAGTGTCGCGACCCCTGGTGCTGTTGGTCGGGCCGACTGCGGTGGGAAAAAGCGAGATCGGCCTTCGGCTGGCGCATGCGCTGGATACGGATGTGCTGACGGCGGATTCGCGCCAGGTCTATCGCGGGATGGACATTGCGACCGACAAGCCGACACCGGAGCAGCGACAGGGCGTGCCGCACCGCCTTATCGATCTGGTCGATCCCGACGAGCCGTTTAACGCCGGACAGTATCGCCGGCTGGCGATGCAGGAGATCGAACGACTGTATGGTGCCGGCCGGTTGCCGTTGATCGTCGGCGGTACAGGACTCTACGTGCGGGCGCTGATTCATGGATTGTGCGATGCCCCGCGCGCAGATCAAGGCTATCGAGCGTTCTTGTTGCAGGAGGCCCGCACGCAGGGCGGCTATTTTTTGCACGGTGAATTGACGCGTATCGATCCCGAATCGGCCGCGCGGCTCCATCCCCACGACGAAGTCAAAATCGTGCGGGCGCTCGAAGTGCATTATTTGTCGGGACAGCGCCTGTCGGATGTGCAGCGGCAGCATCGTTTGGCCGAGCAGGAGTTTTCGGTGCTCCTTATCGGACTGAATCGGGATCGTGTGCAGCTGTATCGACGAATCGACGAACGAGTCGATTCGATGTTTGCGCGAGGCGTAGTGGAGGAAACCGAACGGCTTCTGGCCGACGGGTATGGGCGGGAGTTGGGTGCAATGAAGGGGTTGGGGTATCAGCAGGTTGCCGGCTATCTGGCTGGGGAATACGACCGGGCTGAGGCGCTCCGCCTGTTGAAACGCGATACCAGACATTTCGCCAAGCGTCAGTTGACATGGTTTCGAAAGGAACCCGGCTTGCGCTGGTGTGAGCTCACTGAGCAGGATCGTTCGGAGGATGTGGCCGGGCGTCTGCTGGAGATGATTCATTCATTTATACAGGATCTAGCACCTCGACGGCCGGAGGGACTGCCGTACCCGTCGTTTACCATGGAACAGGAATCGACCGCATGACTGAATCAAAGAAGGCCGGGCAGGCCGCAATCGGTATTATCGGCGGCAGCGGGTTATACGACATTGAAGGACTGGAGCGGGTTCGGGAAGTGCGCGTTCGAACCCCGTTCGGTGCGCCGTCCGATGCCATTCGGGTCGGGGTGTTGGGTGGCATCCGGGTGGCGTTTCTCTCCCGCCATGGGCGGGGGCACAAGCTCAGTCCCAGCAGCATCAACTATCGCGCCAATATCTATGCGTTGAAATCGCTCGGGGTGACACAAGTGATTTCGGTCAGCGCCGTCGGCAGCATGAAGGAATCCATCCGTCCCGGCGACGTCGTATTGCCGGATCAGTTCATCGATCTGACGAAACGCAGAGTCTCGACGTTTTTCGATGAGGGCATTGTGGCGCATGTCGGGTTCGGGGAACCGGTCTGTTCGTCGGTGGCGGATGTGTTGGAGCAGGCAGGGCGGTCTGTGGGGGCGCGGTTTCAACGCGGTGGCACCTACGTGTGCATGGAAGGCCCCCAGTTTTCGACCAAAGCGGAGTCCCGGTTGTATCGGCAGTGGGGGATCGATGTCATCGGTATGACCAACATGCCGGAAGCCAAACTTGCCCGTGAAGCGGAGCTGTGTTACGCGACCGTCGCGCTCGCGACGGATTACGACTGCTGGCATGACACTGAAGAGGCGGTCACGGTCGAGGCCATTCTGGCCACGCTGCATAAGAATGTCGCGCTGGCTAAACAATTGTTGAAGGCAGCGGTGCCCAAGCTGGCGCCGGACCGGACTTGTGTCTGTCATGAAGCGCTTCGGACCGCCATCGTGACCGCGCCGGATTGCATCTCTGCCACGGCGAAGCGACGGCTCAATTTATTGATTGCTCCCTTTGTGCGGACGCGGAAAGGAAAACGGTGAAGCATGGGTAAATTATTGGTAGTGGGATCGGTGGCGCTGGATACCGTCAAAACGCCGTTCGGCGAGGTCACCGAAGTACTCGGAGGATCGGCGACGTATTTTTCCACGGCCGCGAGTTACTTCACCTCGGTCGATCTGATTGCGGTCGTCGGGGAGGATTTTCCTGAGCAACACGTGGCGTTCCTGAAGAGCCGAAAGATCGATTTGACCGGCCTGGAGCGGCGGCCGGGTGCCACCTTCCGCTGGAAGGGGGCCTATTCGCACCAATTAAACGAAGCCCAGACGCTCGATACCCGATTGAACGTGTTTGAGACGTTTCGCCCCAAGATTCCCGCTCAGTACAGTTCGCCGGAGGTCCTTTTCCTGGGCAATATCGACCCGAATTTGCAGCTCGACGTCTTGCAACAGGTGAACCGTCCTGCGCTGGTTGCCTGCGATACGATGAACTTCTGGATCAACGGCAAGCGTGACGCGCTCTGGAACGTGCTCCAGCACATCGACATTCTCATCATCAACGACGGCGAGGCGCGGGCTCTGGGAGAGGACACGAATCTTGTCAAGGTCGCCAAGAAGATTCTCGCGCGCGGCCCCAAGCATCTGATCGTCAAACGCGGTGAATATGGCGTCTTGATGTTCAACGACAAGCAAGTCTTCGGGGCGCCGGCGTTTCCGCTGGACGATGTGAGAGATCCCACCGGTGCGGGCGATACGTTCGCCGGAGGATTTCTCGGTTACCTGGCAGCGACCGGAAACCGGTCTCCCGAGGCAATGCGGCAAGCCATCATTTTCGGCAGCGTCATGGCCTCGTTTACAGTAGAAGCCTTTAGCCTTGACCGATTGAGGATCCTGGATTACAAAGAGATTGAGGCGCGTTTCAAGGAATTCAAGCGGCTCACTCACTTTGAGGACATTAAGGCATGATGACAACTCGCTGCGAGCAGGGTCACGCTGCGCACACCGCTTCTGTCGGCACGGGGTCGGGCTGGGTGGTGTTGTTCCTGGGGGTGTGGATGTTGAGCGGGTGCGCCAACGAGGAGAACCTGCGCAAGTCGAAAGGGTTCTATCAGGAAGGGGTCGCCCGGCTGAGTTCCGACCAACAGCAGGCCTATGTGTCCTTTCAGAAGGCGGTGAAGCTCAATCCCGACAATAAGGATGCGCACTATGGGTTGGGACATATCTATTCCTCGCAGGGACGGTTCAAGTTAGCGGAGGAATCTTTCCGTGAGGCCATTCGTATCGACGGTGACTATGCCGAGGCAAACACCTACCTTGGGCAGGTGCTCGCCAATCAGGATCGCTGGAAAGAAGCCATCGCGGCGTATCGACAGGCGCTCAGCAATCCGTTGTATCCGACGCCGGATCTGGCACGCTTCCACTTGGGAAAAGCCTTGATGCACGAAGGCGATCTACAGGGAGCGATGGAGGTGTTGGAAGACGCGACGACCGTCACGCCGCCGAACGTCCCTCCCGCCATGCTTCAATTGGAGTTGGCGCGCGCGTATCACAAACTCGGATTCGATGTGCGGGCGCGTGAGGCTCTCGCAAAGGTCTCAAACTTAGACAAGGGCGGAGAACAGGCAGCCGCAGCGCAGGAACTTCTCGGTCAGCTCAAACCATAGGCGGATATCATGGAATCAGTGGGTGAATTTTTTCGGCAGGTGCGTGAGACGAAAGGCCTGACGGTCGATGAGGTGGCCTCGAAGACCAGGATTCGCACAGATTTCGTCAAAGCGCTCGAAGAGGGAAATTTCGCCAAGTTGCCCGACCAAGTCTTCGCGCGCGGCTTTGTGCGCTCCTATGCGCGATCGTTGGGGCTCGACGAAGAAGATGCCATCCATCGGTTTGTGCAGTCCGCCGGTGCGTTCTATGAAAAACAGGGCGAGCGGGAGCGGTTGCGGCAACGGCAAGTCGAAGAGGACCGGCGCCGGAAAGCCAATCGCAAGGCCGTGGGTATTGCCATTGCCGTCGCCATGGCTACGCTGGTGTTTCTGCTGAGCCGGGAACAGTCTTCGACATTGGTGCGGCGTCCCGGATCGGATCAGCCGACGCCCAGCAAGAAAAGTGCGCCTTTCGCTAAGGATGTCCGCGAGGTGCCGCGTCAGGGTTTGGAACTTCCCCCTCCCATTGCGCCGCCGGCGACGAAACCGGCTGAGCCCGTGGCCGTTCCCTCAAGGCCTGCGCAGGAAAAGGTGGCTGTCGTGGTGCCGTCTCCTCCCGCTCCTCCGGTCAAGTCGGCGCCGGTTCAGCCGGAGCCGGTGGCCGCTCAACCCTCCTTCTCCGGGTCCGATGGTCCTCTGGCAGGGCTTTCCGTCGATGGACCTGCCGGGCCCGATGGTCCGCTCGTGCTGAATCTTGATGCCACCGAGTTGAGTTGGGTGGTCGTACAGGTCGATTCCGGTAGTCCTCAGGAGGCGTTGCTGCGCCCTGGTGAAAAGGCTCAGTGGAAGGCGCAGGACCAGTTTACGGTGACGCTCGGCAATGCCGGCGGCGTCCGCGCGGAATTAAACGGCAAGCCGCAAAAGCCATTTGGGCCGAGCGGAAAGGTTGTGCGCGATGTCGTCCTCAAACGTTCAGGTTTATGACCGGGTAGTGTTCCGGTGTCTGCGGCCGGTTTGAGTATCCCCATCCACTCATCTGCGGTTCACCTCTCCATAAATCAGTATCGCCGGTCGACTCCGCCGGTTCCATTCGCTCGTACGACTGGGGCGCGCAGGGGATCTCTGGGGCGCAAAGGTGTCACGTTTCGACCGTGGTACGTACGAGCCCGAGACCTGAGGATTTAGAATCGCTGCAATTTCAGTCGCTTTTCTCACTGCTCATCCTGGCACGCACCTTGAGTTCTTCATAGATCGTATGGGTGAAGAGCGGGCAAGGAGGCTTCCAGTTCCCTTGACAAGACAGAAAACGCGTTGCTATAGTTCGCCTGTTTTGTCGCCCTTGTCATACGCTTTTTTTCATGCCGTCCAGGATAAGCGAGTCGTTGTTCACGCGGTGGGTTCAACACAAAGGAGGAGTTCTGATGGGGTATTTTTCTAAGTTAGTTGGAGTGTGTGCGGCCGTCACTTTGCTGTCTGTGGCGGTGGTGGGAGCCGAGGAAAAGGATCCGTTGAAGCCCCGTGTTGCACCGGATCAAATGGCGGATGCGAAGGCGATGAAGAACCCGGTTGCCTCAACCCCGGAAAGCATTGCCAAGGGCAAGGCACTGTATGAGGGCAAAGGCACCTGCTTCAATTGCCATGGGAAAGAAGGAAAAGGCGACGGCCCTGCCGGCGCGATCCTCAACCCCAGCCCGCGTAACTTCACCAACTGTAAGTTCCACAAGAAGCGGAAAGACGGCGAGCTGTTCTGGGTGATCAAGAACGGCAGCGCAGGCACCGGTATGGTGTCCCTGATCCCTGCGGCTATCACCGAAGAAGAAGCGTGGACGATCATCAACTATGAGCGCAGCTTCTGCAAGGGTGGAGAAGAGTAGTCGCGAGTTTCGGCCGATCGGCTGAACCGAAGGGGGCGTCGAGGGTACCCTCGACGCCCCCTCTCTTTTGGGAAGTGCCCGTTTGCGAATCCGTGTAGGGAACGGGCGGGAGATACGACCGTCCCTCCTTCTCCGGATGCTGACTACAGGTCGTTGTGGTTCAGGCGAGGCTGTTGGCAGGAATTGAAGGTGCTTCAGGGTTTGTTGTCGGTCGCGGGTATCGTCGATGGTCTTGTAAGGACCACGTCCATCCCCTTGTCCGGGGTTTGAAGTACAGGGAACACTTGCGGTTGTTGCTCCTGCTTGAAGGTATTGCGAGCAGCCGTCGGGACCTTTCGGTTGACGTAATCCGTGACTTCTCCGATCGTCACCTCCCCGTTCCGATTGAGGTCTGCTTCGCCACGAAGGCCTCGCAAGAGGTAATAGGTGAACAAGCCATGGCGCAACGTGTCGGACTCCAGGCTCTTTCCGAATCCCGTGGCGCCGATCAGGTGCCGCACCTTTCCGCTCATTCCCGTCCATTTCGGTACCGCGACCTTGGATTGCCCCGCACTGCCGTTTTTGAGAACGGTCCCGTCGAATACGAACAGGACTTGTTTCGCCTTCAATCGTTCCAGTGCCGCCTCCAGATCTTTAAGCGGATACAGGCGGGAGGTTGATCCTAAGGAGCCATCGTAGGGAATCAGAAATGTGTTTCCGGTGGGAGAGACGACGGCCTGCCCCGCGAAGTACACGGTGACGAGGGAGTCCTGCGTGAGTTTTGACGGAAGCCAATCGAGCAATGCTTCCTCAATATCGGGGCGTAAGGCGCTCCGGTCTTGCAACAACCGTACGTTATTCTTGGGCAATCCGCCCAGCGCCTGTAGATAGGTTGCGACCATCTCGGCATCCAGGGCGGCGTATTTACGCGCGCCGATCTGCTGCTCGCGATAACCGCTGATGCCGATGGACAACAGATAGTCGTCCGATCGCTGTCCCCCGGCCGTCGGAGTGGGAACTTGATCCACATCGTCGGTCGTGATGCCGGTCGGCCGTACCGAGGCCAGCAATGTCTGAGGTACGGGAACGGCTTGTCCGGTTCCACTTGCCAGGGAGACTTGAAATTCCGCCTGCTGCGGGTTCAGCGATTGCGGCAGGGTGGCGATGAACTCGAGGGACTTGGAGCCGCCTGTCTCGATGGTTCCCGTGGATAATTTCGTAGCCGGGAATTGTGCAATCAACGCCGGTGGGCCGGCGAGATGAACAGTCACGGGCTGCACCGCCTGGGAGCCGGTGTTGACGATGTCGACCCGTACGCGGATTCGTTCGCCGCCTTCGAGAATTACGTTGCTGTTTTCATCGAGAAGCGTGGCTTTAAATGACAACGGGGATGCCATCGTGGTGGTTGCGTTGGCAGGGACGATGCCAGCCGGTTTCTGGGAGGATTCGGTCGGCGAGACGGAAGCGGGCGGGGCCGCGACCGTTGCAGCATGCGTGGGGTCAAGCAACACACGTGCTTCCTGCATGAACTGCGTGGCCAGCACGGTGGATGCGTCCTGAAGCAGGGGATCAACGATGTAGTCACAGCGTTGCTGGGTGAGCTCAAGCTGCAGCCGCTCCTTGCGTGTGGATTGCAAGGGCCGCTCGCCCAGCGGTGCGCCTGATGCATCAACGAATTCTGCGAGGGCATCCAAGCTGAGTTCGGCGGGGGCACGGTCATAGAGCGCATCGGGTCGAATCTTGAAGCGGGGGTCCAGCAGGCGTATCCGCACCGTCACATCCGGTTTTCCGGCGCTGCCATGACTGCCGGGAAGCACCACCGCGCGAAACGTCTGATGGGCGGCTTGTATCAGCATGTCTTCTACGGTCGGGCCGATGGAGAACGGCCGGAGCCGCCCACAGCCGTCGATATATTCGGTCTTGGCGGAGGATATCGACGGATCAACGTCCAGGTAGACAGTGAGGGGGACTGGAGAGCCGAGATCCGGCAGTGTCTGCCGGGAAAAACGAGATTTGATACTTTCACAGCCTGTGGAAGCCAGCACGGGGATTAAGAGCATTCCAAAAATGAGTGCGCGGTGCGTCTTCAAGCCGGGGCCTCCTCTACGCCGTATTTGAAACAGGAACGGTACAGGAAAGGAGAGGGCATTGCAACCGAATGCCGGTGCGGCTTGCGACGCGTATGGGCCTCGTTTATTCTACCGCCGCCTGTGTGTCGGATCATGACCGGAAGGGAGGGGTATTCATCGTGTTGGTGTTAGGCCTCTCCAATATGAGAGATGCGGCGGCGGCGCTTGTTTCCGACGGTCGCATTGTGGCGGCGGCGGAAGAGGAGCGTTTCGTTCGTCGGAAGCATGTGACGGCGTTGCCGGTGCAGGCGATGCAGTATTGCCTGCATGAGGCCGGAGTCGCACTTCGCGATGTCGAAGCCATTGCCGTCCCCTGGAAATATTGGCAGGTCGGACGGCGCGCGTGGCTCGCCCTGACGGCGATGATACGGTCCCCGGAACTGTTTCGAGTGAAGGGGACTCGCTCGCTGGAACGAGTCAGCCGGGAGTGGTTCGAACTGTTTCGATTGCGGGAGGAGCTGAGGAGGCGCATGGATGTCGGCGCCATCCAACCGGTCTTTCTCGATCACCATGTGTGCCATGCGGCCAGTGCGTTTTTGGTGTCACCATTCGAGCGGGCGGCGATTCTCGTGGTGGATGGCGCGTCCGAGGCCGATACCACCCTGATGGCGACAGGGGAAGGGAGTCGGATTACCGTGCTGGATCGCACCCCGCTTCCGCACTCGCTCGGGCAGTTCTATGCGGCGATGACGGCCTTTCTCGGGTTTCGCCCGGATCAGGACGAATACATTGTGATGGGCCTGGCATCCTCCGGGGAGCCGACGTTTGCTCCCGTTTTGCGTCAGAATATTGTGCGACTGCTGTCCCGAGGTCGATTTGAAGTCAATGTCCGACTGCTCGATTTTCATCTCGCCAGGGCCGGCTCTTTTGTGGAGGCATTCGTTCGCCTGTTCGGCGCGCCGCGGCGTTCGACGGATGAAATCACCCAACGGCACCGCGATCTGGCTGCCAGTGCCCAGGTGGTTCTGGAGGAAACGTTGTTGCATCTCGGCCGCCACTTGCGCTCCCTCACGCAGGCTGACTCGCTCTGTCTGGCAGGCGGGGTTGCCTATAACTGTGTCGCCAATGGACGGCTGCGCGCCGAACTCGGGTTTAAGGATGTCTATGTGCCGCCGGCCGCCGGCGATTCGGGTGCGGCGCTTGGGGCGGCCTTGTGGTGGACGGCGAGGCTTGAAGGGGAGGCGGGAAGGTGCCGCTTGCCCGATGCGTACCTGGGGCCACAATTCGATCAAGCTGCTTGTCGGGCAGCGCTCTCGCAAGCAGGCCTGGTGGCCGAGTCCCTGACGGATGCTCAGCTCTACGAGCGGGTTGCCGCCGAGCTGACACGGGGGCGTCTCGTTTTCTGGTATCAAGGCCGGATGGAGTGGGGGCCTCGCGCGCTGGGGAATCGCAGCCTCCTGGCAGATCCGCGGCGGGAAGACATGCGGGAGTTGATCAACAGCAAAGTAAAATGCCGGGAGTCGTTTCGACCCTTCGCTCCCTCGGTACTGGCTGATCGGGCCCAGGAGTTCTTTGAACTGCCGGCACCATCGCCCTACATGCAGTTCACCGTGCGGGTGAAGGCCTCGGCGAAAGGACTCCTTCCGGCCGTCACGCACGTCGATGGAACGGCCCGGGTTCAGACGGTGACGCGTGAGGCCAATCAGCGGTTTTATGATCTCCTGACAGCGTTCGGGCGACGCACGGGTGTTCCGGTGCTGCTGAATACGTCGTTCAATGTGCAGGAGCCGATCGTCTGTACGCCGGAAGATGCGGTGCGCTGCTTCCAGCGGACTCAGGTGGAGTGGTTGGTCCTCGGCAATCTACTTGTCGGCAGATCATCCCTGCAGACCATCCCGAATCATGCCTGCTGAACCGGTTCGTTTTGCAGATCCCTCCCCTCCTAGCCTGATCGTTCTCGTGCTCGATTGTCTTCTGGTCGGCTTCATTCTGAATCTCACGCTGCAGCCACTGGTAGAGCCGGACCTGGGATGGCACCTGCGCGCCGGGCTGGATTTGGTCGCCCAGGGCTGGCGGTTGCCGGAGACCGATCCCTACTCCCACACCATGCCGGATTGGCGGTGGATCGAGCATGCCTGGTTGACCGATGGCCTGCTGGCGGGGATCTACCGTGTGATGCACCCGTGGGGTGGCCTGGGGCTCATTCTGTTCTTTGGTGGTGTCACGGCGCTGGCTTGGTGGATGGCAGCATCGCAGGCCGGAGTGCATCGAACATATCGCTTAGTCGCCATGGTGGCGAGCCTTTGGGCGGCATTACCCTTTCTTGGCGCGCGCACGCAACTGGTCAGTCTGCTCGGCATCGCGATTCTGTTGTGGGGATGGCGTCACGTTCAGGGTGGACGGCGGGCATGGGTCTGGGGACTGCCTCCGTTGTTCCTGCTCTGGGCGAACCTGCATGGCGGGTTTACGGCGGGACTGTTTCTGTCCGGTGTGTTGTTGTGTCTCTCGTTCATGATGAAGCTAGGCGCCGCATGGCCGGCGGTCGCCGCGTCGCTCGATGAGCCGGTCCTCAGTTGGGGCGATCTTCGCCGCTGTGCGCTGGCGCTGGGCATTGCGGTGGGGGTCACCTTCCTGAATCCCTATGGATGGCGTCTCTATCAGGAGATTTATGAGTCTCTGACCGATCGGTTCATGATCGAGACGTTACGGGAATGGCAACCGGTGTCTTTCCAGGGGTGGGCGGGGAAGGCCTACGGGATGTATCTGGCCGTGCTGGCGTGCTTGATGGCCGGATGGTATCGCCGAGTAGAACCGGTTCGATGGGTTCTGCTGCTGCTCATGTTGGGCTTGTCGCTACGGCATTGGCGGAACGTCACGCTGTTCCTGATCGTGAGCCTCCCGCTGGTGGCGGAGTTGCTCGCACTGGCGGTGGCCTCGTGCGCTCGTTGGGTACCGATCCTGAAGACGCAGGCGGCGGCGGCTCTGCTCTTGTTGACCATTGGGACGGCCGGTACCCTCTATGCGTTGGGGAGCGAACATCTGGAGCATGTCTGGTTATCGGGGAAGTCGCCGGACGTGTACCTGGAACAGACGGAATATCCGATTGAAGCGGTGCGATGGATCCGGAGCCATCGGCAGGATGCGGGAACCAGGCTTTATAACGACTACGGATACGGCGGGTTTCTACTCTGGCAGCTTCCCGGCGAGAAAATATTCATCGATGGTCGTATGCCGGCCTGGCGGATCGGCGACCGGCGCATCTTTCAGGATTATGCGAACCTGAATCGCGAGAATTCACCCCGATTGGCGGTGTTGGATCGGTACGCGGTCGATTGGGGCTTGATCCAGCGGGGCAGCGCGCTGGCGCAGGCCCTGGAGACGCATCATGCCTGGAGGACGATCTATGCCGATGACAAGGTGGTGATCGTGAGACGGAAGGGATGATCGGTTGGATGGGGCGGCTAAAAATGGGTGGGTTCGACGGAAGCTAAGGCCGGTTCGACGGCGCTTGGTGCGGGACGAAGCCGGGGCTCGTAGAGCCCTTGTGCGTCACGTTTCCGGATGGCCAGGAGTTCTTGCAGCATGACCAACCCGTCGCGCCAGGGGCGGACTTTCGAGCCCGGCTGGTCGATCCAATTGATCGGGACTTCCGCAAGCCGGTAGCCGCGTTGCCGCGCAACGTAGAGCAGTTCCAGGTCGAACGCATAGCCGTCGACGCAGGCGACGGAAAACAGGTCCTGCGCGATCGATCGACGAAACAGCTTGAACCCGCATTGAGTGTCGGCGATATCGCGAAGACCCAGGCGTTGCACGATGTGATTGAAGACGGTTCCCAGCAGGCTTCGATGCCACCGTGCCCGGACGGTGAAAGTGGGATCGTGGGACGCCAGCGCCCGTGATCCGATGGCGAGATCCGCTCCTGCCAGAAGCGCCGATTCCAGTCGCACCAGTTCTTCGATCGGTGCGGCCCCATCCGCGTCCGCAAACAATTGATACGTGCCACGCGCGGCCTGCATGCCACGGCGGACGGCCGCGCCCTTGCCCATGTTTTCGGACAGCCGAATGAGTCGCACGTGTGGGCAGCGATGGACCACCGATTCGACGGTCTGGGCGGTCTGGTCTTGGCTGCCGTCATCGACGACGAGGACTTCATAGGTCCGGCCGCGCTGATCCAGATAGGTAATGATTCGTTCTAGGCATAGTGGAAGACGGCGCGCCTCGTTATAGGCCGGGATGATGATCGAAAGAGAAGGCGTCTGAGTCGAGCACGGTGTCACGTTGGGACAGCCTCGTGTCGGAGTGAGACGGCATCGATTCGTCTGCTGAAGGCGAATGGTGGCCCACGGTATCTGAGCGAGGGGCGAAATGCAAGCCGTGGGTGCCGGGCTTGACAGCGCCATCGCCCGGAGGTGATCGTAGTCTCATAGACTGTAGGTGCCCAGGCGTAGCTCTCTGGTCAGGAGGTTGCGGTGAGGCGGAAACAGTACAGGTTCATGTGGTGGGTCGGGGCGCTGTTGCTTGCCGGGTGCGCCGTGGCAACTCCGCCCAGCCGGTTGAATCAGTATGTCTCTCCGGTCGGGGCGGACGAATCAACAAGCCCCGCGCTGCCGGTGCAACGTCCGCTTCGAACCGCGCTGGTCGTGCTGGCCGATCGGTCGGCTCCGGAGGCTGCTCCGGGCTTGCCTGAGGAAGCTCAGGTACGACTGGCTGTGACGCTCGGAGGGCAGGTCAATCGGGGCTTTCCCATCGTTATTGAACGCGTGGTGAATCTCGGTGAGATTCCGGTCGGAGCGCCTCCTCCGAATTGGATCGACCTTGCCGGGCAGCAGGGTGTGGATTTTGTCCTCGTCGTGATCCTTTCGAGTACGGAGCAGGAGTATCCGGTCTCGCTGTTCCTTGGCTGGACGACCCACCTGCAGCCCGGATTCCGTCGTGACAATTGGTCGCTCGCGGAGGCCGCCTTCCTTGATGGACGAACAGGTCGGCAGCTTCTCCGTGCGGAGGGGCGAGCCATGGCGACGTTGGACAGCCCCACGGCGCCTGGGATTTCTCAGTGGTATCCGGTGATTTATCTGCGACCGCAGAATCCGGAGCGACGCATCTGGCCGCCATCCTATGAAGGCGCCCCTGTCACGCTTCGTGTGGTGTCGATGGAGCAGGCGACGACGCGATTGGCCGGGAATCTTCAGCGAGCCTGGGTCGAACAGCGGGCGCTGGAATTGGCCGCGCTGCCCGGGCCATGACTCCTGTCCGCCAGTATCGGACCTCGCTTTTTCCTCTTTGAAGGCGATTCTGTGATTAGTGTAGAATGATTCGTTCACGATGGCGCGGAGGATGGTCCCTCATTTTCAGGCTTCCAGAGGAGTACACATGACGTATCGACATCGGCGCAGGAAAGTGCTGTCCGTGCTGGCAGGGATCCCTATGATTGCTGCCACGCTTTTAGTCGGCGGAATGCAGCCCGGGTCTCAGGCTCAAGCGGCGGGTGTCCCCCCGGCGTTCGCGCAGGGATTCTCAGAAATCGTCAAGGCGGTTACGCCTGCGGTCGTCAACATTGCCGTCACCGGTGGAGGGGAGGGTCGTCGTGAAGGCCGTCGCCAGCTTCCTCCCGGAGGACCGTTCGGTGGCCCGCCTCCCGGCCCCGGTGATGAGCCGCCCGGTATGGAACCGCCAGGTGGTCCCGGTGGACCTCCCAGCCCTCCAGGTGGCGGTCCCCATCGCCCTGAGCAGAGCGCCGGATCCGGTGTGATCCTCGATCCCAACGGGTATATCGTGACGAATAACCACGTCGTCGAAGGCGCGACGCAAATCACCGTGACTCTGTCGGACCGTCGTGAATTTCCAGCCAAGATCATCGGAACCGATCCGAAGACGGATTTGGCCATCATCAAGATTGAAGCCAAAGATCTCACTTCCATGAAGTGGGCCGATTATGATGAACTGCAGGTCGGAGACGTCGTGCTTGCAGTGGGCAGTCCGTTCGGCCTGAGTTCAACCGTGACTCTGGGCATCATCAGCGCGCTGGGACGCGGGAACGTCGGGATTGCCGATTACGAAGACTTTATTCAGACCGATGCGGCCATCAATCCGGGGAATTCCGGCGGCGCCTTGGTCAATATGCAGGGCAAGTTGATCGGCATTAACACGGCGATCTTCTCCCGCACCGGCGGGTCCGAGGGCATCGGCTTTGCTATTCCGAGCAGCATCGCGACCGATATCGTGGAGAGTTTGACGAAGACCGGGAAAGTGGTGCGCGGATGGATGGGCGTGGCGATTCAGGAAATTACCCCGGCGCTGGCGAAATCCTTCAAGTTGCCGGAGCAGCGCAAAGGCGTGCTTATTAGCGACGTGAACGAGAATGGGCCTTCTCATTCGGCCGGCATGCGGCGCGGCGATGTGGTCATTGCCTTCAATGGTAAAGAGGTACAGAGCGTCAGCCAATTGCGGAACCTGGTGGCACGCATGGGCGTCGGGAAAGACGCCGACATCAAAATTCTGCGCGAAGGGAAAGAGCAGATCTTGAAGGTCAAGGTGGCTGAGCGGCCGTCGGATGAAGTGCTCGCAAAGAGGGAGCCGGGTCCTGCCGCTCCTCAGACCGAGACCGTGAAGCCGCCGGACAATGTTCTGGCGTCCTTGCGTGTCCAGATGCTCGATGCCGCGATGCAGAGCCAGTTGAATATTCCTGCAAAAACCAGCGGCGTGGTGGTCAGTTCGGTCGAAGCCGGCAGCGCTGCCGAGTCTGCAGGGTTGCAGCGTGGCGACGTCATCCAAGAGGTCAACCACGAAGTAGTCAAGAGCCTTGAGGACTACCAAAAGGCATCTGCCAAGGTGAAGAAAGACGAAATGGTTGTGCTCCTGCTGAGTCGGCAGGGGAACAATCTGTTCGTAGCCGTCAACCCGAAATAGACAGCAACCAGCGGACAGCTTTCAGCTATCAGGCCAATTCCGGCTGATGGCTGAAGGCCTCCTGCTGAAAGCGATTGTGAATGGCTGACGGGTTCAAGTTTCAAGAGTGGCTGCAAGATACGGTCTTTAAGCCGCTTGAAGATAAAAAAATGCCGGTCATGGAGCACTTGGTTGAGCTCCAGGTCCGGTTGACCCGTGCGGTCATCGTCACGGCAATTATTTTTGTCGGCACCTTTTTTTATGCCGATACGCTGGTCAAGTGGATTCGAATCCCGCTGCAGAATATGTTCGTGCCGGGATCGCTCGCCTGGATTCCGACCGACCTTCCCACGGTTCCCTTCGTCTTTCTCGCACCGGCTGAAGCACTCTGGCAGAACGTCAAGGTCGCCGGCCTATTTGCGCTGGTGCTGGGCACGCCCTACATTTTGGTGGAGTTTTGGCATTTCGTCGTTCCCGGCTTGCATGCGCAGGAACGGCGATTCGTCGGCCCGTTCGTGATCCTCAGCACGTTGGCCTTTTATCTCGGATTGATGTTTTCCTTCTTCTTCGTGTTGCCGTTTGCGTTGAACTTTTTGATTTCGTACGGCGTCAATGCCGGATTCATTCCGCAATTGTCGATTGCGCAATATGTCGGATTCGCGCTGTGGTTTCTTCTGGTCTTCGGTCTCATTTTTGAAGTGCCGTTGGTGATTACCCTGCTGGCCAAACTCGGCTGGGTGGACGCCCCACTGCTGAAACGATATCGCAAGTGGGCCTTCCTCGCGGCGTTTATCTTCGCCGCGATTCTGACGCCGACGCCGGACCCCTTCAATCAGTGCCTGATGGCGTTGCCGATGTACATTTTTTATGAGGTGGGGATCGTGAGCGCCGGAATCTTCAACAAGAAGAAAGCGGACGCTCCTGAAGAGGCGCTTGTGCCGGCAGTTGCCACGGCGGGTCCCGGCCTCGGGAAGCCGGGACCGTCCATGTCGTCCGGCGGCGGTGATAGTGAGTATGTCGGTGTGCCGACTGGTCGTCGAGGGTAACGCAGGGAAGAAATCAGCAACGTGACGAACGCACATGTTTGTCCCACGGATCATGATCTACGCTTGATGAGGAGTCTAGAATGCCACGCGAGTTAAACGTCATTTCGCAGCCCGGTTCCAATAGCGGCGGAGATGCCTGCACCTATATGTGGGCCTGCGCCATTTGCGACGAGAATGAAACCTGTCAGAAAGACAAGGAAGGCCACAGCCGGTGGCTCGTCGCGAAACGCATGGAACGGATCGAATATAAGGTCCTGGTCATGAGCAACAAGGGCGGCGTGGGGAAAAGCACCTGCACCACCAACCTGGCGGTCAGCCTCGCACTCAAAGGTTGGCATGTCGGGATTTGCGACATGGACATCCATGGTCCCAACATTCCGAAAATGGTCGGGGCGGAAGGGCAGAAGCTGAAGATCAGCACGTCGGGCGGCATCATTCCGTTTCAAGCCTACAACATGAAGATCGCCTCGATGTCGTTCCTGTTGCAGAACTCCGATGATCCGATCATCTGGCGCGATGCCTATAAGTATGAGTTCATCAATCAGCTGTTGGGGGGGGTGGAATGGCAAGATCTCAATTTCCTGCTGATCGACCTTCCTCCCGGCACCGGCAATGAGTCGGTGACGACCATCGATCTCTTGGGCGGCGTCAGCGGAGCCGTGATCATCACGACGCCACAGGAAGTGGCGTTGCTGGACTCCCGTAAGTCCGTCACCTTTTGCAAGGACAGCGAAGTTCCGATCATCGGTATCGTCGAGAACATGAGTGGACTGGAGTGCCCTCACTGCCACAAGGAAGTGAATGTGTTCCGCAAGGGCGGCGGGGAAGCCTCCGCTTCGGATATGGGCGTTCCCTTTCTGGGACGGATTCCGTTGGACCCTGATGTGGTGACCCAGAGCGATGCGGGTGAGCCGTTCGCGCTCTTTAATTCCGATTCGGCGACCGCGCAGGCGTATCATGATATCGCCAACCAGGTCGAAGCGTTCTGCAAGAAGAGCGGATCGCTGGTCAAGCTGGCGCCGCGTCAGCAACATTGATGGGACGGTGACGAGTGAAAGCTCCCGATGCGACAACCGGATTGACTCCGCTCCACGAGGCTCAGCGAATTGTGCTGAACGCCGCGACTCCGCTGGGGCTTGAAAAGATCTCGATCCTGGATACCTTGGGGCGCGTGCTCGGTGAGGATATTATTGCCGAGCGCCATAATCCGCCGTGGGACAATTCTGCGATGGACGGATTCGCCGTGCGGGCGGAGGATATTCAGCAGGAGCATCCAATCTCCAAGCCGGTCACGTTGACGGTGATCGAGGATGTGCCGGCCGGAAAGATGCCCACCAAATCCGTGGGGCGGGGCCAAGCCATCCGGATCATGACCGGCGCGCCGATTCCGAAGGGCGCGGATACCGTACTCAAGGTCGAGGACACTGAACATACGCCCGATTCGGTGCGCGTCTTCAAGCCGGAACCCCGTGGCTCGAATATCAGGCCGCAGGGTGAGGATGTGAAAAAGGGCGATTGCATCATTCCAAAAGGAACGACAATCCGTTCCGGCGAAGCGGGGATGCTGGCCATTCTGGCCAAATCTTTCGTGTTGGTCTATCAGCGGCCGCGAGTCGCGATTTTATCGACCGGCGATGAGTTGGCCGATCTCGATGAGCGCTTCAGCGAAGAGAAAATCATCAACTCGAACAGCTACGGAATTGCCGCTGCGGTGCAGGAAGCCGGTGGCGTGCCGATCCTGCTGGGCATTGCGAGGGACACGCCGGTTGCGTTGAAGGAAAAGATTTCGCACGGACTGAATGCCGATATTCTGGTGCTCTCCGGTGGCGTGTCGATGGGCGACTACGACTTCACGAAAGCGGTCTTTCGGGATTTAGGCGCCGAAATGAATTTCTGGAAGTTGGCGATCCGGCCAGGCCAGCCCCTTGCGTTCGGAAAGATTCAAGGCAAACTGGCATTTGGGTTGCCGGGAAATCCCGTCTCCTCGATGGTGACCTTCGAGCAATTGGTTCGGCCTGCCATGCTGAAGCTGGCCGGGGCGCGGGGATATGGGCGTCCGTTGCTTGAGGCGGTGTTTCAGGAGAAGTTTTCGAAGCGAACCGATCGCCGTCATTTTCTCCGCGGGGTGTTGTGGCGGGAAGACGGCGTCTTCAAAGTCCGGACGACCGGCGATCAGGGGTCAGGCATTCTCACCTCCATGGTCAAAGCCAATTGTCTGATCGACATTCCCGTCGAGGTGGAACGGATCAATCCCGGCGACTCAGTCACCGTACAGCTTCTCAGTGGATCGGCATGGCTGGAGCAAGCGGCCCCGATGGCATCGACCGGTCATCGTCCTTCCTGTTGTTGAGCCGCGAAAGGAACATGTTCATGTCCGTGCCGATTTTATCTTTTGTCGGACGATCCAATAGCGGTAAGACGACGCTGATCGAGCGTGTCATCCCGGAACTGGTGCGGGCGGGGTATAAGGTGGCGACCGTCAAACATGCCGGGCATGGATTCGATCTGGATACCGAAGGAAAAGACAGCTGGCGGCACAAACAAGCCGGGGCGAGCAGTGTGGTCATCATTTCCAAGAGCAGCCTGGCCATGTTCGCCGATGTGTCGGACCATATGAACGTCGAGGATGTTCGTGAACGGTATCTGGATGCGTCCTACGACTTGATCCTCGCTGAAGGCTGGCGGAGCGAAGGGTATCCCAAGATCGTGGTGGTTCGCGACCAGATCGGCGAGGTGCCGGTGTCGCAGGACGGTCTGCTGGCTGTGGTGTCCAATAAGCCGGTCGAGACCTCAGTCCCGCTTCTCGACCCCGACGATGTCGCCGGTGTCGCGGCGTTGATCATCCGCCACTTTCCCAAACCCCAACGAGACGATGCGTAAATCCTCCGTCATTGTGCTCGGAGCGATCGTGGCCGGCGCAGTGGCAGTAGGGGGAGTTGCGGTTCCGCTGACCAACCATCCGAAGTTTTGCGCCAGCTGCCACACCATTCAGCCGGCCTATGAGAGCTGGCTGAAATCCTCCCATAAGGAAGTTGAATGTGTGGCCTGCCATGTCAGGCCCGGCGTATCCGGTTGGTTGCAAGACAAGGCCTGGCATGGAACCAGGGATGTGGCAATCTATCTGTTCGGCACACCGACCGAGCCTCACAATTTGCAAGCGCATGTCGATTCAGATGTGTGTCTGAGTTGTCATCGGAACATCCTTCGGGTGTCGGAGATTGCGGCTCGTGATCTGCCTGCGCCTGTGAAAGATGTGGGATTGGTCATGAGCCATCGCAAGCATATGGACGCGTTCGGGCAGCGAGGGCAGGGCGAAGGTTGCACGACCTGTCACGCAGCGGTCGTGCACGAACGGCCGATCAAAGGCTACCCTATCGTGATTCCTCGCGGGCACGTGTCGGCCGATAGCCGACCCTGGAAACCTGAACATCCGGAAGGTTCCGTCCTGCACAAGCGGGCGCAGGCGGATTGCTTCCGCTGCCACGATAATAAAACCGAGTATGAAGGTAGAGTCCTGAGCCGGAAGTGCGAGACGTGCCATCTGCCTGAGAAACTCACAGAATTCTTGTCGTTTTAATCCACGGGACTACTTGCTTCATGTCGCCCTCGGTGGTCGAAGTGCGCAATCTGACCAAACGCTTCGGCGGATTCACGGCAGTGGACGGGATTTCGTTCGACATCGGTCGGGGTGAGATTCTCGGGCTGTTGGGCCCGAATGGCGCCGGAAAAACCACGACGTTTCAAATGATGCTGGGTTTAGTCACACCCAGCTCCGGCTCGATCCGGATGTTCGGACTCGACCTGCAGACCAATCGGGAGGCGATTCTTCAGCAGGTGAACTTTTCCTCCACGTACATCTCGTTGCCCTATTCTCTGACGGTGGAGGAAAATCTCAGCGTCGTCGCTCGGTTGTACGGGATGTCCAGCATTGCCGGCCGAATCGATGACATGGTGAAGAAGCTGGAGATGAGCGAGTGGCGAAACAAGCTCACCCGCAAACTTTCGTCCGGGCAGATGACCAGGCTCACCCTGGCCAAAGCGCTGCTCACAGAGCCCAAGGTGCTGTTTCTCGACGAGCCCACGGCCAGCCTGGATCCGGACATCGCGCACAAAATCCGCGCGATCCTCCTGGAAGAACGGCAGGCCACCGGACTCAGCATTCTCTACACCTCCCACAACATGCGGGAGATGGAGGAAATGTCGGATC
>CABVRO010000045.1 GCA_902500715.1 uncultured Nitrospira sp. | reverse complement strand
AGCCGATGTATTCCCCCTTCGACAATCAATGGCTCAAGATCGGCAACTCCGGAAAAATCAAGCAAGATGACGTCGGCGTGCAGTTCAAGTACAAGAGAAAAATTAAAGAAGCCTACATGCCGGAGCAGGAAATCGATAAAAACGTCTGGGTCCTGAAGGCGACTCCCAAGGTGTTGGAGACGATTTATCAGGGTAAAGACATGGAGTTTCACGACGCGGCCGGGAAGGTCATCTGGACCAATAAGAAAGACGTGCCCTACATCGCATATTCCGGCAAGTGTCCTCATCTGGGGTGCGGTTTCAAGTGGCGAACGCATAAGACGCTCGGGCCCGTCTTTCTGTGCCCTTGTCACCTGAGCATCTATGACGCGGCCGGCAAAGTCCTCGATGGGCCGGCTCCGCGTGCGTTGGATCCCCTCC
Source organism: uncultured Nitrospira sp. (assembly GCA_902500715.1). Lineage (GTDB taxonomy): Bacteria > Nitrospirota > Nitrospiria > Nitrospirales > Nitrospiraceae > Nitrospira_A. The sequence continues at coordinate 24,537 of CABVRO010000045.1, read as the reverse complement.
CGATCAAAGTTACTGCAACGGGCGACATCACCATTATCGATATGGAATTCAAGGCGGGCACGAAGGCCCAGGTTCGGATTGTCTAAATGGATACGACTACGCAGCCGACGACCACTCAGCCCTCAGCCATTGAAAAAGTCTTCGCCTTTGTCGACGAACGCGTCGGGCTGAAGACTCTGCAAGCCAAAATGCTCAACGAACCCGTCCCCGGAGGGTCGCGATGGGCCTATGTGTTTGGCTCCGTCCTGCTTTTTATTTTTATCATGCAGGCGGTCACTGGCATTCTGTTGATGTTCTATTACGTGCCGACCGCAGACCATGCCTATGCGAGTACCCAGTACATCATCCACTCGGTGGATTACGGCTGGTTCCTGTTGAGCTATCACTTCTGGGGTTCAACGGCGATGGTCGTGTGCGTGTTCGCCCACATGTCCCAAGTCTTTCTCTGGGGCGCCTACAAAAAACCGCGCGAACTCATCTGGTTGGTCGGGTTGGCCCTCTTCGGCATAGTCATGGGATTCGGGTTTACGGGCTATCTGTTGCCGTGGGATCAACGAGCCTACTGGGCCACGACGGTCGGCGTTGAGATCATGGACAAGACGCCGCTCCTCGGCGATTTCATGGCGCGCTTCCTGAAGGGCGGCGCGACACCAGGCCAAATGACGCTGAGTCGCTTCTTCGTCATCCACGTCATGGTCCTTCCGGCAGCCTTGATGGGTTTGGCGGGACTCCATCTCTTCCTGTTCCGTAAGGCCGGCCCTGCCGGACCGTTCCGTGGCAGCGTGGAAGAAATTAAGGCTAAGACCGACTATTTCTTCCCCCGTCAAATCTGGAAAGACATTGTCGGGATGGTGGCGGTTTTCCTGTGCATCTGTAGCCTCGCGTTCTGGGAGCCGATTGTGCTTCTCGAAGAGGCGACGCCCGATCCCGGAGATTACCATCCGGAGCCGGAATGGTATTTCCTCTTCCTGTTCCAGCTGCTGCGTCTCAAAGTATTTGCCGGCGAGTTCGGGCAGTTCCTCGGTGCTATCGCTCTGCCCGGTGCGTTCATGGCGTTGCTGGCCGCGTTGCCCTTTATTGATCGCGATCCGGAACGGAACATTTTTAAACGACCGATCGCCTTGATCGGATGGATTGTGGTCATGGCGAGCATTTTGATTTTCACCGTGGCGGCAATCATCAACCGCGAATTTCTCGAATAGGCGGAGGGGTTTGGGCACATGACTGGTCGAGAGACGATGTCGTCATTTAAATTAGGGCTTAGCATTCTCTGGCCGGCCTGCTGGACCGCCCTGCCGATCAAGATGGCGTTTGCCATGTTGTTTATGGCGATGGGGACGATCCATCTGGAGACGAAACTCGGCATTACCTTCTTGATGTTGCTCATGACTCCGGTCAGCGTCTTTGCATTCTTCGTGATCTCGCTAGGCGTCGGCTTTCATTTCGGAGAAGGGATCGGGCTGCCGTTATTGTTCCTGCTGGCCATTCCTGTCGACATCTGGTCGCTGGGCCTGGTGGCTCGTACCGTGTTTTTGGAACGCCTGCGGCTGGAGCCCCCTGCTTCATTGGGTAGTGGATTGTGGGTTCGCTTTGCGGTGGCAGGGGCGATCTATCTTCCGTTCTTGTGGGTAGTGCAGGGCGGCGCGACCGATCTGGCTCGTTCCATCACCAAATCCATATTGGATATGGATATGCTCAAGCACATGCCGGTCGCGGAGCGAATCGGTCTGGAATTTACGGCCTGGGGCAGTGCGTCATTGGTGGTTCTCCTGGCGCTGACCTATGTCGGCCTTTCGATTCTTGGGAAGCTGGTTGAAGGACGTGCTGCCGGCGCTCAACAGGCCGGGGACACGTACCAAGATCTCATCTCGCGCTGGGATATGATTCGCGTGCCCGCCGATCAAAGTTTGATGTTGACTGCCTTTACGGCCGCGGGCGCCGTATTGAGTATCCTATTCTGGGCTGTGCTTCCGGTCTCCACCCCACACCCGCATGAATGTTGTAAGCCTGCGACCGAGGCGGTCGCTCCACCCTTCGATGCTCAAAAGTCGCTCTCAAAAGGAGAGAAGGCATTCAAGGACGCAGAGCTGAAGATTGCCGCGATCGAACAGCGAACGGCAGAAGAGGAAAAAGAGAAACAGAAGGGCGGTAAAGACAAAGCCGGTGTCAAGGATGGTACTCCCAAGAGCGACGGTAAGCCTACGCAATCAACAGCCGGGAAATCGGCGGGAAGCGGCAAGTGACATCATGGCGAATGACGAGGCGAGAACAATGATGAACCAGGGTCAGATCGTCACCAATCATGGGCGCCACATCGCAGGCCATCTGGCCTTTTGGGCCGGATGTGCGGCAGTACTCGTAGGGATGGGCCTGCCCGATGCGGCTCTCGCGCAGGAGGCCGCCCCTCAGGCTCCGACCGCCTACAGGGATCTTCCGTATGTCGGTAGTCGTAACCTGGTCTGGGTCATCGCCCAGCTCCATTTGCTGCTCGCCGGCTTCGTGCTTGGCGTGCCGATCTTTGCCTGGTTGTGTGAAATCGTCGGCTGGAAATCGGGCGATAAGCGCTACGACAAACTGGCGAAAGAGTTTACTAAGCTCCTGACTTCTTCATACGCCACGACGGCTCTGTTCGGCGGTATTCTGTTATTCCTGCTCATTGGTTTCTATCCGAAGTTGATGGCCTATCTCACGGATATCTTTTTCCCGTCTTTTCTCGTCTATTGCGGTCTCTTCCTTGTGGAAACGGCCACATTGTACCTCTACTGGTACGGTTGGGACGCGATGGCGGAGGGCAATGGCAAGAAGTTCCATATTTTCCTGGGGCTCCTGCTCAATGTCTTTGCGTTCTTCATCATGATTGTGCCGAACTCATGGGCGACCTTCCAGGCCAGTCCGGTGGTGCTCGCCGAAGGCAGCGACTTCGCCCGGGCGTGGGCGGCGACGTGGAATCCGACCTGGTGGCCCGTGAACATCCACCGCTTGATCGCCAACGTGGTGCTCGGTGGGTATATTTGCGGCGCCTATGCCGGTATCCGGTACCTGTCTGCCAAAAGCCAGGAAGAGCGTTATCACTACGATTGGATGGGATATGTCGGGAATTTTATCGGCGTGTTCGGTCTCCTGCCCCTTCCGTTCGCCGGGTACTGGTTGATGCGGGAAATTTATCAGTACAACCAGCAAATGGGTATCACGCTCATGGGCGGATTCCTCTCCTGGTTGTTCATCCTGCAGGCGATGTTGATCGGTGTGCTCTTCCTAGGTTCCAACTACTACTTCTGGCTCGGGATCACCCATCGAATACCGGGATCTGAATCTCAGTATCGTAAGCCGATCATGGCCATGTTGATCATTCTTCTGCTCTGCCTGGCCGTGTGGATGACGCCGCACTCTTTGGTCGCCAGTTTGGAAGAAGCGCAGAAAATGGGCGGTACGCACCATCCCTTGTTAGGCGTGTTCGGAGTCATGTCGGCCAAGATGACTGTATCGAACCTCATGGTTCTCGTCACATTCATGAGTTTCATTATGTACTGGCGTGCGGGCAAGGAAGACTCCGCCGGATGGGCTAAGGCCGCCAAGGCTCTGATGGGAGGTGTGCTCGGGTTGGCAGCCATTGCGGTCATCGTGCTCGGTGTGTGGGGCTATTTCGTTCCCGCCATTATCCGTATCAATTACTTCTCTACGTCCCAGGTGGGTATCGTCATCTTTGTGATGTTGACGATTACTCCGCTCACTGCGCTCCTTCTCAAGAGCGCCAAGACCACCACCGAAATGGTGTGGGGAAGAATGCCACCACGCGCCGGCTATGCGCTGGTATTGAACGCGGTCATGGTCATCCTGCTCATGACCCTCATGGGCTATGCGCGTTCTTCATCCCGCGTTCACTGGCACATCTACGGTGTGATGCGCGATTCCTCCCAATACGCGTTTTCTCCCGCGCTCGGTTATGCGGCCGCGCTCATGGCGCTCAACACGTTCCTGTTCTGTATGTTGGTGGCTTTTATTTTCTGGGTTGCCACGATGGGCGACAAGGCCAAGGCTGCTGCCGGTAGCAAAGGGTCGGTAGAGCCTGGTGCCATTCCGGCGATGGCCGGCGGGTCGCCGACGCTGGATGGGCTTAACACCGAGGTGTCTCAGGAACAACGTCAGGTCTGATCGGGAAGGAGATCTTCCCCTGGCTACCAGGGGTGGGTCGTGATCATTATCCTTTGTTGAGGACTTATGAGTGAAGTAGTCAAATTGCAGTTAATCGGTCTCTGTGTCGTCGGACTCGGAACAGTGATCCTCCTGTTCATCAAAGGGCAATTTATTCGGGTCCTTGGTTTCGTGGCGATCGTGCTGGGACTGTTTTCATTGGTCGCTCTGGCTGTTCCTCAGATGGCTTCATTGCCGCCTGCTGAAGAAAGTATCAATATCGCCGATATCAAGACGCCGACGGACATGGCGACGATCGGGCAGAAAATATTCTTCAGCAAGGGCCAGTGCGCGCTCTGCCACTCCATCGGCCCGAGCGAGTCGGCACGTTGTCCGGATCTCAAGGGCATCGGGGCCAAACTTTCCCGCGAGTTCATTTTCGAGAGCCTGACAGAGCCGCAAGCGTATCTGTATCTGGACTACCGACACGAGGGAGTACCGAAGGAGTACCCCGCGCGGATGCCGTATATCAATAAGAACCCCATCGGTCTGTCTAAGAACGAAATTTTGTCGGTCATCGCGTTTCTGCAACAGATGAGTGGAGAGCCGATCAGTGTCAGTCCTGGTGAATTGGACTTGCCACGGGCCACACCGGCCCCGGTCAAAGCGGCTGATACCGGCGCGTTGACGATGGCGCAGGCTCGTTAGTCGTCGGTGAAGTAGAGGAGGGTGGTTATGGGAGGCGTACTCGTTCGACCGGTTATTTTGACGGTCTGCATTTATCTGTTCTTGAAGTTTATTGTCCCGAATCTGCCGCATTCCGCGCCGTTGCCTTCGAGCTTGATCTTCCTCTACTTGATGCTGACAACCGCCGGGATTGTCATCTTCGCCACGCTTAGCGGTGCATCGAAGGATGCGTTCTTCGGCCCGATTCTGCGCTTCCTTACCGGAGAAGGCGGGGGGGCACTGAGTGGAGCACGGTATCTCGTGTTGGCCTTATTCCCTTTGCTCGTCGGATGGCAGACGTACGGGAGCACGGCCTCCAGTGATGCACCTCCGGGTGAAAATCGCACGATTCACCCTGCTCCTCCTGGCGAGTATACCGGTCTTTCCAATCCCGTTCCGAAGACGCTGGACAATATCAATTATGGCAAGGGGCTCTACGCCTCGCGTTGCTCGCCATGCCACGGTAACTTCGATGGAAAAGGTTTCGCCGCGGCGGGATTTACACCACCGCCGGCTAACTTTAAAGATCCGACGACGATTGCCATGCTGCAGGAAAGTTATCTCTTCTGGCGTATCAAGAAGGGAGGCGTAGGCCTTCCTGTCGAAGGGATGCCATGGAAAACGGCCATGCCGCGCTGGGAGCTCGAGCTGTCGGATGAAGACATCTGGAAAGTCATTATGGGCGAATACGATGGGGCCGGACAAAAACCCAGAACATGGGACGAGTCCGAGTAATTTCTCCCGATCAGGGACTGCTGAGCAATTAAGGGGAGCGTATGGCACGAGTGAGGAGACCAGGAACGAGTTGGTGGGTTGGGGCCGTCGGCTTTATGGGGCTGTGCATGGCCGCCGAAGTGCAGCCGGCCTATAGCCAGCAGAGCGTGTCGGTGCGCGCCGCGCTCGTGAAAGGATCCCTTCCGACAGATGATCCGACGGCAGCGGCCTGGGCGACCGCGGCGGTGTCTGAATTCCCAATGTCTCCTCAAGTGCATTGGCCGGTTCGTATCACCGAGGTCACCGCCAAGAGCGTCAAGGTTCGTGGACTGCATGACGGGACGACCGTCGCCATCATGCTGGAGTATACCGATCCATCGGAAGATCCTGAGGATGCTGCAGCGCTCGAATTCATGGTGGGTGGAACCAAGGCCCATTTTGCCCATGGTCAACCCATGGCGCAGGTCGAAGGCGGCCCGGTCAATATCTGGTACTGGAAGAACAAGGATGGGAAAGGCTCGGATCTGGGGGCCAAGGGCTTCGGAACGCTGAAGCCTCATGCCCACCAGGATGTGAAAGCCAACGGCGTCTACCAGGGCGGGGTCTGGAAAGTGGTCTTCTCTCGTGCATTAAGCACCGAGCATCTGGCTGAGGATACGCAATTCCAACTCGGGCAGTTCGCCAGCATCGCGTTTGCCGTCTGGGACGGTAAGAAGATGGAGACCGGCCAGCCGAAGGAAAAGGGGTCTGAAAAAGCCATTTCGTCCTGGTGGTATTTCCGGGCCGATGCGCCGCCGGACTATTCGCCGTACATGTATGCATTACTCGCGGTGGCCTTAGCGCTGGGCTTTGAGTTGGTCCTCGTGAGACGTTTAAAGAAAGGGTCGTGAGCATGAGGGCGTGGCGAAGAATACGCGTAGTTGGAGCGGTCGCAGTGGTCGTCGGATTCTCTGGCCTCGTTGGAGCCGGGGGTTGTTCGATGTTTCAGAACGAACAATCCGCAAAGGGCAAGAAACTGTATGCCCACTATTGCATGCATTGCCACGGCGAAACGGGAAAACAGAACGAAGGCTTCAATTGGTCGTCCATGGCGGACCCCAAGCCCAAGGACCTCTCCAATAAAGAAGAAATGGGCACCTTTAAGGATGAGGAAATCTTTAACACCATTTCCCGCGATATGAAGGACACGGGACCGGGCGGGGAAAAGATCGGCGACGATGAATTCGCCGTCCCGACCATGCCTACCTTCAAGTACACGCTGTCAGAGGAAGAGATCTGGGGTATTGTGGGCTATGTGCGGTCGCTCCATGGAAAGAAGTTGGAGTTCAATGTGGAAGGTCGGAAGAAAGACCTCCAGTCTGCGCTGCAGACTGCCGACCAGAAATTTAAGGAAGCTGAGCGGGTTGCCCAGGAAGCGGAAAAGAAGGCCAGCGACGAGGCGGACAAGAAGGGCGTGGAAGTCGACGACAACGCCTACGCCAAGGAAATGCAGGCGATGGGACAGGCCAAAAAGGAACTGGATCAAGCGACAGCAGCCGTGACGAATTTCACCACGCGTCCGGGCAAGGGCGTCAATATTGCGCGTCCGGATATGAACATCAAGCCCGATGCGGCTGCGAAACTCGTGGAAGTCGGCAAGCAGATTTATCTGACCAAGTATGGATGCAATGGATGCCACAAGATCGGCGACGAGGGTGGAAAAGTCGGACCTGCGTTGGATCGCGCCGGATATCGTCTGAATCCAACCTGGGTTTACCGATGGCTGCGCAACCCGCAAGCCATGAAGCCCGATACCCGTATGCCGAGCTTGGGATTGAATGATGCGGATGCGAAGGCGGTGGCTCTCTATCTGAAAACCCTTCGTGCTCCGAAGCCGGACCAGCCGCTCGGGAAAGTAGCCGACTAGCCGGCTAGGGAGTGTGATGTAGAGTCCCGATCCAGATACCGACGAGGATCGCCACGCCTGAATAGATATGTTGTTTAAACATGGCAAACGCAATCTGCGGAGTCACGGGCGCTTGTAATCGTCGCACTTGCCGCAGGAAGACTCCAGTCGGCACGGCCAGCACGAGATAATATCCCATCCGGAGGCCGGACAACTGCCCGGCCACTACCAGACACACGACCATCCCCGTAAGGAACAGTCCGACGGCTACCGGGACAGCTTCGCCGAAGAGAAGCGCGGATGACTTGACGCCGATGCGGCGATCGTCCTCGCAGTCTTGCAGCGCATAGATCGTATCGTACGCGATGGCCCAGCAGGTCGTCGCGGCAAAAAGCCACCACGCCGGCGCTTCGATCGATCCGCGTGAGGCCGCCCACGCCATCACGGCTCCCCAACCGAAGGCAATGCCCAGTACCCCTTGTGGAATCTGAATCCAACGTTTGCTGAAGGGGTAGATCGCCGCCAGCAAGAGCGCGATAGGACTCAATAGTATCGTGAAGGGGTTGAGCGTCATCACCAGACCGGCCGCGATCAGTGCCAGGCCCAGTGCGACGAGCAGCGCCTGTGCGGGCGCAAGGCGACCGTCGGCGAGCGGTCGAGTGCGGGTGCGTGCGACATGCTTGTCGAAGTTGCGGTCGGCCAGGTCGTTGAGGACCACGCCGAGACTACGCATCACGAAGGCGCCCGGAGTAAAGACGGCCAACAGCCACATCGGTGGTCGGCCTTGATTTGCCAGGACCAACGACCACAGGCTGGGCAACAGTAAGAGCCAGGTGCCGGATTGATTCCGCAATCGGATCAGGTCGGCCACCGCGCTCCAGGACCAGGCGGGTGTTGAGCGATGAGTTGAAGGACTCGCAGCGTTCACATGCGGACCATAACCGAGCACAGGAGGACTGTCAACGCGGCCTAGCGTCGGTTGTTATGTCTTCGTGCGATTGGGTATAACGAAACTATTGTGCAGCGATCTATGTGCCGAGGAATAGAAACAAGCGTGCGGCAGCTGTCGAGGTGTTCTCTTGCCTTTCTGCTGTTTGCGCTAGGGGTGTCGAGCGGATGCCAATTCTTCGGCCAGCGGGGCAACCTGCCCACTCAGTACAATCTTCCGCTTACCGTCCAGCTTCGGATGGATCAGAGTATCGCTGCAGCGTCGCTGGACTATCGCGACGCCTGTGGCCAGGCGCTCGCTCTGCCCGTTCGTGATGCGTTAGAAACCCAATTGAAAAAGCGCATGGGGCAGGTCTTCGAACGTGTACATCTTGGGCCAGGTCCATCGACTGGCGCCGTGGATGGGGTGGTGGATACCGCGTTAGGATTCCGCCAGGTCGATGTGTTCATTCCTCGTAAGGCGAATAAATCCTATCCTGCGACGGTCACGCTGGGGATGGAGTTTTCGTATACCGATGACCGCGGCGCGGTGTTCGTGAGCAAGAAGTTGCAGAGCGCCGCAACCGGAGAGGTCGAGGCGCGGGCGGATACCTGTAATATCGGCGGCCTCGATAAAGTGGCGGAAGAGGCCGCCGCCAAGCTTGTGGAAGGTATGGCACATCAGCTTGGGACGGCCACCAAAATTCGCGAGCAGGCACAATTCAGAACGAGCGGCGATAGGGGAATGATGCAGTCTGCTCCCGTGTCGCCTGCGACACCGTCAGCGGCTCCATTGGTGGCCGCACCGGAGGCACCAGTAGCTCCCCTGCCACCCGTTCCCGGTTCTGCGCCGCAGGCTGCAGCACCGGCTTCGGCTATTCCATCCGGGGCGACGCAACTCTCGTTCCGGACCATCATCCGGGACGATAACCAGAATCATGTCCTGGAACAACGTGAGTCGTTCAGTGTGGAGTTCGAAGTTAAGAACGAAGGGGTCGTAGTTGCGGAGGGAGTCGAGGTCGAATTAAGCGGTCATGCCGCGATCGTCGGAGGTCTGAAGTCGCCGGTCTCCCTGGGGAGGCTGCAGCCGGGTGAAGTCCGCCGGGTGGCTGTTGACGGCAAGGTGGGTACGGTGGCCGACATCGAGCAAGCCGAGCTGATCTGTGCCCTGCGAGCGTCCTCCAACGTCCTGCTCCCATCGGCAAAGAAATTTTTTGTGGCGATACGTCCTGATGCCGGTGCCGCTGTGGAGGTGTTATCGGTAGACGTGGACCAACTTCCGAGCCGGAATGGCAAATCGACGCAGCCCAACAGTGTCGGGATCGCAATCGGTGTGGGCGCGTTCCGGGATCCGGCCGTGCCGGTGGTGAAGTTTGCCGCGCATGATGCTGACGTCATGGGGGGGTACTTTAAGACCGTTCTAGGCATTCCCCCGCAAAAGGTGAAGGTGCTGTCCGACGCTACAGCGCTCAAGGATGACTTGATCGAAGCGTTTGAACAGTGGTTGCCGAAGCAGGGCGGTTCGCAGGCCACGGCGTATATTTATGTGTCCGGCCGGGCCGTGGTGGATCAAGAGACCGGGATCGTCTCTTTGTTGCCTTACGATGGGACGCGAGCCGGTGCCTCCCGGACGTTTTCTCTCGCCCGCCTTCAGCGGGCTCTGACCAAGGCTTCTGTGAAGCAAGCCGTGTTGATGGTGGATCTCTCCCTGGAGGCGTCGTCCGGTTCAGACCCGGGCCGGGTGGTCCCTCCGCGATGGGGCCAGCAGAATTCAAGCGGGGAGCCAGACCGGGTCATGCTGATGATCGGAAACTCCGGCCTACAGGAGGCACAAGCCTATCAGCCGGGACAACATGGGTTGTTCACCTACTTTCTCTTGAAAGGGTTGCGCGGAGCAGCCGACCTCGACAAGAGCGGAAACGTGCTGATCGGAGAACTGTGCGCCTATGTGCAGGGACAAGTCAGTGTCGTGACCCAGACGCAGGCCGGTAATCCGCAACAGACGCTTTGCCTGCCTGCGGCCGGTGGGGGGGCATCTCTTCGGGGAATTTCCGTAACGAAAACGCGATGAGAGAGAAACGCTACGGCAAGTGCGTGCTGGTTGGGGGCCCCGAACGGAAAGCCTCGTGAGGTCACAGATGGTTGATTTCTTTTGTGACAATGTCGACAAAGATCGCATCTCTGCATTGACAGGTGTTTCCTCTCCTGAGTAAGATCGCGCGTCTGATTCACGCGAAGTACGTCACCTCCCGTAAGCCGGCGTAGCTCAGTTGGCAGAGCAGCGGTTTCGTAAACCGCAGGTCGGTGGTTCGATTCCACTCGCCGGCTCCACATTATCAATGGGTTAGAGAGACCTCACTGATCCGACCAAGCGACTGTGCTAAATTTGTGCTAATCGGTCGCCCCACATCCAGTACTTCCACTCCATCTCGCAGACTTTCTGGATAGTGATGGGCATAGCGCTGGGTCATGACCGGCGACTTATGCCCGAGCAACCGCTGCACCTTGTAGAGATCCACTCCGGCCTGAACCATGCGCGTCGCGAACGTGTGCCGAAGATCATGAAAATGGAGATCGTGGATCTTGGCGTTCTTGAGCGCGCTGTTCAGGCATCGTCGGATGTTGCTCCCATCAAGCTGCGTACCCATCTGGCTATGAAAGACCAATTCGTTCGCAGTCCGACGGATGGCGTGTTTCTCACGGAGTAATCCGAGGACGGTCTGATTGGCGGGAATGGTCCGCCGTTCTCCGTTCTTGGATCGAAAGACCGTCAAGCTGCGCCGATTTAGATCGACACCAGCCCAGGTTAACGACACGATCTCTCCCATCCGCATTCCCGTATGGATCGCAAAGGTTAACAGTTCTCGCAGCCAGGGCAATGCGGCCTGAAGTAAACCATGCTCCTCTTCAAGCGTGAGCCAGCGGTCACGAGCATTGTTTTCCCGTTCCATGGAGACCCGACAGACAGGATTGTCGCTACACCATTCCCACTCTCGGCGAGCCAGATTGAAGGCTTTCTTCAGCGTGCTTAACTCTCGGTTAATCGTGGCGGGTTTGACGCCATCGGCATAGCGCTTATTCTTGTAGGCCACGATGTGTTTCGGTGTGATCTGGCTCAGTGTCGGATTTCCGAAGTATGCACGGAGATGGGTCACGCTCGTGCCATTCCGCCGGCTATTGGCTCGTCTTGCCGCATGCTCCGTACTATAACGGTCCATTAATTCACTGAAGGTGTGAGACTCTTCTTTCGGTTTCTCGAAGAAGCGCCCTTCAATAATCTGAGCCTTCACTTTGCCAAGAATTGCGTCCGCCATCCGTCTGTCCGCCGTCCCTGTTGATCGCCGGACTTGCTGCCCCTGATACGTAAATGACATCCACCATGTATGGTTCCGTTTAACGAGCCCCATGCTGCTCCTCCTTCGTGCGTGGGCTCGGTGTGATGGTTTCCCCGTGGCGGGAAGTATAGACGGCCCGTTTGGCCGCGGCAATCAGGTGGTCTACGTCGTCGGAATCCTGGCGGGTCGGCAACGGGAGCGGCTTGACAGGGTTGGCTCCAAAGCTCTTCAGCCACGCCTGGATGGCGCCAGGTTCGAAGCGAATGAGGCCGTGAATGCGACAGTGAGGAATCTTGTCCTGAGAGACCCAGAGATACAGTGTGGACGACTTGATGTTGAGCCAAGCCGACAGCTCTTTCGTCGTAAGCATGGTGCAGATACACTGGGGGAGTCTGACGACACCCCCAGTCCCCCTAGCATGGGCTGCCCGCGTTGCCGCCGGCAGACCGGTGAAACCGAATGGGTGGTTTGAGCAAATTGCGGTGTCGGTCTTTCCACCGAGCAATGCCCCTGACAATTTCGTTCAGTAGCCATTCTTCCCCTCCAGGGGTGGCACAAATGACCGCCAACATCGGCGTCAGGGTGTCGCTCACCCATCGTTTCACGTTCTGCAGGGTCTGCACCTGCTTCTCCTGGGCTAATCGCCCCTTCTGAAATCCCTCCGTCAGGAGGGCATACCACTCCAGTATTGGAGCCCGGTACCGTTCTTGATCCTCGGCATCCTTCGGAATCTGCCGGAAATCCACATAGGATCGCAGCAAGCCGACCACCAACTCCTTCCAGTCGGCTTCGTCTAACGTTGCCAATGCTCGGGCACACTGTTCAGCGCGGTCCTTCTTAAGCTCCAATTCCCACCGAGTGCCATACTCCTGCCAGTTCTCTTGCCCTTTGCTCTGCAATTCGAGCCGTTTGTCATAGATCCGCAACAAGGTCTGACTCTGCGGACTCCCGAAGTACATCGTTTCGCCCGTTGTCGCTCCGGTCCCATGCGTCAGGTTGGAGACGATATGCCGAACTTGTGCCGCTCGTGTCACGCACTGACCGGCTGAAACAGCTTCTCGGATGGTCGCTACCGACACCGTGCCGCCTCGATCATCTAGAGCGCAATCAATGCGCGTCACATGCCCTTGCTGCTTCTGCACCCACTGCAGGAGCCCTCGGATTTGATCCAGTGTCAGGGCGGACGCGAGGCCGCCCGACAGATCCACATGGATTTCATTCGGCCGGCGAGGGGCATTGGTGCCTAGCTTGCCGACTCCGCGCAGGCCGTCAGCCCGCATCCAGGACAAGGGATAGCCTCGGAACCCGCCTTTGGCCTTACTCCAATCCCCACCCAGGACACGCATCGTCTCCTGCGGATTGCTGGCCAAGACCGTAAAGGCGAGCCAATCAATGGTGAGGGTGAAGCTCGAATCCATAGAATCTATCGAACTCCTGTACGGAGCGCTGTGGGTAGCGCCCCCGTGTTACCAAGACGGGGGCCATTCCGCTCCGCCCCGCAGCCTGCCGGCATGCGGCGCGGACCGGCTTTGTCCATTAATGGGGAGACGGTTAGCACTGTTATTAGCGTCCTTCCTGTGTCGGTCGAACAAGCTTCTGTCGGACGACCCCAAAGGCTTTCTCTCCGACCTCTCGGGCCACAATCTTGATGGCCTCAGCCTTCCCATCCATTACCAGGCTCATGAGCACGGCGCCACGCACGTATTTGGAGACGGTCGTGCTTTCGTCTTGAGCGCACTTCTCAATGAGCTTGCGTTCTTGTTCGGTGACTTTGAATTGAAGTGTCTCCGTCTTTGCTTCGTCTGTCATAGGATCCTCCCTTATGTGAATGTAGTACATAGTATACTACATCTCTAGTGAGGGTCAATGGCGTGATGGCGAGGGTAGCTATAGCGGGATGCGGGTTGATTTGCCTTTGGCACTTGGGCCAAACGGTAAGAAGCTATCTTGTCTGGGTTGCCTACCGTGCAGGCATCTCATACGATTCTCGGATACAATGTTTCGCCCTCTCCCATTATCCTTGCTGAATACTTCCAAGAATGTTTAGAGGCTAACTGATGGAGTCAAAGTAATGTCGAAGAATTTAGGCTCGATGACACCGGAGGAATTAGACAAATTTGGTCCTCTTGTATCGAGGTTGGGTGAAGTAGTGGCCAGGTCTGTGATGTGGTGGAAACTCAGACGGATGCGCAGAGAGGAAAGGAAGAGATTGCCCTCGAGAGAGAAGGTCATCTCCATGATCCACTCAAAACATAAAGAGGCAAAAGAGCGAGGGCTACTTCACTACGAACGAATTTATAACGTAAGTTTGTATGTGTTCGTTCTCGATTATGATATCGCCGTTATTAGCAGGCATTACGCAGTGGCCTACCGAACCTGGGAGAAGAGATTTACGGCCAGACAGCTTGCCGTGATTCTTTACGAATCCGCCGAAGATTTGCCTCAACTGCTTGGAAAAGAGTTCCGTACAACTCTGCGAGCATTACCTCTATGGAATAACGCTGATGAAGAATTGAAGGTCATAAGCGGCAAACTTAATACATTTTTGCGATCTAATCATAGACTGTTAAAGCAACTACGGTCGTTTGCAGGGGCGCACCGGGACCGCGACGCCGGGAAACAAATGGAAGTGATTGAAAACATCGATCCGATGGAAATATACAAGCTTGCTGCTGAATTATATGTTGGTCTCAATCTATTGCTAACATTTTTGCTTCGATTGGTAGAAGTGTTAGGGAAGACCGAAGTTATGCTTAGACATATCCTTAATACACCGGAGTTTCATACCCGTAATTAGTGATGCCTATTGCGGTTTGTTTTCTTTTTACGTGGAGCAGAAAATGTTGTGCTCGGTTTGCGCTAAAGTATCCGGCAAATGTCCCCCTCGTTAGAAAATATTGAGACGTTGATCCACTTAGACTTCTTTCGGAACGTGAGCCCAGTTAGCGTAATCGTTGTAGCAGCACTAGTAGGAATGACATTTCGGGGTGTCCTGCGTTGATAAAGGAATGAAAATGTCAAAGTCATCTGCTGTTAGTCGAAAAAGCATCTTTTCAGGCGATCAGGCCATACGTAGACTGCGGGAAGACAAGTTGAGCAGGAAGGGGTTCGCCGAGTCTATGGCCGCTGCTATAAAAGGCCGGAAAGGCGATGATAGTTTGTGCATAGCTTTGTATGGTCAATGGGGAAGCGGAAAGACTTCGATCAAGAATATGATTCTAGATTCACTTAGCAAGAAGAAAGCCACATGCCCCATTGTCGTTGAATTCAACCCATGGCAATGGTCTGGACAAGAGCAGTTGAGGACGGGATTTTTTTCGGAGGTTGCGCTAGCTTTAGGTGAAGCTGACTCATCTGCGGAAGGGAAAAAGCGAGTTTCCTTGTTCAAAAACTATGCTATGGCACTCACGTTTGGAAGTACGGTTCTCAAGGGGGTGAGGTTTGTAGCTCCATTTTGGGGGATACCAGCAGAGCCTGTATTGAGGCCATTCCAAGAAGCAATTGATTTAGCCAAAGAAGGTGCGGAGGGTTTAGAGAAGGCCTCTTCCGAACCAGAGAAACCATTACAAGTTCAGAAGGCCGAACTTGCTGCCAGCCTTCGAGCGATAGAAAAAACGCTCCTGATCGTCCTTGACGATATCGACCGCTTGATTCCTGATGAAATACGACTTTTGTTTCGACTTGTTAAGGCAAACGGCGACTTTCCTAGCGTGACATACTTAATGCTGTTTCATAGGGATTATGTCGAATCATCTCTTGAGGGCGGGCGCGCCTATATGGAAAAGATAATACAAGTTGGGTTTGAAGTGCCCAAGGTTGAACAGAGCAAATTGAAAGAGCTTCTAGACATAGAGCTTTGGGACCTGGTTAGGAAAAACTCCCTTGATGAACTCTTTCAGGCTCAATACTCACGGTGGGATGCTATTTTCCTTGAAGGTGCCAAATATTTTTTTGTAAGCGTGCGCGAGATCAAAAAGCTAATTTCGAACTTAGCCTTTTATATGGGCATGTTTAGAAATGCAGAGATCGCCGAAATTAATCCCGTTGATTTGATCGTAGTCCAAATCCTGGCTGTATTCGAACCAGGAGTCTACCATGCGCTGCATGCTGCGAAGGAACGTGTGACCGAAGATCTTGAACGTACTTCGGGGCAGGAAGGTCGAGTGGAAAAGGTTAGGCTTCTTCTCGGTCAAATCTCAGGCGCTAGCAGGCCAGAAAACCGTGGCCATGTAGAGGGGCTTCTGAAAGGGCTTTTCCCTATTCTTAGTGTAAACAGTTTCGACTTTCCGTACACAAATGAAACTCGCGAGACCATATTGCAAAATCTAAGGATATGCGACCCAGTCATTTTCGATCGTTACTTTTACTTTGATATACCGAATAGCGATATACCGCAGACCGAACTAATCGCGCTGTACCGACTGGCACCCGATAGGGATCGTTTGGTTAATATGATCAAGGCATATATCGATAAAGGTCTCTTTGACGTATTGTTCGATCGATTAGAGGCCAATCTAGAGTACTTGGAGGACGTTAATGTCAGGGCATTTATCGAGGCGCTCTTTGATCTCGGAGAATTACTTTCAGAAGTGCACACAAACTTTAGAATCGCATCGTCTGAACAGCGAGTGGCAAAACTTCTCAAAGCAGTAATGACAGCACATAGCAATGATGCTGCCGTAATCGCTGCTTACGAGGGAACGAACGGGATCATTCTGCCTCTTGTCTTCTTTTCGTCTTACATCGCCCGAGATTTGAGTTCGCCTGCAGCAGATATCCGTGAATTTGCAGCAAAGGTACAGAGTATATGTCTGAAGAAAATTTGCGAGGCGGCACAGTCTGACAAATTATATAACCACCCCCAAATGACGTGGATACTTTTTGACTGGCATAGAATTTCAGCGGGAGCTGCTAAGTCGTGGGTAGAGGGCACAATCTCTGAGAAGAAAGGGCTATCTCGTATACTCGATGCATTTACTAGCTCACGGACAACGAACAATCGCGGAGCGATCAAGAAAACCAATATAGAAGGGATTGATACTTTTGTGCCAATCGCAAATATTCAGAACTATATACAGTCCTTTGATTGGTCAGTGGAGCCCCTTGCAACTCAGGAGGTCATTAGCGCATGGCTTAAAGCGTGTGCCACTGGAACCGACCAGGAAATTTCAGAAGCATAAGTTCATGTTATCCAATAAATTGCATATCACTGCGATCGAGGGTCAACCTCATTTTGCTGTGCTAAATTTGTGCTAAAAACTTTCAAAACCCACCTATAAGCCTCGAATTCACCGAATCAATAGAATGCACGCAAGCATCTGTTTTCGTAGTTAAAACGGGGAAACCAGTTGATACACCGAGCGTTTCAAAAAATGTCCTGGCCTGATTCGTAATGCCATTGAGCAACGTCATTTTTAACGATGAGAAGGGTGGCAAGTATACGCCTGCCAGCAAGTTTATTGTCCTCGACTGGGCACCAGAGAACTTGGTTGGTTTTCTCTCGAGAGCACTGACGGTGTCCACGGGTGAAACGCCTTTCAGCATCCTTCACACAAGCTGAGAAGGCGCAGGCTCGCCGATTCTGCGAGTCGTGGCTGGTCCAATTCTTTAGTGGGATGTCATATCCCAGACAAAAGGATACATCTGTGTACCGATTGAGATACGTTTAGAGGTGCTAATACATCGCACCAATTGCAATTACTCCAATATTTCAGTGGAAAAGTCGTACGTAGTCATGATGGAGAGAATTTTGCAGCATCGCGCTGGAGAGATTTCATCTCCATTGTGCCGCACAGCCATGAGAGATCTTGATTGTGCATGCGGAAGTAAAAAAGCAGAACAATGATTCGTCTACAAGAGAATCAACGCAAAACTCCCTACCCACCATCACCTTACCCAAAGGCGGCGGTGCCATCCGCGGCATCGGTGAAAAGTTCGGCGTCAATCCTGTCACGGGTACGGGTTCATTAACGATCCCCATTTATACCAGTCCCGGTCGGTCTGGGTTCGGGCCGCAACTGAGCCTGTCATATGATTCAGGTGCAGGGAACGGTCCCTTCGGGTTTGGCTGGAGCCTCTCCCTTCCTTCCATCACACGCAAGACCGATAAGGGGCTACCTCGGTATAACGATCCAGCGGACTCGGATGTATTCATCCTGTCCGGGGCGGAAGATCTGGTTCCTGCGTTAGTCAAGCAGGGCAATCAATGGAAGCCAGAGACGGTTCCTCCAAGAATGGTTGGCAAGAATACCTATGACATCCGCCGCTATCGTCCGCGCATCGAAGGACTGTTTGCCCGTATCGAGCGCTGGACGAACCGAAAGGACGACTCCGATGTCTGTTGGCGATCAATATCGAAAGACAACATCACTACCTGGTACGGCAAGACGCAGGAGAGCCGTATTTTCGATCCCGCCGACCATTCCCATATCTTTAATTGGCTGATTTGTGAGAGCTATGACGACAAAGGGAACGCAATTCGATATCACTACGTGCCGGAAGATGATCAAAGGATCGATCTTGCATTAGCCTCCGAGCGCAACCGCTCAACAGCAACACGAAAAACCAATCGTTATCTCAAGCGAATACAGTATGCGAACACGACTCCACGTAAAGCCGACGAAGATCTTTCCAAGCGGAAGGATTGGTTATTGGAAGCAGTGTTCGGCTATGACGAGGACCACTACCAAGAACAACCCCCAAACGCTAATGGACGGATATTCGCCGATGCGAGTCTAGCATCGACACCCATTACAGCATGGTCGGTTCGCCCTGATCCCTTCTCAACCTATCGGGCCGGTTTTGAAGTCCGCACCTATCGGCGTTGCAGGCGCGTCCTCATGTTCCATAGGTTTCAAGAGTTGGGGTCGGAGCCCTACCTGGTGAAAGCGACAGAGTTTGAGTATGCCGACTTTGACTATACCAAATGGTTCACCGTTGAGAACGAACTGAGCCATAAGGGGAGCACGAGAACAGCGTCGTTCATTCGATCTGTTCGGCAATCTGGCTATGCGGCAGACTCTCCTCCGGTCGTCACTCAAAAGAACGGGGTAAACTACGTCACCTATCTGAAGAAATCGCTTCCCGATGTGGAATTCGACTACAGCCAAGCGCTCATCGATGAGACTGTTCGAGAAGTGGATTCGAAGAGTCTGGACAATCTGCCCTATGGTGTCGATGGCAGCAACTATCAGTGGGTCGATCTCGATGGAGAAGGTCTATCTGGCGTTCTCACGGAACAGGCAGCAGCGTGGTTCTACAAGCGCAACCTTAGCCCAGGTCGCCGAGACGTTCAGAACATCCAGGAACAAGCCGAGCCGAAATTCGGACCTGTTGAAGTAGTGGCAACGAAACCGGCACTCGCAATGGCCAGCGGCCAAGCGCAGTTCTTGGATCTGGCCGGGGATGGCCAGGTCGATCTCGCCATGTTCTCCGGAACAACGCCTGGGTTCTATGAGAGAACCGATGACCAATCGTGGGAAGCATTCAAGGGATTCACATCCCTTCCCAACCTTTCCTGGAACGACCCGAATCTGAAATTTGTCGATCTCACGGGAGACGGCCATGCCGATGTCCTGGTCACCGAGCATGAGGCCTTCGTCTGGCATCCATCACTTGCGGAAGACGGATTTGCCCGCGCGGAGCGGATCGTCAAGCGCCTCGATGAAGAACAAGGCCCGGCGTTAGTGTTTGCGGATGGCACGCAGTCGGTCTATCTCGCGGATATGTCCGGTGATGGTCTCACAGACTTGGTCCGGATCCGCAATGGAGAAGTCTGCTACTGGCCGAATCTCGGCTATGGGCGATTCAGCGCCAAAGTCACGATGGGCGATTCGCCTTGGTTCGACACGCCGGATCTCTTCGATCAGCGGCGTATCCGCGTCGCGGACATCGACGGTACGGGTGTGACCGACATCATCTACCTCGGTCCAGACGGGGCAACGCTGTACTTCAATCAATCCGGCAATCGTTGGAGTCAGCCGCGCCGGCTCACCCAGTTTCCACGAATCGACAATGTGGCCAATATCCAAGTGACCGACTTGCTGGGCAACGGCACCGCCTGTCTGGTCTGGGCATCAGCGCTTCCTGGTGACGCGAGCCGTCCAATGCGCTATGTCGCGCTCATGAAGGACGGCAAACCGCATCTGATGACCACCACAAAAAACAATCTTGGCGCAGAAACGAGAGTGCAGTACGCGCCATCAACCAAGTTCTATGTGGAAGATCGTTTGGCGGGTACAGCCTGGGCCACTAAACTGCCGTTTCCTGTGCATGTCGTCGAGCGAACAGAGATCTATGAGCATATTTCACAGAATCGTTTCGTGAGTCGGTACAGCTACCATCATGGGTTCTTT
This sequence comes from uncultured Nitrospira sp., assembly GCA_902500715.1. Lineage (GTDB taxonomy): Bacteria > Nitrospirota > Nitrospiria > Nitrospirales > Nitrospiraceae > Nitrospira_A. The sequence continues at coordinate 4,465 of CABVRO010000045.1, read as the reverse complement.
GACGGGGCCGAGCGCGAGTTTCGCGGATTTGGCATGGTGGAACAGCGGGATACGGAGGAAATCGGCACGGCCCCAGCCATGTCTGCTTCCACTTCGGACACCAACTGGGATGCGGCCTCCTTCGTGCCTCCCGTCGTGACGAAGACATGGTTCCACATCGGGGCCTATCTCGAGCAGGAGCGACTAGAAGCTTACTTCAAACGGGCCGAGTATTACCAAGGCGACCCGATGGCGGTATTCCTACCGGATACGGTGCTCGCAAACAATTTATCTCCCCAAGAAGAGCGCGAAGCTTGCCGTGCGCTGAAGGGGGCAATCCTACGGAAAGAGGTCTATGCGCTCGATGGATCTCCGAAAGCACAACATCCCTACACTGTTTCGGAACAAAACTACACGATCGAGCCCATTCAGCCGGTCGGCCCCAATCGCCATGCCGTGTTCTTTACACACCCACGAGAGACCGTCACCTACCACTACGAACGAAATCCCATCGATCCACGAATTGGCCATGAAGTGGTGCTGAGGGTCGATGGGTTTGGAAATGTTGAGCGGGCACTGGCCATTGGTTATCCGCGCCGGAACGTGCCTGGGCGCCTATCTGAACAAGCAGAGATACACATGACCTTCACAGTGAACAGCGTGGGCAACAATGCGGCACAGACAGATTGGTATCGCATCGGTCTGCCGATGGAAACGCAAACGTTCGAGATCGTAAAGCCACCTTCTACTGCTGGGCTACTGGGTGAAGTATTGTCGTTCGCCGATCTGCAGAATTTGACAACCGCACTACTTCCGATCGCACAGATGACACCATCCGTTGCGAAGACAATTCCGTATGAGGATTGGGATTGGCGCACGAACTGGAGCCCAACTGTACAACCGGGTGGTCCTGGCGTCTCCAAGCTCCGCCTGATTGAACAGCTCCGAGTCCTGTACCGTCCCAATGATCTTGGGCAGTTAGCAAGTAATTCAGACGCGCTCCTGCCTTTAGGTATCTTCGAGTCGTTTGCACTACCTGGTGAGAGCTACAAGTTAGCCTTCACCCCCGGGTTGCTTGCCGATGTCTATGGGAGAGGGGCGACCAACTTCATCCCAATACCAAGGACCCTCCTTGGTGCCATTGGACCAGACAAGGGAGGTTACGTCGATCTCGATGGAGACGGTCATTGGTGGGCGCCCTCCGGGCGAACGTTCTACCACCCGACCAGCGGGGTGCGCCCTCAAACCGAACTCGCCGAGGCAACCAGACATTTCTTCGCACCCAGGAGAATCCGCGATCCGTTCCGTAATGAATCTGGGGTGACCTATGACGGGTACGATCTTCTCGTGTTAAAGACTCAAGATGCTGTTGGCAATACGATCACAGTCAAGAATGATTACCGCGTTTTGCAGCCGACCCTCATCACCGATCCCAACGACAATCGATCAGAGGTGGGGTTCGATGCATTGGGACTCATCGTGGCAACCGCGGTCATGGGAAAAACAACGGAAAGCCTGGGTGACTCGCTGGCGACGTTCACGAGGGATGATGCGAATCCCACCCTGGCAGAACTTCAGACATTCGTGGCTGCCCCTCGCATCGAGGCACCCAAGCAATTGAAAACAGCAAGCACCCGTACCGTGTACGACCTCGATCGGTTCAAACGCTGCGGTCAACCCTCTTTTGCAAGCACGATCGCACGAGAGACCCATGTGAGTGACCTTCAGGGGGGACAGACCAAATTCCAGATCAGCTTCTCCTATTCCGACGGATTTGGTCGTCAAGTGCAGACCAAAGTGCAGGCGGAACAGGGGCAGTCACCTCGACGGGCCAATCCAATCGCATTGGCTAGTGGTGATATCACGCCAGGAACATTAGTGTTGCAGAACGGCCAGCCACAACTTGGGCAACCTTTGCCACGTTGGGTCGGTACGGGGCGCACGATCTACAACAACAAGGGCAAACCGGTCAAACGGTATGAACCGTTCTTCAGTAGCACCCATCTCTGCGAGGCTGAGCCGGAAGTCACGATGATGGGAGTCACACCAGTTTTGTTCTACGATCCGGCTGAGCGCGTCATTGCGACTATTCATCCCAATCACACGTACGAAAAGCTTGTCTTCGATCCGTGGAAACAGACAACCTATGACGTCAATGATACGGTCGCACAGACACCACAGAATGGCCAGATCGGCGATCCGCGCACCGACCCCGACATTCAAGGATACGTCTTAAACTATTTTTCCAGTTTAGCAGCGACCAATCCCGCCACGCCTTGGGAAACCTGGCACCAAGAAAGGCAACGCGTCGGGCTGGGACAGTGGGAACAGGATGCTGCGGCCAAAGCTTCTGCCCACGCTGATACACCGACTGTCGCCCATCTCGACTCGCTCGGACGCCTCTTCCTCACGATTGCACACAATGGGCAAAACCAGAATGGTAACGATGTGCTGTATCGGACATGCGTCAAGATCGATATAGAAGGCAATCAGCGCGAAGTACGAGACACTAAGCTGGACGCAGTGACTGGCCTAGGCCGCATCGTCATGCAGTACGACTATGATCTTATGAGCACCGTGATCCACCAAAAGAGCATGGAAGCGCCTGAGCAATGGATGCTGAATGATGTGATTGGAAAGCTGATTCGTCTGTGGAAAACCCCGCAGAAACAGCCAACTGATCCTGAACAGAGTTTTGCTGCGACATACGACGCCTTACGTCGGCCCATCAAGAGTTTCTTCGATGGTAGCGGGTTGCCAGATGCAACACAGGGCATTCTTTTTGAACAGATCATCTATGGAGAAAGTCTTGGGGCAGCTGCTGCTGGAAGTAACTTAGGCGGCAGAGTCTATCAACAGTTCGACGGCGCAGGTATTGTCACGAATGCCCAATACGATTTCAAAGGGAATCTGGTTGATGGAAGCCGGCAACTCACAGACGAATATCGCCAAGCAGTAAACTGGCTAGCCCCACCGAACTTAACTGAAACGTTTGCGAGCCAGACACAGTTCGACGCGCTGAACCGTCCCATCTCGATGACCTCCCCACATACTGGAGCCATGACGGCGAGCGTAACCCAACCTGTTTACAACGAGGCAGGATTACTCAACAGCATCAATGTCAGCGTGCAGGGTGCCGCGCCAAATGGCTACGTGACGAATATCGACTACAACGAAAAGGGACAACGGACGCAGATCGACTATGGTAACAGAGCCGTCACCACCTACCGCTATGATCCGCTGACGTTTCGTTTGACAAACATCACGACGACTCGTCCGGCTCGAGGATTGACCCAATGGAAGTCGCTGTTGAACAAGCCGACGATCGTCCAGGATCTCCAGTACACCTACGATCCGGCTGGCAACATCACCCACGTGATCGATCAGGCGCACAAGTCGATCGTCTACAACGGGCAGCAGGTCGATCCGGAATCCCTTTACACCTACGATGCGATCTACCGCCTGATGGCCGCGCAGGGACGCGAACACATCGGGCAAATGGTCTTCGACCATCGACCGCCGGATGGCCTATGCCGGGACTATCCGTTCCTTGGCATTCGCACGCAGATGTCGGATCTCCAAGCGATCGAAACCTACTTGGAGCGCTACGAATATGACGAAGTCGGCAACATCGCCGTCATACGCCATAGCGCGACGAATAATTCGTGGACCAGAGGGTATGACTATCGTGAACAAAGCTTAATCGAACCGAGCAAAGTCAGTAACCGCCTCTCTCGCACGAGTCTGCCGGGCGACAATCTGGCGAATCCTCAGCTCTATTCTGCTACCTATACCCACGACCAACATGGGTGTATCTCGAGCATGGACCATCTTCAAGCGATGGTCTGGGACTTCAAAGATCAACTGCAACACATCCGGCAGGGCACGATGCAGGCCTATTACGTGTACGACGCAACCGGTCAGCGCATCCGCAAGAGGGTGGAGAAGAACAACGGTACGTTGATCGAAGAGCGGATCTACCTGGGCGGGATCGAAGTTTTCCGGCGATGGGACGCCAACGGACATTTGCTCGATCGTGAGACGCTGCACGTGATGGATGACAAACAGCGGGTGGCGCTGATCGAGACCCGTACAAGGGGCAATGAGCGGGGCGTCCCGAAGCAACTCATCCGGTACCAATTCAGCAATCACTTGGGATCAGCAAGTCTCGAACTGGATGACCAGGCCGACATCATTGCATACGAAGAGTACCACCCTTACGGAACGGCATCGTATCAAGCGGGACGGACCAGGGCTGAAGTGAATCTGAAGCGGTATCGATATACGGGGAAGGAACGGGATGAGGAGAGCGGGTTCAGCTATCACGGAGCAAGGTATTACGCGCTGTGGTTGGGAAGGTGGACTTGTTGTGATCCATCCGGCGTGGCCTCGGGACTCAATCTTTTCGTATATTGCCACCTAAACCCCATCCTGACCCCGGTCGTCAATAGTGGACGCCTTCGGTTGCAGCCTCATGCCGCGGGCT
>CABVRO010000044.1 GCA_902500715.1 uncultured Nitrospira sp. | reverse complement strand
CACAGGTCGGGGCGAATATGGCTATAACCGTGTCCAAGAAATCGTGAGCGGTACAACTCTTTCTTCCTCGAAGAACCCCGGGTTTCAGCAATCGTGCAATTGTTATGACATTTTGTGGGGAAAGCGGGTAAAGAGACTCGATTGACCGATACGGACGCATGATTTCGAGGTTTTCGACATAGGGTATGAAGACGTGTTCCTCCGTGATCGTGAAGTGACGCACAGGAGTGGGTAATGACATCCAATAATCCCGTTCAACCTCCAACTTTTTCCGGGCCCTTGGTTTTTTAGCTTCCTCTAAATACTTCGCCGCTATCGCAACCTCCCATTTCCGACTGCCACGCTTGAACGTCACCAGGAAATCCGTTGTCATAACAGTCGGTATGCCGGTTTTCGGATAAAAGGGATGCCGGACACCAAGTTGATCTGCAATGAACAGCGTTCTAGTTCGGTCTAATGGATATTGCTCTCTGATATCCCAAACGTCCGGAAGCGACTCAAGCAGATAAAGCACGTATCGTTCTAGCTTGCTCAGAAGCTGATAATTACGATTACAGAAAAGGCTTTTTAACCGGCTTGATAATCCACGCGAAGGAACTCTCCTAACGTCGAGCCAAGGCTTATAAGAGCCACGTGCGCCCTGCCCAAATCCCTGCTCATACAATCTCTCGATTTGGGTCTCTGTAATTGGAGGGCGATGCGCCATCGGTCTTCGGACTGTGGTGATTGTGGATCATGCTCGCAATTTCAGCCAATCTATCGGCAGCATAGATATAAAACTTAAACAGGTAATTCCAACGTTTGGAGTTAGGAAAAGAATGTAGAGGTAGATGGACCGCAAAACCACGGATCAGATGGAAGCGGAGAAATAGCGATCGAAACTAAGAAGTTTTTGCCTTCTATACTCGTAGACCAGAACGGACGGCCGAATGGAATCCTGCCTTAGAAGAGTCGATCCGCGAGAGATCTAATAGTAATTGGCGAAACCACGCCCTTTCAGCCAGCTGCCGAAGCCTTCTAATGCGGCTATTCAAAGCACATACACCAAGACGTCGGCCGCACTGGCACGGGCAAGGCAGTTTATTGGCGCGCCGCTTCTTCATTCCAAGATAACTGATCGTTTTCATGACTTGATTCACTGTACCAAGGCCAAGAAGATCACCATAATCCACTATTTCTCCGCGACGGCCATGAGGCAGCTCACCGAAAGCAAATTCTCCTCCTCGGTCCAGTTTAAGCGAAACCGCATATAAATACGGGATGAGGCATCTTGCAGCGAACCCTGTGAGAGTAGGCACACCAGCAAGGATGGTCAGCAAGCGAAGTGGTGATCCGAGGCAAAGTGAATGATCGGTTGGGTTGACATGATATCGATCTTCCCTTGGAATTCGACCTTGAAGCTCATAAACAAGCGGAAGCTCTTTAGGGAATGTGTTTGGAATATCAATCTTGAGTTCAAATTTATCAGTGACCCTACCATGCTTATCTGACTCAGCAGAAAAGGCGAAGATCCCCTCCAATTCAACACGATTATCACGAATTGGTCGGAGTCCCATTCCCGGATAGGCCCGAAGAAACTCCTCGACTCCGAGTGCCCCTTGACTGATTATCGGCGCCATGGTTTCGGAGGAGCGTCTCGAATAACATGAATGGCCGGAGATTGATTCGCCGTTGGTCTTCCATAAGCGCTTTCCTTCACGAACACTCCAAATCGTTTCTGCGCGTGCTCTCGTAACACTCCATAGTCTGACGCGCTTAAAAGCATGCCGAGATCTCGTTGTGCCTGTTTAAGCCAGGCATGAAAGTTCTCTTTCAACTGTAAGCGCCGGCCATCTGGTGTATTCCATCTATCTGCGAAGTTCTCTCGTGGATCTACCGGATTAAGTATTTGAGGAGAAACATAATCGACTTGCATATTTCGCAAGATCTCTTCCAATGTTGCTGACAATTCAAAGGCCCCACGATAAGCTTGCGCTGCCAATGTAGTAATGATGATCGAGATAGGCTTTCGATCTAAATCCCGCTCATACATGATGTCTCGATGTCGTTTGAGAATCTGAATGGCCATTTGCAATGGAGTCCTCCAACGATAAGCAGGTAAATCCTCTATATGACCAACTCTTGCTTGGAGGGCACGAGACTCAAGCAGCCCACGAGCCATTTTCATGCGTGATTCAAACCACCTCGCGTACCCTTCTGGATTGCTGGTATACCAGTCGTCGGAAATCCGCTGGTATGAAACATGGCGATCGTCAGTAATGGCGGCTGCGTATGAGGCAATGTCATGTGCTAACAAAGGCCCCGTGCCAGCCTGAATTATTCTCTCCTGAATGATCGCCTTCACATCGCCTGCCTGAGGAATGCATGGCACTGTGTCGATATGGAATTGGAGTTGATCTTGATATTTAAGCCTCCAACATCGATGCTTTTCCTCAAGCTTCTCCTGTATCTGACGTTCGGCCCTATAGAGATTAAGATCAGTTCCAACCAATTGCTTTAATTGGTACTGCGTGACACTCTTCGTGGTTATCCCTTCTTGTAGGTTCAGCGCAACGTCCAAATCGTAATCATCTCGTTTCCATAGACGCGTGACTGTGCCCAATCTAAATGACCCCTGTGGTGAGACAAGTGGCTGATAGCGCGCACTTTGTGACTTTGAGTCATCATTGAGCCATCCGCCCAGATCTTGGTATCTACCGTCTGCCGCTTCATAGGCACCGTCCGGTATTTCAATAGCTTGGGCTAGCTCCGTCAAAATTTCGTCTGTAAGAGAACCGCTCATACGTACCTCACAGAATGTCTAAGGCCTTTGTAAAGCTTCCGATCTTGCTATTGTGATCGTAAATTATCCATGGCATATCGGCTTTTGGCATTCTCACACGGCCCAGCTCTACCGCTGTTGAAACGGGCATGGCTGGAAAGATTGCCAACGGCATATTGCTTCCATGACGCTCGCCTATCTGGATGATCAATTGTCGAACCACCTCGCGAAACTTCGACAATTGACTTCGGCTGCGAAGGAAATCGTTGTGGGGGGAAGCTACAGTGAGTTCCCAGATCGACACATTTTCTCCTAAAACGGCAGTCACCCGTTGCCTTGAAATTGGCGCACTGAGTGCGATGATAAGAGCAGCCTGGTGTTGCGATGTTCCAGGAGGATGTATCCGGTATTCCGTGTTACGAAATGTCTTACTCCATTGCCAAGTCTGTTCGGGCTCACGACGCAACTGATACACCTCAGCTGGAACCTTATCTGTGAACAGTGTTCCAAGCCGAATCAACAGAGGAATAGGGGCCAACCCAAAAATGGAGAAATGGCCGCTCTCTAAAACTCGTGGCCGAATAAAGCGATCGAACTTTGTGCGAAGATTGCGTTCTTCAGTTTTCCAATAATCAGGCTGGTCGTCCTTTCCCTCCCAACTCATACCCAGGCATATAGGTTTTTCTTCAGAAGGATATGATTGGGGAAACATGGCACAATGGACCCGCATGGGGTGAAGTGGTGAAACTTCATCTCCGATGTTGGCACCATAGAGCACTACGGTCGAGCTCTTGTGTGGTGCCACGCCGGTCACAATGGAAATTCGTTTCTCATGCTCAAGCTTCCATTCTTTTAGGAGGGCCGCAGAATAGCGGCCTCCATCTTTTTCCTTATCAATCTTGCGATGGCAGTCGTGGCAGACCAATATCAGGTTGTCTAGACTGTCGAGCAGTCGTTTCATTTTCTTCAATGGACCCTGCCCACGAGGGCCACCAGTGGAGAAGGAATAAATGTGGGCCTTCTCTGATATGTGAACACGCTCCTGGGTGATCGGAGACTTATAAAGAATTCGATTGCAGCCACTGAATTGACAACGTCCGGCTGCTCTCGCCCAAAGCTCTCTTTCAACAGGACGTGGGACATTGCGAGCCAATTTGGCCAATCGATCCCTACTGCGGATACCACTGCTTGTTTTTCTCATAAGCCTTCACTCACTCGAAATACATGCACCGCTATATCCTTATCCTCGTCCGCTCTTGTTCTTTGTTCTGTCATTGATGACATACGTCTGCCCCTGCTTTGGAGTGGGTGGGAGTGGCTCGCCTTTCACTACCGTTCTCTCCGCTCCGGTATTTCCCCCTCGTTGTCCACGAATACCGTATTGCGCAGATACTGGGGCAGGTGTACCAGGCTTGAAAGGACCTCTTTTTGACATGGCTACCTCCTTATTAGGTTAATTTTCTCCGCGACCACTGTTCTTACTACTGTAAGAACTGAAAAAACAAAAAGGCCACCCCCACCTTAGAATATGACCTAAGGTAGTCGCGGCCTCTCCGTCATACTGACGGTGCCTCTGCGACTAAGCTATATACCGCCTGCTAAATAACTTCTTTTGGGACCTTCACCCAGGCGCTACAGCGACATTGGACAGCGAGCTGATTACCGATCCGCTGCACCGCTTTATATCGTGTCACGAGGCGCCCATCACGCTCTCTAGCACTTTCAATAACTGCATTTCGACATTGGGGACATCTAATTTTGATTGTTTCTAGTTCCATAGCCTTCTCCAATCAAAGAAAACTAACCGTCAAAAGTAAACAAGTTTATTCGCTGGTTAACTACAATATTTTCCAGTTAATGACTTTATTTTTCTCCACACTATGAGCAACCGCTGGTTTCTCCGCAGCTCATACACTTAAGGCAAGTCCCATTGCGCACCAGGGTGAACTGTTTGCAATTCTGGCAAGGATCGCCTTCATAGCCCTTCTCTTTGGCTTCCTGGCGCACCGAAGTGACGGTAACAGTCTCACGCTTCAGTTCCACCTTGTGCGCAACGCTGCCGTTTCCCTGTCTGTGGCTATGGCCGTTGCCGCCGTTCATCCCGTTCCGCCGCACGGGCAGATGTTCGGTCAGGATCGACGACTTGGCCAACGCGGTCATATCCGCCTCTTCATCCACGCATTCCGGATCCTGCTCATCTTTCTTCATCGAATCCATGCGCAGGTCCTCTTCACGCACCTGCGACAGATCGGTTCGCTCCAGATAGGTGATCGCGAGTTCGCGGAAGATGTAGTCGATGATCGACGTCGCCATCTTAATGCGATCGTTCAGTTTCACCGGCCCGTTCGGCTCGAAGCGCGTAAACACGAAGGCTTCGACGAACTCCTCTAACGGCACGCCATGCTGCAAGCCGAGCGAAATGGCAATGGCGAAGTTATTCATCAAGCTGCGGAAGGCGGCGCCTTCCTTGTGCATGTCGAGAAAGATTTCGCCGAGCGTCCCGTCTTCATATTCGCCGGTGCGAAGATACAGTTTGTGCCCGCCGATGATGGCCTTCTGCGTGTACCCGCTGCGTCGCGCCGGGAGCGACCTCCGCTTGTGGAGATAGCGAACCAACACGCGCTCGGCCACTTTCTCAGCCACGGTCATGACGCTGGGCGATGCCTCCGCACCCTTGCCACTGTCGGACGAGGCGTTCAGCGGTTGGCTCAGCTTCGACCCGTCACGATACAGCGCCACGGCCTTGACCATACTCTTCCACGCAAACAGGTACGCGGCTTTCACATCTTCCAGCGTGGCATCGGCCGGCATGTTGATGGTCTTGCTGATCGCGCCGCTGATAAACGGCTGCGCCGCCGCCATCATGCGGATATGCGCATCGACGGCGATATACCGCTGACCGATTCTGCCGCATCGGTTGGCACAATCGAAGATCGGCAGGTGCTCGAACTTGAGATGGGGCGCGCCCTCGACGGTCATGGTGCCGCAGCAATAATCGTTCGCGGCCGCCACATCTTCCTGGGTAAAGCCCAGGTGCTTGAGCATGTTGAAGGTCGGGTCCGCCAGCTGCGCTTCGCTAATGCCGAGTTTCTGCCGGCAGAAGTCTTCTCCCAACGTGTACTTATTAAAAACGAACTGGATTTCGAACGCCTGCGCCAACGACCCTTCCAGCCGCTCCAGCGCCGCATCGTCGAAGCCCTTTTGACGCAGCACTTCGTGATTGATGAAGGGTGCGCCTTTCAAGGTTTGATGTCCCGCGCAATAGGCCCCGATGTCCCTGATCTGGGCATCGGTGTACCCGAGCGCCTGCAAGGCCGGCGGCAGACTCTGGTTGATGATCTTGAAGTACCCGCCGCCCGCCAGTTTCTTGAACTTGACCAGGGCGAAATCCGGTTCGATACCGGTGGTGTCGCAATCCATGACCAGTCCGATCGTGCCGGTCGGAGCGATGACGGTCACCTGCGCGTTGCGGAATCCATAGGCCGTGCCCAATTCCAAGGCACGATCCCAGGCGCGACGGGCCGCGAGCAACATCGCCGGCGGACAATGTTCGGGCTGAATCGACGTCGGCAGAATCGTGAGGCCTTCATACTCTTCGTGCACCGCACTGTAGGCCGCCCGTCGGTGATTCCGGATGACGCGCAACATCGCTTCGCGGTTCCGGTTGTAACCCGGGAACGGGCCGATCTCCGCCGCCATTTCCGCCGAGGTCGCGTACGACTCGCCGGTCATGATCGCCGTGATCGCGCCGCAGATCGCCGTCGCCTTCGGTGAATCGTAGGGAATACTCTGCTTCATGAGAATCGTGCCGAGGTTGGCATACCCCAAGCCCAGCGTCCGATACTCATAACTCTTCTGCGCGATCGCGCGGCTGGGGAACGAGGCCATCAACACGCTGATTTCCAGCGCCACGGTCCATAGACGCACCGCATGGCGGAACGAATCCAGGTCGAACTCCCCTTCCATATTAAAAAACTTAGCGAGGTTCAACGACGCCAGATTGCACGCTGTGTCGTCCAGGAACATGTATTCGGAACAGGGATTGGAGGCGTTGATCCGCCCGTCTTCCGGGCAGGTGTGCCACTCGTTGATCGTCGTATCGTACTGAGTTCCGGGATCGGCACAGATCCAGGCCGCCCAGGCGATCTTGTCCCAGAGGTCACGGGCCTTGACCGTTTTGCTGATCTTGCCGTCGATCCGACGACGCAATTCCCAGTCGCCATCCCGCTCCAACGCGTTGAAGAATCCGTTCGGAATGCGCACGCTGTTATTGGAGTTTTGCCCCGAGACGGTCTGGTAAGCCTTGCCGTCCCAGTTGGTATCGTATTCGTGAAAGACGAAGTGCGTGTAGCCCTGCTTCGCGTAGTCGAACATGCGGTGGATATAGGCTTCCGGCACCATGTCGCGCCGGGCCGCCGTCACGGCATCCCGCAGTACCTGGTTCTTTTTCATGTCCAGTTCGACTTGGCCCAAACCCTGCGCATCGACCAACAGACAGGCCTTGAGTACGGCGTTCAGCCGTTGCGCGCAAATCTTGGAGCCGGTGACCATGGCGGCCACCTTCTGCTCTTCAACCACTTTCCAGTCGATGAATTCTTCAATATCCGGATGGTCGAGGTCCAGGCAGACCATCTTGGCTGCGCGCCTGGTTGTCCCGCCGGACTTGATCGCCCCGGCCGCACGATCGCCGATCTTCAAAAACGACATGAGGCCGGAGGAGCGGCCGCCGCCCGACAAGGACTCACCGTCTCCGCGCAACCGCGAGAAGTTGGTGCCGGTGCCGGACCCGTACTTGAAAAGCCTGGCCTCACGAACCCAGAGGTCCATGATGCCGTTCTCGTTCACCAGGTCGTCTTCAATCGATTGGATAAAGCAGGCGTGCGGCTGCGGATGCTCGAAGGCATTCGTCGCCCTGACGACCTCGCCGGACTTCGGATCGACATAGAAGTGGCCCTGCGCCGGTCCGGACAGCCCGTACGCGTAATGCAGTCCCGTATTGAACCACTGGGGACTATTGGGCGCCGCCATTTGGTGGGCCAGCATGTAGCACATCTCGTCGTAGAAGGCTGTCGCATCTTCGGGTGTCTTGAAGTAGCCGTGGTTCTTGCCCCAAAAGGTCCAGCAACCGGCCAGCCGGTTGAATACCTGGCGGGAGTCGCGCTCCCCGCCGAGCACGGGCTTGCCCGTGGCGTCCACCACCGGCGTGCCGTCCTCATGGACTTGCGGGACTCCGGCCTTCCGGAAATATTTTTGCGCCAGAATATCGATCGCCAGTTGCGTCCAATGTTCCGGGATGTCGATATGGTCTAATTTAAACACGGTCGATCCGTCGGGATTGCGGATCTCCGAGGAACGTTTTACGAACGCAAGACCCTCATAGGGGCTCTGCCCACGTTTGGTGAATCTTCGTTCAATCCTCACTGGCTCCTCCTTCGGCAGATGCGAGACGTTCGGTGCAGAGAACGGTCGGCGATGACGTGTCGGGGTGTGAGTGAGAAAGACAGTTTCTCAACGAAGCGAGTGTCTTCCTAGTCTGCTCATCCATAACCGCATTCTATACTAGATATAGTGATCCATTTTTTTTGTCAAACAAAATGTTGTGGCACACTTGTGATTAATGGGGATAAGCTGGTGATAGCGCCGACGCCAGATTTGATGCTGCTTGTAGTCATTTTTCACAGAGTTATCCACAGCGATCCGGAGGCTGTGGAAGGAGGTTTTCTACAGGGAGGCCAGAAAATCTCTGGCACAGGCTAAAAAGCCAGCCGACCGACCTTTAACGTCGCCTCCTCGACCCCTCGCAAGGGCACAAATTGACCGGCCACACCCAGCACCAATACCGGTTGGTCCAGCACATTGGTTTCGAAGAAACTGAGCAGGCCCCAGTTGTTCCTCGTGGTGTTCGGCCGAACGACGCCCTCCACCAGTTTGGGGCCCTGCGCGCGAAAGACGGCTTTAATGACGTCACGATCGTGGCGCGGCCCGGACTGGTCCATCTTTTCGATTTCGGCCAACAGGCGGGCTTCGACGAAATGCACATAGGCATCCATCGTGGGATTGGTCGCCGCCAATCCCACGGCAACCAGCAGACTCCCCACCAACCCGGCCAACGTCACATTACTCATCGTCTCCCTTCGTCGAAGGCAGTACGCACAGGCTTCATGTCCGTCGAGACCACAATCTGGCGGTTTGACAGATTGGACCCCGTCCGTTTAGCTTACGCCCGATTTCTGAGGAATGGAACCCTCACCCGGACTTGAGAGCAGCCCCGGCAGGCTTCGGTCTCAACGCCTCGCGGCGGCATTCATGAATGATCCGGGCCGGCTGATTCGATCACACTGGTTCGACGGTAACGGAAGGAGCGCCTATGTTCGTGTGGAGTAAACGCCTGGTGACAGCCCTCCTGGCAGGGTTCGTCCTGCTTATCGGAGTCTTTCTCATTCAGGGAGAGCCGGAATCGGCCAGCGGCTTGAAGATTCACACCACCCGCTGGATGGCCGTGAATTACATCGGCCTGCTCGTCTGGCTCTTTATCTGGATGTTCGATCAAGCCCGGGTGCGGGGGAAAAACGTGCTGCTCTGGCTGCTACCCTTCGCGCTGGCGCCGCTCCCGACCCTGATGCTGTTTATTTTGTTTCTACAGAGGAAGGTGAAGTAGGAGGCGATGCTGAAACAGGCCAGCGGCGCCTGGCGCATTAATGTTCAATTTTTAATGCTCGATGTTCAATCGAACAGTGAGAACCCGCCAGTGAGGATAACCGATCAGCAGGACGCCTCGATTTCGCCCCTTCCCACGTTCATCTCAGTATGGTCGGCCACCGGCTTTCGCAGGTACCACAAGAGCCACAGGCCCGGCAGGGCCGCGAGGAAAGTCACGAAGAAGAAGGCCCCCCACCCGGCTATCCCAACTAACTTCGCCGCAGGCCAGCCGAGAAAGACCCGTCCGAGAGCTTCAACGGAAGACAATAAGGCAAATTGCGTCGCAGTGTAGCGATGATTGCAGAGCGACATGACCAGCGCCACGAAAGCCGCCGTGCCCATGCCGCCGGTGAGATTTTCGAATCCGACTGCGAACGCCATGACGGCGTAACTCTTCCCCGCCCAGGCCAGCCACAAGAACGACAGGTTCGACAGCGCCTGTAACAGCCCGAAGACCATCAGCGAACGAAAGAGGCCTAACTGCGGCATCAAGCCGCCGCCGATGAAGGCGCCCAGAATCGTCGCACCGATACCGAATGCCCGGACCAGGCCGATGTCTTCCGACGAGAATGCCATCCCGCGCAGCAGGAACGAAGTGGTCAATGCGCCGGCAAACGCATCCCCGAGTTTGTAGAGCACGATCAACCCCAGCAGCGCCAGCGCCATGGGGCGAGATAAAAACTCGGACAGGGGCCCCCATACCGCCTCCGCCATCGACTGCGGGGCCGCCCTGGTCGCCTCCGGTTCCGGGATCGTGAGAATGGTGACAATGCCCAACGCCATCAACCCGGCCATGCAGAGGTAGGCCGAGGACCATCCCAGGCGCGCTGCGACGATCAAGGCCAGCGATCCGGACGCCATCATCGCGATGCGATAGCCCATGACCCAGGTGGCCGCGCCCAAACCCCGCTCATCCGGTTTCAGCAAGTCAGTCCGGTAGGCATCGAACACGATATCTTGCGAGGCCGAGAGAAAGGCGACACCCAGTGCCAATGCGGCAAAGATCTGGGCGCCCGATCCGGGACCGATGAAGGCCATGAGCGTCAGTGCCAGCGCAAGACCCGTTTGCGTGACGATCATCCACCCGCGGCGGTGCCCGAGCCAGGGCGGCACAATGCGATCCATCACCGGGGCCCAGATAAACTTCAACGTATAGGGAAGGCCGACATAGGCGAAGAGGCCGATCGTGGTCAGATCCAGACCGGCCTCGGTGAGCCAGGCTTGAAGCGTTCCCCCCGTAAGGGCCAGCGGCAAACCGGAGGCGAAGCCCAGGGGCAGCATGATGCCGAGACGTGGCGTGAGAACAGCGCGCAGGGTCGCTCGATTCATAAGCTTGAAGGAGACCGGGAGATCACGAAGTGCAGCATACCACCGCCCTATGCGTTGAAGGCATCAGAATCGTGAATCTGTCTGTGCCGAACTGGAACATACCGGGCCAGTTTCTGCAACACATCTACGCAGAAACAATACGGTCACGTATCTCATCGCTCCCCGGCCAACTCCCTCAATGTGAATCAAGGGAGGCTTTTGTATAGCTGAACTGGTATAAGAAGCCAAAGAGAGAGGGATGAGATGAACGTGACAAACTTAGGCCTTTCATGGAACTCTCGCTACCTCGAATTGGAGCCGACGGAACTGGCAATCGCCATCGTGGTGGCGATCCTGGTGGGCGGTGCGGTCCTGTATTTTATCTTCAAGGTGCTACGGAGCAAACCCGTCAAGCTGCTCGGCATGGCTCTACTGGTCGGCGCAGTCGCACTGGTCGGCTGGCTGGCGATCGATCAACATCAGCAGGATGAGCGCGCGCGTGTCTCCGAGATCTGGAGTCGCACGTTCGAAAACAGTGCGATCAAAGATTTCGAATCCTGCGTGGCAAACAGAACACCACGCAGCCCCGGCGCGCAGTATCGTGTAGAAGTGGTGACAGAATGCGGCGACGTCGCCAAGGCGATCAAGGAAGGGTTGGAAGCCCGCTGATCCGAAGCGGGTTCATCGCGCTTGGGAGGCCGTTCGCAGGTATATGAACCAATAGACGAGCGCGACCAGTACCGTCCCGCCGACGATATTGCCGAGGGTCACCAACAGCAGATTGCTCACAGCGCCCATCGCGGACAGGGGCGCCGATCCGCCGGCGGCCAGCGCAATGCCCAGCGGCAGGAAAAACATGTTGGCCACGGAATGTTCGAAGCCACAGGCCACAAAGGCCGTGATCGGGAACACAATGGCGAGGATTTTATCCGCCACGCTCCGCGCTCCCATACACAACCAGACCGCGAGACAGACCAGCACGTTGCACAGGATTCCGCGGGCAAAGGCCGAAACCGGATCCAGCGCGATTTTGCTGCGCGCGATCTGAACCATGGTTTCCCCGACGGCCCCGTCTGCCAATGTCTGCACGCCCGCGAGCAGGACCAGCACCGCCGTCCCGCCGGCGCCGAGCAGGTTCCCCAGATACACCCATACCCAATTCCTCACCACCTGCCGCGTCTGCACACAACCGACGGCCCAGGCCATGGCGATAAGATTATTCCCGGTAAAGAGTTCCGCGCCGCCCACAATCACCAGCACGAGCCCAAGACTGAACGTCACACCTCCCACCACACGCGACAGTCCGAACGACAACGCCGATCCGCTTTTTCCGGTCGTCATGGTCACGATGTAGAACAGCGCGCCCAACGAAATAAACGCGCCCGCCAGCACGGCTAACGCGATCGTGGTCGGCACAGGGGTCGTGACCTTGGCGAGTCCCACTGTGCAAACACGCGCCGCAATCTCAGGAGGCGGATAGGCGTCGGCAACAGGATTGGTGGCGGCAGGAGCGACCTCTGTTGTCATGTGATCAACATCGCATGCATAGGGGTGGAGGAAGTTTCAGGCGGCAGGATTTTCTCGATTCGCACCGTCGAGACTTTATACTCCGGACATTTCGAGCTCTCATCGGCGCTGGAGGAGAGCAACACGTTCAGATCCGTGTCGGGGAAGTGAAAACTTGTGAACAGTTCTCCCGGCTGTACCCGATCGCTGACCATGACGGGCAGTCTGGCTTCGCCGCGCGCGCTCACCAACCGGACAACCTCGCCCTCGTGAAGATCCAGCCGCGCCGCGTCGGAAGCGTGTATTTCCAACACATCGGTATCGACCACCTGCATGATCCCCGTCCGTCTGGTCTGGGCACCGCAATTATAGTGCTGCAGAATACGCCCCGTGATGAGTACCAGCGGATAGGTCTCCGTCGGCGACTCCCCTGGCGGCAGATAATCGACCGCCACAAACTGCGCCTTCCCTTTTGGAAACGAACGCTCATGCATCAATGAGGTGCCGGGATGCTCCTTTGACGGCACCGGCCACTGCAGTCCTTCCGGCGCCTCCAAGCGGTCATACGACACGCCGGCAAACATCGGCGCGAGCTGCGCAATCTCATCCATGATGGCGGACGGATGTCCGTACCACATGGGATAACCCATCCGCGCTGAGACTTCGCAAACCACCTGCCAATCGGGCAGGACGCCGTCCGGTGGTTCCACCGCTTTTCTGATGCGCTGGATACGCCGCTCCAGATTGGTGAAGGTCCCATCTTTCTCCAGGAAAGAGGCGCCCGGAATCACCAGGTGAGCGAGCTTGGCCGTCTCACTGAGAAACAGATCCTGCACGATGAGGAACTCCAGATTCCTGAGCGCCGCATGCACCTTCTTGAGATTCGGGTCCGTCTGGGCCACATCATACCCGATGATCCAAAGGCTCTTAAGTGTGCCGGCTAACGCCGCATCCCACATGTCGGGGGTCTTCATCCCACGCGCCGTCGGCAAGGGTCGCCCCGTGACAGCCAGATGTGCAGCCGCCAGTTCGGGGCTGTCGAACGGTTGATAACCGGCAAAATACGTCGGCAGGCAGCCGACATCCGATGCGCCCTGCACATTATTCTGGCCGCGCAGCGGGTTAATGCCGGTGCCCGGCTTGCCGAGGTTGCCGGTGGCCAGCGCCAGATTTACCAGCGCCATCACCCCGTGGCTCCCCCAGCGATGTTCGGTCATGCCCAGGCCATGCACCGCCATCGAACCGCCGCTGGTGGCATACCGACGCGCCGCCTCGGCAATCAAATGAGCCGGGACGCCGGTCGCCTTCGATGTGGTCTCCGGCGTGCAGGACTCCACGACCTCCACCCATTCTTTAAAGCCCTGCGTACGATCACGCACAAAATCCCGATCGATCAACCCTTCCTTCACCAGGATATGCCCGAGTCCGTTCAACAGGGCGACGTTGGTGCCGGGATGCATTTGCAGATGGAGATCAGCTAGGCGGGCGAGTTCGGTGCGCCGTGGATCGATCACGATCAGCGTGGCGCCGCGCCGCATCGCCTGTTTGATACGCGCGCCGACCACCGGATGCGATTCCGTGGGATTGGCCCCGACAACCAGGATCAACTTCGCTACATCCAGATCCTGAATGGAATTGGTCGCCGCCGAGGCGCCGATCGTATCCATCATGCCGGTCACGGTCGCGCTGTGGCAAACCCGCGCGCAGTTATCGATATGATTGCTGCCGACTACACAGCGCATGAATTTCCCGAACAGATAGTTTTCTTCGTTCGTTCCGCGACTCGATGAAATCGTCGCCAGCGCATCAGGCCCGTAGGTGTCTTTCAGCCGTACCCACTCGTGTGCGATCCGGTCCAACGCGTCCGGCCAGGAAATCTCCACCCACTTGTTGCCCTGTCGCAGCAACGGCACGCGCAACCGGTCCGGCGCATAGTTGTACGTCCAACCGAATCGCCCCTTCATGCAGGCATGACCCTGATTGGACGGGCCGTCATCGGCCGGCACCATGTTCACGACTGTCCCGTCGCGCATTCCGGCGTCGAAGGCGCAGCCCACACCGCAATAGGCGCAGGTGGTACGGACAGTCCGTTCGGGCAGCCCCTGCTCAGCCACCGTTTTTTCCATCAGTGCCCCGGTAGGACATTCTTTCACACAGGCACCGCAGGAGACGCAGTTCGAGGAAGCAAACCCGGCCGCCTCCCCGGTTAACGACGCAGCCCCCGCTGCCGGCCGGCTCGCGAAGCCGCGATGGAGCATCGTCAGCGCATGGGTCCCCTGAATTTCGTCACAGGCCCGTACGCAACGGGCGCAGGAAATACAGGCGGCATTGTCGAACGTGAAAAAGGGATTGGACCGATCGACGACATCCAGCCGGTGGGAGAACTGCGGATACCGCACCTGTCGAAGCCCCAGCGACTTGGCCAACCATTGCAGGGATTCCGGAGCCCGGTCCCCGGCCGGTTGCTCGGACAAATAGAGTTCGACCACGTTCCGCCGGAGCCGATTCAGCCGTTCGCTCTCCGTGCGGACTACCATGCCCTCACGCACCGGAGTCGTGCAGGAGGCAGGCAAGCCGTTCTGGCCCTCAACCTCGCAGAGGCAGAGGCGACAAGAGCCGAACGGAGCCAAATGGTCCGACGAACAGAGTCCGGGAATCGCGACCCCGGCTTTTTTCGCCGCGCCGTAAATCGTGTCGCCCGACGACGCCAACACCGGCCGCCCATTGATTTCCAGTTTCACCTGGCTAGCTCCATATCTCGTCGTTCGTCTTTCGTGGTTGGTCTCGTGTCGGTCGTCTCTCGTGTTCCGCCTTACGCTGCACGTTTCTCGTTTGACGTCTCATGTGTTACGTCCTCAGCTTCGCTCGAAACTCAGCCGGAAAATGTTCGATTGCCGTCAGCACCGGATAGGGCGCGCGCCCGCCGAGGGCGCAGAGACTGGCGACCTTCATCGTGTCACCCAAATCGTGCAACAGCGCCAAGTCCTCGATGGTGCCGCTCCCGGCCTGAATCCGTTCGAGAATTTCACGACCCCGCACCGATCCGATGCGGCAGGGCGTACATTTCCCGCAGGATTCGTCGGCGGTAAACGCCATAAAATGCCGCGCCAGATCCACCATGTCGGTCTCATGATCGTAGACGACGATGCCTCCGTGCCCCAGCACCGCACCGGCCTTCGCAAAGACGTCGTAACAAACGGGAATGTCCATCTGGGAGGCCGGAAAGAGACTTCCGAGCGGTCCCCCGACCTGCACGGCCTTGAAGCGCGATCCGGGCGCCATGCCTCCGCCGAATTGCTCCAGAATCTGATGCAGACTCAATCCGAACGGCACCTCGACCAACCCGGGATGTTTCACCCGCCCGCCGAGTTGCAATGCCATGGTGCCGCGGGATCGCTCCGTGCCGAGCGCCGCATGCCAGGCGCCGCCGCGCGAAAGAATGTTCGGGATCGTCGCAAAGGTCAGCACGTTGCTGACGATCGTCGGGCTCCCATACAGGCCGGACTGCGCCGGATAGGGAGGTCTCGCCCGCACCACTCCCCTCTTCCCTTCCAGCGATTCCAGGAGCGCCGTTTCCTCTCCGCAGACATACGAACCGGCACCTTCCACCACTTCGATCGGAAACGGTTCGCCGTCCAACTCCAACAACTCCGCTTCATCCGCCTTCTGAATGGCTGCTCGCAGCGTCTTCGCAGCCCCCGGATACTCCTGCCGGCAGTATACGTATCCGCGGCCCGCCCCGATGGCCCTGGCGCAAATCAACATGCCCTCGAGCAACCGGAACGGATCGCCTTCCAGAATCATCCGGTCGCAGTAGGTTCCCGCGTCGCCTTCGTCGGCGTTGGCGACCACGTACTTTTGGTCGGCCCGCGCCTGTTGCGCCACCTTCCACTTGTTCCAGACCGGGAATGCCGCGCCGCCACGGCCACGCAACTGCGACACCTGCAGTTCTTCGATGATCGCATCCGGGCCGATCCGTAAGGCCGTCTCCAGGCCGGACAGGCCGCCGCGCGCCTGATATTCATCGAGCGCCAGTGGCTCCGTCTCGCCGAAGTTGGCAAACGTGACCCTGGTTTGCTGAGCAAGAAAGGGAATGGATCGCACCGGAGTGCCATCTGTGCCGGATAGAATGAGCGGTAAATCCTGGGCTGTGACATTGAACCAGGCGACGCGGCCGGCGGGGCTATCGCGCTCCACCATCGGTTCAAGATAGAACGCGCCGCGCGAGGAGATGCGAATGAGTTGGACCTCGGGATGTTCCGACCAGGCGTCGGCCAGCACACCGGCCCCCGCGGCCCGTGCCGACGTATCGTTGGACAGGTAGAGTCTGGTGACCGTACGCATGCTACTTGTACCGCTCCAGCAACGTATCGAGCTGCGAGGGCAGCAGGCGGCCATAGAGGTCACGGTCGATCATCACCGTGGGAGAGACCGCACAGTTCCCGGCACAAGACATGGTGTCGAGAGTAAACTTTCCGCCCGCGGCAGTTTCGCCCACGTCCACACGGAGACGATCCTGCAATTCCCGCAGCAGCCGTCCGCAGCCGTTGGCGTAGCACGATTCTCCCATGCAGACACGGATCAGGTGCCGACCCGGGGCCGTCAGGCGCACATCGGGATAGTAGGAAAGCACCCCGGCGACTTGCGCGGTGGTAACGCCCAACGCAGAGGCGATTTCTGACACCGCCTCTGTCGGCACATGCCCGAGTCGCTCCTGCAGGGCCAACAGTGCCTTGAGAATATTGGGTGGCTTACTGCGAACCCTCGCGAGAACGGACTTCACCTGCTCACGCATAGGACCGCCTCTTCCCGGGTATGGCACCCCGCAGGAATGTTCAATGCTCAGTTCTCAATGCCCAATTGAACATTCATCATTGAAAATTGAACATGTGTCAGCGAGACGACATACACTTCACGACCTGACCTCAACAGAGCCCCACATGCGCACGAAGTTTGTTGTAATCGAAGGCCGGGATACCGCTCCGGAGGCGGCCGAAATCATTCCGCTCCATGTCATCGATCAGCGCCGCGACCTGAGCGCGCCCGGTCTGAGTCGTCATCACATGGCGAGGAGTTTCACCGCCAAATGCGGGAGACTCACGGTCGGCCCACTCCAGATAGACGGTTTCCAAGAAGGCATTCATCAAGGTGCGATCTTCTTCATCGGTCACGACCACCGTCAACGGCTCTGCGGCGGACAACTCCTGTTGCGTCACCTGGCGCATCGGGGGTTGAACCGCTTCACCACGGAAGTGCAGCGAAAACCCGAAGGCGGCCGCTAAGCGATGTTTGACCGTATCGAGCCGTTCCTGTGAGTCGCATTCGAGAAACAGTTCCGTCGCCGTCACGGTCACCCTGGCCGTCGGGCTTCCTCCGGCCGCAGCCTCATTGTTTCCTTGAACGAACCGTCGAAGCTTTCCAGAACCCGCGGCTCCCGCTGAACGAACCGGAGCCTCTTCTTTCCACCCCTGTAGCTCAGCCATACCTCCGGCGATAAACGTGAACTCACGATGTTCGTATAGAGCCATGACGTAAAAATAGGGCGCGCCGGACGTGGTCCGATACCGAATCTCGCTCACCGCCTCAAGCAGCGCCGCTAAGCGCATGCGCGCAAAATTCCGCAACAGCAGATGCCCGAACCGCTTGGCGAATTCCGGCCAGTCGCCCAGCTCGAATGAGCCTCCGACCACTTCCATCTCGCGACGCTCTTCACCGGTCGTCTCGTAGAGTGCCCGGGCATCCTCCGCCGACAACATCAAGACCGGCCCAGCCAACACCGCCAAGGGACTTTCAGGATCACCCGGTTCCCGAACGAGTCTGGTCAACAGTACCTGTCCGCTTTCTGCGTCCGGCCCCAGGCTATCGGGCGGCACCTCGTACAGGCGGCCGTTTCCGATCGACCGTAGCTTCCGCCGTTCCTTTCCGATCTCCTGCGGCAGCAATTCGACGAGATCCATATAGGAATGTTTGAGCGGGTCCAGCCAGACCCGCTCTTCCTCCGGAATATGCTCGGTGATGACATCGCGCAGCTGCTCGATCAAGGTCAGCTGGCCGTCTTCCGGGTAGAAATCCGCATAGAGCAACAGATCGGCCAGCCCGACTTCTTCCGGCAACGGCGACAGGGGGGCCTGGCTACCCAATTCAACGTACACTTGCAAGGCGCGCGCGAAGGCAATCCGGCGTTGTTGAGCAAAACCGGGCGTCATCGACAGGCGATCGAGCCGCATCAGAACGATGTCCAGCTCCTTCGTCACCGGTACCGATCGCCCGACGACCCGTTCATTCGCGAGTTTCATGAATCTCCTCCATGACGGCCGCTTCCGCATCCAGCCAGTCCTGAAGCGCGTATCCTTCCCGGCATCCTCGATCTCGCCACAATTCAAAGGCTTTCTCATTGATCCGCTCCCACATGCCGTCCGGCAGCTCGATCGGATTCGTCACGGAGGGCCTAACCACCCGAGCCTTCGATTGCGAAGCGGACGGCTTTTTCACTTTGGGCTTCATGGGGGACTCCTTTACGACAGCCTGCTGGTTATGCTTCCCCGAGAGGCACGACACGTTGATAGTCCGCGCCGAAATTGAACTGACGCACCGTGAGCACAGGACAGGGCGCGTGGCGCAGCATCGCGCCGGCAATGCTGCCGACGAGGACGTGGGAGATGCCACGCCGTCCATGCGTCCCCATGATCATCACATCGTACCCTTGCTGGGTGACATAGGATGCGATCGAATCCGCGGGCAGTCCCGGTTTCAAGACATGATCGACTTGCAGACCCTGCGCCTGCACACAGGCGACCAGCACGGTGAGGCGTTTCTCCAGATAAGCCCGCTGTTCCTTCCACTCCTTGGCATGACTCAGACTGAAATCCAATCCATACGCCACCGGCTCCATGGCATGCAAAATGGTGATCGACGCTCCGAACGGTTTGGCAAACTGGACGGCATATTCCAACGCATCGAGCGAACAGGCCGAGAGATCGATGGGCACCACAATCCGTTTGATATTCGCCATCGCGGGGACAGCCGCACTGCCCTTGTCGGCCTTCACCGCCAGGACCGGACAAGGCGCCATACGGACGACCCGCTCCGCCGTGCTGCCGATCAGAACATGATCTAATCCGGTGCGCCCATGTGTACCGACCACCAGCAGGTCCGCGCCGATAGTGTGGGCGACCGTCTGGACCGCCTGGCTCGGAATGCCGGTTTCAATGCGCACCGTCACCGGCTGTCCGGCCGCCTTGGTGCGTGCCTCCACTGCCGCCAGCTGACGGCTGGCCTCGGCGCGCAAGTGATCCAGGTACATCTTGTTGACGGTATAGTCCGGATCCATCCCCGGGTAGAGCTCCAGGACCGTCATCACACAGAGCTCCGCCTTCCAGGCCGACGCCATCGCTAAGGCATACCCCATAGCCCGGTCCGCACAGGCCGAAAAATCCGTGGCAAAGAGCACTCGCTTGATCAGGGGCATGACTTAGACCGCCTCCACGTTCAACAGAAGCAGTTCGCCCTTCATGTTCGGATGGATGGAACAGCGGAACTCATGCCGGCCCGGCCGCTCCATGGTAAAGCGAACAATGGCTTCCTTCTTCGCATCCAAAAACAATCCGCCGATCTGCCTGCCGTACGACACGATCCCGCCGGACTCGACGCGCGTCGGAATGCCTTCGAACATGGTCGAGCCGAAATCATGGCGCACCTGATCCTCATTGACGATGGCAATAACCGTGGCCACCCCCAGCCGGAGCGGCACCTGTTTGGTGATAAAGACGGAGTCCTTGATCGTGACTTCGATCCGCTGCTCTGCCTGCGCTCCACCCTGCGAACAGAGGGCCAGGACGAAACAAACCGCCAACCAAACCCGCCCTCCGCTCAACAAGTCCGACACCTTTCTCACACCCATACATGACCTCCTTTATAAACTCTTGCCCGTTTTCACTTTCGCCCGTTTCGTGGGAAGCGGCACCGTCAATACAGGACAACCGGCCGTCCGGACAACTTTCTCCGCGGTGCTGCCGAAAAAAATCTTATCGACCCCGCCGATCGCACCCCCGTAACTTCCCATCACCACCAAATCGACCCCCTCCACCCGAGCCGTGCGCGCAATTTCCTCGAAGGGACAGCCGTCCGCAAGCAACCGACGGATCGTCACCCCCTTCGCCTCATCCCTGGCCAGCAGTTGCCGGGCATTGAGACGGGCGAAATGATGCAGCTGTTTTTTCTGTTTCGCGGCTTCAGCGGCAGGCGCCAGCCCGAGGCGATTCAGCGCGTCTAAACTCTTGGTATCGACGACATGTAGCAGAAGCACTTCCGCGTGATACGATTTTGCGAACGACAGCGCAAGCCGGAAAGCTTCTTCGGAGCAGGGAGAAAAATCCACCGGCACGAGGATTTTCGTAAACAGACGATCGGCCATTACACCTCCACTCAACATTTCTACTCTCTACCGACATCAGCAAGGCCGATGCCATGCAGAAAGGAACGAGTGGCGTGCAGCGTACGGCCCACGGAACGGAGGATTTCGCTGACATGATAGCTATTGGTCATAGGCCCTCTGCTTTTGTAGGCTGTTGGGGGGGGTGTCCTGCTACAGCCATCACCCAAATTCTGTAGCGGAATGCCACAGAGCGACAAAAAGCTTATGGCGTATGGACTATGGTGAGCGAATGGCACCAAGGAATCGGAGCCTTCTTTATTCTTGCTATAGGCCCATCAACTTCCGCTTGCCATTCGCTATCAGCCATATGCTCCAGTTACGATGCTCTCGTCTCGGATGGCATTCCTCTTGCTCCATCAGCATTCAAGAGGTCTGAATCATGTCGAAAACGCAATGGCTCTTGCTCGGAGCTGTGCTGGTGGGAGCAGCAGTTGCCCTGTATTTGATCTTCTTCTGTCCGACCGATTGTCACTAACGGTCGCTGAGTTTTCACGTTGCGCGCCCTTACGGTCATGAACCGATAGGATCCACAGCAATCGATGGAAGCGGAGAGCATCTTCCAGGTCCGCATCAGCCATGACGGCATCACGCTCGATGGAATCCTGGGTCTTCCTGCGCACCCGAAGGGTGTCATCGCCTTTGCCCACGGCAGCGGCAGCGGACGATTCAGTCCGCGCAATCAGTTCGTCGCCCGCCATCTGGAAACGGGAGGGTTCGCGACGTTGCTGATGGACCTCCTTACCCCGGACGAGGCGGACGATCGCCGAAAAGTCTTCGACATCGACCTCCTCGCCGACCGACTGTTACTGGCAGAACATTGGTTGCGGGCGCACCGCCAGACAGCCGGACTACAGGTCGGGTATTTCGGTGCCAGCACGGGCGCCGGCGCGGCGCTCCAGGCAGCTGCTCGTGAACCCCTGGCGGTCGGCGCCATCGTGTCGCGCGGCGGACGGCCCGACCTGGCCGGCCCCTACCTGAGCCGGGTCACGGCACCGACGCTCCTGCTTGTCGGCGGAGACGACGGTCCCGTGATCGAGATGAATCAGGACGCGCTCAGGCAACTGACCTGCCGGAAAGAGCTGGTGATTGTCCCGGGAGCCAGTCATTTATTCGAGGAACCGGGCACGTTGGAGCAGGTCGCCCGGGAGGCGCTCCGCTGGTTTCAGCGGTATCTCCAGCCGGACGCGCACGCAGCAAAGGAGTCTCGATCATGAAAGTGCTCTTGGCCGTCGATGGATCCGATCACTCCTATGAGGCCGTGCGGGCGCTGAAATACCTGCGCCGGCCCGATGAGCTGACCCTGCTCCATGTCGTCGATCCTCCCCGCCCCGCCTACCCGATGATGATGCCGGAAGTCGCCCAGGAACTGTATTCGCAACTGGAACGCAGCATGAAGGAGGATGGCGAGCAGTTGCTGACCAGGATTCATTCACTGCTCCCGCCTCACAGCGGGCCGGTCACCAAACAATTGGCCTTAGGATCCCCGGCGGAGACGATCGTCGCGACGGCTGAATCGCGTCAGGCGGACCTCATTGTCATGGGAGCCAGGGGACTGGGACCGGTGAAGGAACGCCTGTTGGGAAGCGTCTCCCATCGTGTGCTGAGCCTCGCTCCCTGCGCCAAACTGATCCTACAGGGATCGCTCCGCGACTTAACACAGGTCTTGCTCCCGCTGGAAGGACCATCGGACGCCGAGGCGGCGCTGCGATTTCTCCGGAAGCAACCCTTCCATGCGCCGGTGAACATCAATCTGCTGGCAGTGCTCCCGGCGACCCGTCCGCCCTGGCCAGTTGACGACTCGGCAGCGGAAAAACTGGAGGTGCAGGCCCTCAAACATGCCCGCGACTTCGTGGACGGAGTGGCCAGCGAGCTTCGGACACTCGGATATACCAGCCGTAGCGAAAGCCTCCTGGGAATGCCGGTGACGATGATTCTCCATGAGGCGGAAAAGTTGGGGGTGGACCTGATCATGGTGGGTTCGCGCGCCAGGCAGGGCCTCACCCGATTCGTCCTGGGCAGCGTCTCCCACGCCGTGCTGCATCGCGCACCCTGTCAGGTCTTGGTGTTTGAATGAGTGCCGGAGGAGCACAGACGCAGAGGATGGCTGAAACCAGTCAGGAGAAACGAGAGACGCTTCACGAAAAATTGATGTATCGCTTGAACTTTTTCATGCAACACACGACAATAGAGAAAGTCAGGACAGCCTCCAGGCTGTTCAGAAGGGCCGTTCAGCAAGGCCGCGGAAAGCACGACGACTGAGGCCTACCATTCGGCTGCGTCGCAGAGAGGCGTGCGATCGAGAACGCCGCCGGCGGTCTTTCTCAACAGCCTGGCCTAGCCCGGACTATTCATGAATGCCGTCGCGAGGCGTTCAAGACCGAAGCCCATCGGGGCTTCTCGCAGGTGAGGCCGACGCAGGCGTACAGGCAGTCCGTCGAGGGCGCACGGCACGATGACTAAAAAGCGCCATGTCTGTGCGCGCCGCCGAGCCGGTGAGGCGGCCGGAAGGCCGAACGAGAACAGCCACGCTGGGCGAGAGGATTGGACGACGCAGCAGGTATTCGTGAATAGTCCGGGCTAGCAGAGCTGTCCGTTGAAGAGGCAGGGCTTATACCTGGCGATATCGAACTCGATGTTCTCCTGGTAGACGCGCTCGTTCCCATTCACCCCGTCCTGATCCGGATCGTTGAACATCGTGTGGTCCCACCAATAGAACAGGGGGTACTGCTCGGTGTAATAGACCGGATTCCCGTAATTGCTTCTCGTATACTCTTGCACGGAGCGACCCGTAATATAATCGACCTTTCCGTCGCCATGCAGCGAATAGAGCATGATGAACAGTCGCGACTCATGGTCGTACAGTTCATCGAGGCGGCTATTCAGGTCAGGCTCGATAGGAAGCGGGTCCTGCGACCAGGCGGAGGTAGCCGGAAGCAAGAGCAACGCAACGAGCAGAAGACTGGCGGCAACGCGCAGATTCGTCATGGTTCAGAAAGCAGATCGACGCTCTGATGCAGCGAATTTGAATCATGCTACCACCCAGCTATACCTCGTTCAAGCGCTCGACCGACTTTTTCGGGTCCTCATCGGCTTGCCGATCGAAGGTGCGCGCTCTTATAATCGCCTACGATGTCCACCAGCATGCCACGCGCCTCACTCCATACATTGGGCTGCCGTCTCAGCCAATCCGAGACCTCCATGTTAGCCGATACCCTGGCACGCCGGGGGTACCGACTGGTGGAGTTCGGCAAGGAGACGGATCTGCTCGTCTTGAACACTTGCTCGGTGACGGAGAATGCTGAAAAAGATTGCCGCTATGCCGTCCGCAAGACCTTGCGCCACTCGCCGCATGCTTTCGTCGCGGTCACAGGCTGTTATGCTCAGACCGGCGCCACACAGCTCCAGAAGGTACCAGGCATCGACCTGATCGTCGGCACCCAGTTCAAAATGAATCTCCCGGATTATCTCCCGACACCGGCCAAACTCCGGAAACAGCCGGAGCCGGAACTTCGCCATAGCCGTACGATCGATCGCGAAGACTTCGTCCTCCCCGGTACCGCCTATTCCGACTCGACCCGCGCCCTGCTGAAGATTCAGGACGGCTGCGATTTCATGTGCAGCTTCTGCCTGATCCCCTTTGCGCGCGGGCGTGAACGCAGCCGGACCGCCGAAGATGTGTTGCGGGAGGCCCGTGAGCTCGCCGCCCATGGCTACCGGGAACTCGTGCTCACCGGCGTCAACATCGGCCAATACTCGTATCAGGGTCTGGGGCTGGTTGAGCTCTTACAAGAACTTGAAGCGATTCATGAGGTTACCAGGATCAGGATTTCCTCGATCGAACCCACGACCGTCTCTGCCGCCTTGCTGAAGTACATGGCCGGCTCCACGAAACTGTGTCATTACCTGCACCTTCCCCTGCAAAGCGGCGACAACGGAATCCTGCAGGCGATGAACCGGCGGTATGCCGTCCGCGACTATGAGGAGCTGGTCGAGCAGGCCTTGGCGCTCATGCCGGGCCTCGGGCTGGGAACCGATCTCATGGTCGGATTTCCCGGCGAAGACGAACAGGCGTTCACGAATACGGTCCTGACCGTCGAGCGACTCCCCTTCTCCTATTTCCATGTCTTCAGTTATTCGTCGCGGCCTGGTACGGCCGCTGCGAAACTGGAAGACCAGATTCCGCCCGCCGTCATCCGGCAGCGCAGCAAGACCCTGGCGGAACTGTCACGGATGAACGCGCTGGCGTTTTACCAACAACAGATCGGCCGCACCCTGTCCGTGCTCTTCGAACAGGGAGAGCGAGACGGATTTCGCACCGGCACCACAGCCAATTTCACCCGGGTGGCGGTCGCGGCCGATGCCGTTGAGGCCGGCTCGATCCACCAGGTCACCATCACCGGCATCATGGACGGGCTGGCCT
>CABVRO010000043.1 GCA_902500715.1 uncultured Nitrospira sp. | reverse complement strand
TTTCGAGCGCCTGATAGATCGGCACCGTGCCGATCGGTACGGGCGAGTTGCGGATAATCCACTCGCGTGTCTCGTGAATGTTCTTACCGGTCGAGAGGTCCATCACGGTGTCGGCGCCCCAACGGATCGACCAGATCATCTTTTCAACTTCTTCCTCGATCGAGGACGCGACCGCGGAATTGCCGATGTTGGAATTGATCTTCACGAGGAAGTTCCGGCCGATGATCATCGGCTCGGTTTCCGGATGGTTGATGTTGTTCGGGATAATCGCGCGTCCGCGGGCCACTTCGTCGCGCACGAATTCGGGGGTGATGAGGTTCGGAATACGCGCACCCCAGGCTTGGCCGGGATGCTGCAACACGCCGCCGCCATGGCCGTTGGTCGAGGCCAAGAGTTCTTTGGCCCTCGCGCGGGACTGATTCTCCCGGATCGCGATGAATTCCATTTCCGGCGTGATGAGGCCCTTCTTGGCATAGTGCATCTGGCTGACGTTGTGTCCGGCTTTGGCGCGGAGCGGTTTGCGAATAGGCGTAAACCGGAGGTCGGCCAATTTTGGGTCCGCGGCTCGCTGACGCCCGTACTGGGACGTGACCTGCGGAAGTTCTTCCGTATCCCGGCGACTCTCGATCCAGGCCCGGCGCAAGGGCGGCAGGCCGGCGCGCACATCGATCGTCACGTTCGGATCGGTATAAGGGCCGGAGGTGTCGTAAATCGTGATCGGCTGGTTGGGCGTGGGGCCCTGGCCGTTGGCTGACTGCGTGGGGGTCAGGCTGATTTCGCGCATCGGGACCCGGACGCCCGGGAGAGCGCCGTCGACGTGCACCTTGCGCGAGGCCGCGAAAGGAGTCGTAGTGAGTCGTGCGGTCGAGGGCTTGGCGCCGTGACCGTTGCTGGAACCGTTCTGTGTATGGGCCTCGCTCATAGCGGACATCCTTTCGTCGGAGGTGAGCGTCTGACAGCCGAAATAAAAAAAGCCGCATCCAGCGAGGGTGCGGCTTAAAGCGATCACGAAGCCAGTCAACCGGTCGCTTCCCTACGCTGGTATTACCCAGGTCAGGTTGTGAGGGTCGCCCGAGCAAGTCGGACTCTCAGCCGGATGGCACCCCTAGCTGTCGAAGACGATCGTACCGACCTGCCGGAGCGAAGTCAATCTTCCGGAAGGCCTAGTGACGTTGGTCATCTGGATTAGGTGAGACCCCCGTGCTTTAGGAACGCAGAGGCGATCCTGCGACTCTGGCGTTTGTATCGCATCGGATACCGTCTTCGTATCGCATCGGATACGAGGACGCGTCCCGTGACCGCATCAGATCTTCCGTCTGCGCTGTTGATCTCAGCGCCTGCCTACGGACTCTGAGTCGGACACACAATATTCCGCCGACTTCCAAATACGTGCTTTTTCTCCTCTGTGGTGGCGCGCGCCGACGTTCGATGCGGTACACGAATTGCTCGAGACAGAACCTGATAACACTTCTCTACAACCCCCACAGCCTACGACTCGAACGAGGTGTCTTGTGTTGCTGCACATCGCTCTGCAAGAGGGCTTTCATCATGACGAGGTGCGTGTGTCGGTGGATGCTCGGGAGGCGTTAGTTAGTGCCGACCTCACGACGCGGCGACAAACCGGATATGCCGCTTCCGTGGACGTCGATGTGACGCGCAGTCCGGTCGTGGTGGAGGTGGTGTTGAGCAAGCGGAGGGTCATTCAAAGCAACTCGGTGTCGGTGGACCGTCCGACGTATGTGGGGGTGTCCCTGACACCGGAGGGCACGTTGGCCTGGAAAACCTCACACGAACCCTTTGGGTACCTGTGACTCACCAAAACAGGAGGTCGAGTATGAAAGATCAAGACCACATGGATCAGGAGTATCTTGCCGAGGCCGCGGACATAGCCCGTCCCGGCGTAGAGCCGCTCATCCCTATCTTTCCCTGGCCGCCGCGTCTCCGAGTGAGCGGCTTGTATGTCGCATCCCGGATCGTGACGCCCCCCATTCCGGCGCCCGGCTCCTTGCCGATTCAACCTATTCCGATCGCTCAGCCGCTCCCGGGGATCTTACCCACCTCGGCCGCTCCTTGGCAGATTGAGGAACTCCTGCCCTGGGGCCTGCTGCGCGAGGAACTTCGTCTCGATGTCGATGGACGGTATCCGCAGATGACGGCCAGCGGGACGCTGTACGGTGTGTTGGCCAAACGTGTGCACTGGATCGCCCGTCTCACTGCATCCGGGCCGAACGCCTGGACCGGGTCGATCTGGTTCAAGGACGGCGATGTCGCCGGCTTTCCCTACACGACGGTGGACATCACGACGACGGCCACCTTTCTTTCCAGCCAGCGCAAAGCCGTGGTCCGACTGTCGGGAGGCGGCACGGCGGTCCGTACGAGAACGTTGGCGTTTAAATCACCCTATTTCCGGCAAGTCGAGTTCGAGTTCGATTGCGCCACCGGTGTCACGGCGACGACGCGCATCGGCACACACGACCATCCGAATCGTCCGGCCACCATGCCGAACGAAACGCTCAGTATCGAGGAGGTCTATCGAAGGGTCGGGTTCGAGGTGCGGAAGTCGGGCAGCGACAGCATCGTTCCCATCGGCGATGCGGGCACGAACGCGCGCTGGAGCGACAACGAGATGCACGATGCCATGCAGGTGTACTGGTCGAGATTTGCCGGGAAAGCACAGTGGTCGCTGTGGGTCCTGTTCGCCAAGCTGCACGACCAGGGCACGAGCCTGGGCGGCATCATGTTCGACGACATCGGGCCGAATCATCGTCAGGGGACGGCGATTTTCAACGACTCGTTCATCTCCACGGCACCGACGGGCGATGCCAATCCAGCCGCCTGGGTCGAGCGGATGCGGTTCTGGACGGCGTGCCATGAAATGGGACATGCCTTCAATCTGGCGCATTCCTGGCAGAAACAACACCCGCCGGACTGGGGAACCCCTTGGATTCCCCTGGCGAACGAGCCGGAAGCCCGCAGCTTCATGAACTATCCGTACTACGTGTCCGGCGGACAGACGGCGTTTTTCTCCGACTTCGCCTATCGGTTCAGCGACAACGAGTTGGTGTTCATGCGTCATGCGCCGGAGCGGTTTGTGCAGATGGGGAATGCCGATTGGTTCGACCACCATGGATTCGAGCAGGCAAGCGCGTCACCGGAGCCGTCGTTGAAACTCAACCTTCGCGTCGATCGCGCCCAGGCCACCTATCAATTCCTTGAACCGGTTGTGCTCGAGCTCAAGCTCACCAACATCGGCTCGCGGCCGCTGGTGGTGGAAAAGAGCCTGCTCTCCATGACGGAGCATATGACCGTCATCGTCAAGAAGCGGGATAAACCGGCGCGGCAGTACCTGCCTTTTGCGCGCTATTGCCGCGACCAGCAGGCCCAGGTAGTGATGCCCGGCGAGTTTGTAACGGATTCGCTGTTCCTCTCTGTCGGGCGAAACGGGTGGGATATCGCCGAACCAGGCTATTACACCATTCAGATCGCGCTCCACATGGAGACGGAGGATATTGTCTCTGAGGCCCTGACCCTCCGTGTCGCGCCTCCCCGTGGCTACGACGAAGAGTTTCTTGCGCAGGACTTCTTCTCCGATGATGTCGGCCGCATCCTCAATTTCGACGGGAGCGCCATACTTCGTGGAGGGAACGATACGCTCAGAGAGGTGACCGACCGGCTCAGCGATCGTGCCGTGGCCTATCATGCACGTATCGCCTTGGCTGCGCCGCTGGCCAGGGACTACAAGGTGCTCGACATGGGCGATCGAATGGGGGAGATGGCGTCCGCCAAGGAAGCCGGGGGGCGCCTCCGGCGGTCCGCACCTCGAATTGAAGAGGCGCGCCAGCTCTTTACGAGCGCCTTGCTCGAGAAAAAAGAGCAGGCGATCGCCACCCTGGGACGGACCGACTATGAATATTATCTGGGTCGGTTCAGAGCGGCACTGGTGGAGCATGGGGCGGTGCTGAAGAAAGAACCGCGCGATATGAAACGAGATGCCAAGCGGGAGAAAAACGGTGATATCGAGCACACCATGCGGGTGATCAAAGAGGCCCTGTCCAGCCTCAAGGACCAGGAACCGGTCTCTCGCTAAGCCGTCGGGAGCGGTCGCGCAGCGGGCCGATGCCATGAGGGCTCTGCCCGCTGACGCACCTCGTTGCGGGGGCTGGGCTTGACCTGGATCGGTAACGGTCTCACGCGGCAGGCAAGACCAGATGATACACGGCAAACTGTTCGTCTCGCGTCCATCCCACTGAACGATAGAGCGTCTGGGCGGCGTCATTCGTGAGGGCGGTTGAGAGCGAAAGGCGCACCGCACCGCGTGATAGTGCAAAGGTGGCAGCAGCCGACAACAGCGAAGAAGCCACTCCGGTTCTCCGGGCCTGTTCCTGCACGAAGAGATCGTTGAGAATAAAAATCCGGGCCAGCGACACGGACGAGAAGCTTGGATAGAGCTGTGCGAATCCGATCGCCGCATCTCCCTGATGCGCAATGAACAGCGTGGACTCCCTGTTCGCGAAGCGTGCGAGCAGGAACGTCCGGGCCGCAGCCACATCGCTGGTCCGACCGTAAAACCGACGATAGGCGTCGAAGAGTGGCACGAGTTGTTCGACGTCATCGACAGTGGCTTGTCTGAGCGTGTGTGTCATAGATCTCCCGCGGGCTTCCGTCTTGAACCTCTCGCGACGGCATTCATGAATAACCCGGGCTAGAGGACGCCTCGTTCGATCTCTTCCAGATACAGAAAATCCGGTGCCTTCACGCCGGCGGCTCGCCTCAATTCAACCAACTCCGGGGACTCGAAGAATCGCCGGGCGCTTTCTAAGGACGACCAGGCCGAAAAATGGACGAGGCGGTTGGCATCCTTATCGTACCGGAGGAGTTGATAACTGATTTCCCCGGCACGTTTCCTCAGATCCGCTGCGCCGTCGAACACAGCTTTCCAGGCCGGGTAGGCTTCGACCTCGTGAATGATCAACACGTGGGGCATGAGAACTCCGAAATGAATGGTGCGGCTCAGTGTACTGCAAAGGCAGCTGGGGATTCATCACGAGAGAGGCGAAGGGGGCACAATAAAGAGGCTATCGGATCTGCCGGTTTTGAACGGGGTGGGAATGGCAGAGCGAGAACCGCAATCAGCGTCCTACTCGGCGAGCGGCGCATTCAGGGTCGGGAGTATGAACGCACCGCCGAGCGACAGGCTAAAAAAGCCGATCGTGCCTATTGGGCCGGCTTGTCCTCTGACTTGAGACGGTTGTTTCTTCGGCTAAGATTTGCGTTTGAGCAGGTCCGCGAGATGGGCGAAGGGGGTGAAGGTCTGAGGTTGATCTTGCTTCCGGCGCGGCGGCGTTTCATCCGACGCAGCAGCAGCCAGATACCGCTGGTGTTCATTGTCGTGACAGTAGAGGCAGAGTCACTCCCAGTTACTCCCGTCGGGAGGATTGTTGTTGTGATTGTGGTCCTTGTGATGGACCGTGAGCAGACTCACCTTCTTGTAGTCGAATTCGCGCCCGCAGTGCGCACAAATCCACTTCTGAGACCCCCTATTCTGGACCCCTCATCGGCCGCTTCCGTTTGCGGCCTTGTTCTTTCCGGTTTCTCAGGCTACCCTTTGCCCTATGGAGTGGAAGCACTGCATAATCATCGACCCTGAGAAGCGTGGCGGTAAGCCGTGCATTCGTGGCCTTCGTATGACGGTGCACGATGTACTAGAGTATCTCGCCTCCGGAATGAGCGAAGAAGAAATTCTCAAAGATTTTCCCGACCTCACACGCGAAGACATCCTTGCCTGTCTGGCCTTTGCCGCTGATCGGGAGCGGAAACTGGTGTCGATTTCCCCGTCGTGAAGCTGCTTTTCGATCAGAATCTCTCCCATCGTCTCGTTCAATCCCTGCAGAAGGAATATCCTGACTCCCGGCACGTTCGCGAAGTTGGACTGCAGGAGGCCTCTGATGCAGTACAGCAGGGCTATGCCATCGTTACGAAGGATGCCGATTTCCATCAGAGCAGTGTTCTCTTCGGCCACCCGCCTAAAGTAATGTGGGTTCGAGTCGGCAATCCCCAACAGCGATGATCGAAGCCTTGCTCCGCCGCCGTGCCGGGGAGGTGGCATATTTCCTCTCCGATCCAGTGAGTGCGTTCCTGATTCTCGACTAGCGAACATACAGCTCTAGCGGTTAGCCCCCCTTGGTTTCCCCCACACCATTGTTGTAAGACCCTCGCCGCGATCTTGAGAGCCGACCTGAAACCTCGTGGAGTGCGTGATTGCGAGACGTGCCCCTCACTCTAAGGATCGAAGAATCGCATCCAAATTTCAGTGCCATACACAATTCAAGATCCGACCCCAAGCTGTCCCCCCCCAGGTGTCGCTTAAGGTTGTCCGTCTTTAACGAATATTAGGCGTATGTACTGTGCCTTGGCCTTGGGCCATTCGCTTGAACCTTAGAAGAGTTGGGTTGGCCGATCGTCACGATGAACCGCAGTAGGCGGCAAACTGCGATCGCTCCATGGAGATGTTACCTTTGGCTCGGATCTGCACTTACCTTGCGATTGCTACCCTAAAGCTTTTGCAAGTATCTTCGCAAACAGAGCGGATATGGCTCTCCTTCAAGTCGAAGGCGTGGCCGTTCGGTAGTATAAGCCGCGCGTAGAAATACGGGTCGCCTTCGCTATCTCGCCCTTCTACTACGGTAGGTGAATTTACCAGCTCAATTGGGAAAGTCATTCGAATAGCTCTGAGTGGGTATCGCCAGACCACCGTGAGTTCATTTCGTTGGATCAAGGCGTGATAACACGGTTTGCGTATGGCGAAATAGCATAGAGCAAGCCCTGCGATCCAGAACAAACTCAATATAGCAAGCGTAGTCGCCGAAGTGCCCTTGCCAAGCACTGTTGCACTACCTGCCGCCAGTATAAGGTTCCAGGCAGCGGTGAATGCCCAAAGGATTGCCGACGCTCGGTTCGAGAAAAGCACCTGCCTCAGACGCCTAACGTAGAGGTCACCGGCGCTGCGCGGCTTTATCGCGCAGCGTCCGGTGGACCGCCGGGTTGGGGGTGGCGCTACCCATTACCCTGAAGGGCTGCATGTTCGGCCAACTCAGCGTTGATGAAACCAGAGATCATCGCGCGGTAGACCTGCTCTGTGACGGATGGATTTGCACCAAGCTCAACAGAAAGCGCAGTGACCTTTGAAATGACCTGTTCAACTCGCTGAGGTGCCTTCACGTCGGCAGTGGTTTTCTTGAATTGAGCCGCCTGTTTGATATAGGCGCCTCGCTCGGCCAAGAGCGTGACGATCTGGCGGTCGATGCGGTCAATCTGCGAACGGACAGCCTCAATGGTTTGGCAATTTTCGATGGTCTTCAATCTGTGCTCCGTGGGAAATGGGCAAATGCCGAGGTAATGGTTGATGCGTGGCAAGTGGGGCGCACTGCCACCCCCAACGTGCAGTTGAGCGGCCGCGCGCTACGGCGTGAAGCGCGACGCGAGCGCAAGATGGCACAGCCGCGCTCGCGGCGCGCACGCGATGTCGTTTGACGGTCCGCTCCAACTGCTGGTTAGGCGCCATGCCCCAACTCGTGCTGTTCCACCAAGGTCCGGGGTGGATTGAACGGAAGGAAAAGATACTTTGCGAAAGCGACGGGGCCAAGAAAGGAACGCCCCGAGCTGTAGCTCTGGACAGCACGCTCGACCTCCCCGAAAAGCAATTCGTCCGCCGGCGGACCGATAAGCGAGACCCATATATTCACGAACGGAGTGTTCACCACAAAGAGCCGACTCTTGTAAGTGAAATAGGCCTCGAAGTCATCGGTCAGCGCCCACGACTTCTTCGCGAGCACTCTGACCCCGGACAGCGCCAACTCCAGATGCAGGACCAGCCCTGACGTCGACACCAATTGCGAGGCGACCTCGAGTGATAAAGGCTCCTTCTCCGTTGCACCCAAGCGTTCAGTCCGGAGTGCCATGGCGCCTAACAATGTTTAGACAGACTGTATAATCCCCATACGGCAAGTTGTCCACTTCTGCCTAAACTGGCAGGCACACACCAAGTCAACGGCCCTGACCCATTGCCACAAAAAAGGTTCGGCGCAACCATAGGGTTAGATCTTGAGCCACGCATCAGCAGATCTCTGCCGCCTGCCGATCCGACCGCTCGTCGAGAAGCGCATGCCTACGGCACGACTGATTGCGTCCCCACTGTCGGCGCCCTCCCGATGGGCCTGGCGGATGCCCGCCGTGCTGTAGTGTTGTGTGCGGTCGGCACGCGACCTGGTCGAGTACCGGTGGTCCGTGACAGCTCATGTGGCAGGTCCTCGCCTCCCGAACATACAGGCGCCAGGCGCCTTGTATCTGGTCGGAGTGGTGAGGTGGTCCTGCCCCTGGCCCTGGCTCTTTCTCTTGCAGGGAGATGCACAATCCAAGATCTGACCCCCAATGTCTTGACCGGAATATCTCACAGCCACCATCCAAAACATCGAGGTGTTGATGCGCTACGGCAGGAATCCACGCAAACGTCCTGCGATGCTGGTGAAGAGGACCAACCAACGACTTCCGTACACGATCGCGGTAACCAGACAAGTCGACTCCGGTGGCATCCCGCTTGGGCTCGTGGCGTGGTGAGCTGCGAGTGTGGCTAGACGTGTTTGGGCAACACGCCGGCAAGACCAGACCCCCTATTGCCTAGGTCGCCCGCAGCGAGCACTTTATGGTCGGCCGTCCGCTGCAACGCGGAGTTAGGCGGCGACGGAAACAAGGGCACTCCTGAGTAGGCCGATCGTAAGCAGCACGCCTCCTATCAGGGTCATAACTGTTCCAATCGCATACAGACGGGAGACCAGGCGATTGAGCGATGTGCCGCCACCCGGAATTCCGCGAGCGTCCCAAATCGCCGCAATGTACATACCCACACACAGAACGTACGAGCCACCAATGAGGCCAATAGCCATTGCAACCTTGATGGTGGATCCCAGCACGACCCATTGAGACGGGACGGCGATGGCCAGAAGCATAACTCCGGCCGAGCAGCCACCCGCATGGACGACTCGCCACGCAACTTCACCGCGACGCCGCATAATGGCACCAGCGAAGAACAACCCTCCGATCAGGCCAGACAAAAGCACGACCGAGCCGTGAAGAGCGAACTGTAAAGCTAGTGGTGTCATAGGTTCCGTCTAACGCCCAGGCTTCAGCCGCGGCGGCCTCATGATCGCCGCAGGCCGTCGTCGGCTGCAAGCCGTGGTTAGGCATCGCGTGATGCCAGTTTGCCAAACACGATTGTCGTGAACGCTCCCAGGTTGGGCAACACTGCGGCTACACCGCTGGCGGCGACGATAGGGTCTGCCCGAAGCCCGAGTAGAGTGTTCGCTATGCCCGTGGCTGTCGTCATGATGGCGACCCGGGCGTCGTCGGCAGACACCAGAGACGGGTCGCTCCACGTGCCATCGGGCTGCGGATCGACGTACTGAGCTCTGAGCCTGCGCCGATGCGCGTCTTGAGGCTCGCGACGGCGAACAGCTTCTTTCGCGGCATCGAGCTGCGGTTGAAGCCTCGTCAGCTCCGCGGTGTCGTTCGCCGCGATCGCGTCGCGCCAGGAATCGAGGAGGTCGGGCTTGAGCCAAACGGGATACGACGTCTGGCCGGCCCGGAGCTTCTCGTCGTGGTCGTCAAGGGATCTTCTCAACTGGCGCGGCTCAACCACTTGATCGTCCAGCATCGAGGCCGCCTGCTTGTACAGCAGGGCAAATCGGCCTAGCTCTTCGCGGCCCGAGACCGCGAGGACGAGGGCTGGCGCATCTCGTCCTTGTTCGAACAGCGACGCGGCCGCCTCGAGTTGGCTGGCGCTGTTGGCCAATGCTCTTACGGCTCCCTCACTTACCGCCTTGCGGGTCATTGCGTGTGCCTAACAATGTTTAGACAGACTGTATAATCCCCATACGGCAAGTTGTCCACTTCTGCCTAAACCGGCAGGCACGCACCAAGTCAACGGCCCTAACCCATTGCCACAAAAAAGGTTCTGCTCCACTCCCGCTCATAGCTCATCGTCTTATGCAGTCTGATATATGGGGTCAGACCCCTTTGTTTCACCTGGAACCGTTTTCAGCTCTGGTCGACTGACTACGCCGCATGGAGAAGGAATTCAACTTTTATGGCCTCGTAGGGGAACTCAATGTGGCCGGTCTCGGTGCGGTTAAGTAGGCCCGCAGACAACAGAGCCGTTACATCGCTGTGCACGGCCTTCACGTCGCGTTGAATGCGACGAGCCGCTTCGCGTATGGAAACCGGCCCGGCGCCGCACAAGGCCTTCAGAAGCTCCCATCGTTTGGCCGACAGGACCTTCCATAGAAGTTCCGGCGTCGCGAAGCCAATGCGCGCCGACCGCTGGGCCTTCCCGGACTTCCAGGTTTGCACGAACTCCTTCATGCCTTCATCGGGTGGCCGCACTTCAAGCGTGACTGTTTTCATTGTTCCACCTCGCAATATCGCGTTTAAAATCGGCGATCAGCTTCTCGGGAGTGGAGAAAGCGTAGTGGCCTTCCTTGCCGCCGAAATGCCGATGATCGCCCTTGCCCGCCTCATTGTCGAGTCTCAAAACGCATTCGCCATTTACGATGTAGGCAAGCCGGTACTTGAACGAGTGATTCGATCCTGCAAGGGGTTTCGGTACTCGCCAGAGAACCAACTCGGCGAAAGAGCTTTCCGAGTATATAATTCTTCGCCGAAAAAGCTCCTCAGCCTCCATGTTGGTGATTATGCCAACATGCGGCATCTGTTGTCAATGACTACAACACGAAGAGGAAGTTTCTATGGAGCCGAGATCATGCGATTGTTGCGTGCTGCCGGAACCTTCCTCAGTTAACTCACCTGGCGCCGCCGCTCGGGCTTTCTGGCACGGATCACTTCGCCAAGGTCGTCTACGTCATGCCCAATGGCGTGACGATAGAGAAAGAGGAGCGTCGCCAGCGCCTGATTCTGCGTCGAGGCGCTGACCTTCTCTTTCACGGCCAGATGGGTCAACAATCGATTGATGTCCGGCTCGGCCATCTCGGCAGGAGGGCGCCCCTGATGAAAGGATAGAAAGCGAGCCACCCAATGGCCATAGGCCTGTTCGGTCTTACGGGAATAGTGACGAGCCTTCAACGCTGTGCGCAGACCCGCCTGCACAGAGACGAGCATGGTCGGAGGGAGGTTCCCATTGTCGAGAGCTCTCACGGCCCCCAGCGCCGGATCGACGTCGACGGGTTTCCCGGGGAACAGTCTGGGCAGCGTACCGAGCGTCTCGTTATCTTGAGGAACTGTCCAATGCCGTTCTCGAGCGTGCCAGCGTCGTCCTGCTACCGTCTTGATCTTCGCTACATGATCGGGGGGATACGGAAGCTGCACGATTAGCTGTCCATCCTCACCCGGTCTGACCCGAATTGGAGCTGACGGCATGATCAATGCTCTATCCCTTCCTTCTGTCCATGCTGAGCCGGAATGGGGGCTCAAGTTCTAGCGTCGAGCCTGTCGCGCTTTCAAGTCGAACGCGCATGAAACCAGCCTCTACCCCAGCCTCTGCTACTCGGCAACCTGCCTCTTTCACTTCAGCGCATCGGCAAGCCATGTTACCGTTTCCTGCGCACGGCGGGCAGCATGCACAAGTCAGTTCATTTGACAGGACCCCCCTTGTCGCTGTATTCTCATGACCAGAATTTTGGTCGTTCATACATGAGGTCTACGATGGCAAAAACCTTGTCGTTATCGGAAGTCAAAACCCGTCTGCCTGAACTGGTTGCAGGAGTCCAAGAGCGTGAAGAGGAGGTCATCGTCACGAAGAACGGCCGGCCGGCGGCCATTTTGATGAATATCGACGAATATACCCGGCTCAAGGAGACCCTCGATGTCCTCAGCGATCCTGGACTCATGAATCAGATTGCCGAGAGCCGGGCCTTTTACAAAACAAAACGCCATGGACTCTCATTTGAGGACGTGTTCGGCGAGCCCCTCACGCCTGCCAAGAAGCCCCGCACAGCGTGAACCCCTTCCGACCGGACATCCCTCCGCATGTCGCGGAGGTGGTCCGTTCGCTCCATCCCGATCTCAAGCGACTCATCAAGTCAGCCATTCGTGCCATTGCCGCGAATCCCGAATGTGGAGAACCACTCCAGAAGGAACTTGTCGGATTACGCAAGTATCGCGTTCGGCGCTTTCGCATCGTCTATTCAGTCGATCAGAAAGCACAAGTCATTCGCCTGATGGCCGTGGGTCATCGTAGATCTGTGTATGAGGAACTGACCGAGCGTATTCGGCGAAAGACCCGATCATAGCCGCGTCTGAACGATGGTCAAGTCTTGTACTTCAGCACGTTCAGTTTGCCTGCACCCACACTCCTCCTAAGACACAATTCAAGATCCGCCACCAAGGCTTGCTCAGCAGGGCTATGCCATCGTTACGAAGGATGCCGATTTCCATCAGAGCAGTGTTCTCTTCGGCCACCCGCCTAAAGTAATGTGGGTTCGAGTCGGCAATCCCCAACAGCGATGATCGAAGCCTTGCTCCGCCGCCGTGCCGGGGAGGTGGCATATTTCCTCTCCAGTCCAGAGAGTGCGTTCCTGATTCTCGACTAGCGAACAGGGATATAGGGGGTCAGACTCCTTC
Organism: uncultured Nitrospira sp.; assembly: GCA_902500715.1. Lineage (GTDB taxonomy): Bacteria > Nitrospirota > Nitrospiria > Nitrospirales > Nitrospiraceae > Nitrospira_A. Next base: position 13,001 of record CABVRO010000043.1, on the reverse strand, counting down.
GTTTCACCTTGTGTCCTTCGGCGGGTTCTTGGCGAACCACTCGACGATGCTCGGCATATCCGGCTCAAACGGCCCAGGCGAAGAGAAGTTCAGGATGCCGGCACGAACGGCTCCTCGGTTCTCGAAATCATGCGTGACTCCGCCGGGGACGAGTACGAACGCCCCCTTCGGACATTCGAACCACTCTTCGCCCACACAGATATTCATGACGCCGTCGATAACGTAGAAGAGATCGTCTTCATCGTGCGAGTGTGCACCGGGCCCTTGAGTGTGTGGCTCAAGCCACCATTCCGAGACCGAATACCGAGACTGGGTTTCCGCTTCGTCCGCTTTGAACACTGCGGAGATTCGGCCCATCGGATAGGTGCGCCCCTGTCCAGGAGCGAGGATGATTGCCTTTCGCAGTTGTGTCTTTGATTCGCTCATTCGCTGTTGTCCTCTCCCGTTCCGCTTTCGACCACGATGTGAGCCATCATCGCATCGGCTGACGAATGATCGTCTTCCATTTTGGGGGGTCTGTACGCCGAATATCACTCAAGTAAATTTCGTGGTGTTTTCCGGTGATGCCCGTTCGTGTGGCAATGTACTCATGCACGCGCTGGATCGTGGGCCCCTCTTCAGAAAATGGGCCAATGTGGCTAGTTCGACACGAGTCCAGTGCACTTGAGCAGAGTCGATGGTCATGGGGTAGCATGCGAATGACTTTTAGTGCTCCGTGGTGTCCTTGATCGAGGCATCCACTCGCTCCAGGACAGCTTGCAAGAAAGCCGTCACAAGAGGATGCGGCCTGTCTGGTGTGGATCGCTGCTGCGGCACAAACAGTGTCCCGATGAAGAAGGGGTGACCAGGGTATTCGACGACACGGACTTCACCTTCCGCATCTGATCCCGATATGGTGAGCGACCTCTGCTTCAAAAGATGAACATAATTAGGGTTCACCCCAAAGTTGCAATAGTAGTGCTCCCGTGCTGACGTTCCACCGTAAATATCAGCCACCTGAGACCCTGGTACGAGGCTCAACGCCATCTCGCGACCTGCCAATGAACATGCGAGCTGCGAAATGAACAAATTCGAGGCATAGGGATCATATTCAGCATGGCTCGCATCTTTGAAGCCGAGGACATTGCGGGCATATTCCAGCAGCATATGTTGGAATCCGCCGCATGTGCCCAAGCATGGGACTTGATGTTCCCTTGCATATCGGATGACTTCCAACGTCTTCTCCAGACTCTTGTATGGACTTCCCGGCGCGATCCAAACACCTGCATAGCCGCGCAAGTGCTCCTCATGAATCGCTTGAGTGGAGATCCATTCAGCGCCGATATCCGCATCCAGTAAAGTTTTGGAATGTTCAATGGACGCATCGGTCGCCTGGTGCGGACCATAGGAAGGATAGTACTCGCCGAGCACTGCGATCAATCGTGGCATAGCGGTTCATCGGATAAGACTGTGTGTACAACACACAGAAGTACTATCTGTAATCCAAGGGAGAAAGTCTAGATCCGTTCGTCGTTGACTAGACGGGTATCGCTCAGTAATCTGCCGGGGATGAAACCCGTCATTCAACTGGAGCGAACTGGATGTGGGATCGCGAGTGCCGCGGCTCTCGCCGATGTGAGCTAGACCGCTGCAAAGAAAGTGGCGAATCAGATGGGCATCTATGCGACGGACAGCCGATTGTGGTCTGAGACAACGTATGTATGTCGACTCCTGACACCCGATCGGCTTCAGCCATCGGCACGACCAACGCCTTTTGCCTCCTGGGAAGCGCTGCCCAATCGAGCGTTCTTAGCAATTAAATGGCATCGTATGAGAGGGCGAGCATTTTGGCATTGGGTGGTCTATGTGCGAGATTCGAGTGACGCGTACGTGCTGGATTCGAAGAAGGCCTTGAAGCGCCACGTGCGGAAGGATTTCTGGCGTATGAAGCCGAGTTGGCTTATCGAAGTTAAGCAATAACACTATCAACCGGTCAGCCTCCTGGACAGGAGAGGGTACCATGCTCACCAAGCCGCAGCTTGACGACCAGGCAGTCTGGAAGCAACGCTGTCGTGCTCCCGTGATTGCCGGAACGCTCATTGCGCCGGCCAACCCAACATGCGGCCTGGCCGTGAGCAATGCAACCGGCACGTTCCAGATTTACGCCTGGGATGTCCCCTCGGGCACGTTACGTCAACTGACCGAACGACCCACTGGAATCATCGCTGCGGAGTTGTCCGGCGATGGTCGCTATGTCTACTACTTGGACGACCAGCAGGGGAATGAAGTCGGGCACTTTGCGCGGATTCCATTTGAGAATGGAACGCCAAAAGACCTCACGCCGGATTTACCACCCTATTCATCGTTTACATTTTCCTCCAGTGGATCAGGAAGCCACTTCGGGTTCATGGCGGCTGATTCGGATGGCTACCATTGCTACAGCATCGAGACCGGAACGAACGGTGATATCGGTGCACGACGGCGACTCTTTCACAGCGCTAAGATCGCCTTTGGGCCATGCTATTCTTTTGACGGGACCGTGGCTGTCGTGGCCACAACTGAACGTGCCGGCACGCTGCAGTACAACCTGCTCGCTTTCGAGACCGCCACTGGAAGACAGATTGCCGAACTGTGGGATGGACCTGGAACGAGCCTGGAGTTCTCAGGATTCGCTCCGAGACCAGGGGACCTGCGCCTCGCTGGAACGAGTAATCGCACTGGGGATAAGCGTCCATTTATTTGGGATCTCCAGACCCTCACACGCCGAGACATTGCTTGTTCATCACTCACCGGCGAAGTCATTCCTGTCGATTGGTCACCAGATGGCGCGCGTCTGCTCTTCTGCCACTTTGCACAGGCGGTCCAGCAGCTCTATCTCTATGATGTCTCAACAGGCTCGCTGACACCACTCAGGCATCCAGGCGGTACCTATGCCTCTTTCCCCCGTTCGGGAACCTATTTTCATCCGAATGGAGAGATCTTCGCCCAGTGGCAGGACGGTGCTCACCCGCCACAAGTCATTGCCCTCGATGGAGAGACCGGTACAAAGATTCGTACCGTATTGAGTGCGGGTAAGGTGTTCCCTAGTCGAGCGTGGACTTCTATTTCTTTTGCATCATCAGATGGACAGATGATTCAAGGATGGTTGGGCCTACCCGAAGGCCCAGGTCCGTTTCCCACCATCCTGCACACCCATGGTGGACCAGAGTCGGTGATAACAGAGGCGTACGGACCGCTAAGTCAGGCATGGATGGATCATGGCTTTGCATTTTTGACGATCAACTACCGGGGCTCCACAACGTTTGGTCGTGAGTTCCAAGAAAAGATTCGAGGCAATGTCGGTCACTGGGAAATGGAGGATGTCGCTGCGGCACGCCACTGGCTCGTCCGTGAAGGGATTGCGCACCCCGATCAAATCTTCCTAACAGGCTGGTCGTATGGTGGATACAACACGCTCATGGGGCTCGGTAAGTGGCCGGAGCTGTGGGCCGGCGGCATGGCGGGGATCGCCATTTCCGACTGGGCTATGATGTATGAGGATGCCGCTGATACGTTGAAGGGGTGGGTCGTGACGATGTTTGGCGGCACACCGCAAGAGAAGCCGGAACAATACCGACTCAGTTCACCGATCACCTATGCCGAGCACGTCAGGTCTCCGGTGTTGATCATCCAGGGCCGTCATGATACGCGCACACCGGCACGACCGATTGAAGTGTACGAGCAGAAGCTTAAATCCCTCGGCAAATCCGTGGAAGTCCACTGGTACAACGCCGGACATACAGGGGCGGGTACTGAGCAGGACATCCAACACGTCGAACTCATGCTGAAATTTGTGTGCCGAGTCTTGGGAATGCCGAAAACGTGAATGGTCTGAATCAGAAGAGCGAGTTTGGAAGTGATTTTCAGAAAACTCGTTGAACAATCCACACAATGACGATATCCGAGTTACCATCAGGCATCCGTGCCCATCGTGACTGGCTGTTGTCCCTCACCCGGTTACCTGAAACGGGTCTCTGGGTCGATCTCGGATGCGGAAACGGTGCAGAAACTTGCCGTAGCGCGCGGTCGCTGCGTCTCGGGTGCAACCGCGAAGCCTGTCCTGTTTGAACTGGGTCGCCGGCGAGTTGACAGGCTTCGAACAGGCAAGGTGTAGTCTGGCGCTCATGCAGGCGTGAGGGGCGGAGCACTCGCCTGCCAGGCACCAGCCCTCCCGTCCCCTTCGACCCATCCCCCCTGTTCCTCATAGGCCGTTTGTTCCGACTCAATTCATTGCGTAGCTACGAGGTGGTGTCGTAGAATCACACAGTGTAAGTGCGCTCGTGGTATAGTTTTTCCAATCAACCGAAAGGCTGCAGGTGAAAACGGTCGCCACGCTTCCCCGTCCCATTACCGACTATCAATCCTTGTCTGCCGACGAACTCTTCGAACGGACCCGCGCGGCCAAACGGGTGCTGGGTGACCGAGTGATGATTCTCGGCCATAATTACCAGCGCGATGAAGTGATTCAGCATGCCGATTTTCGCGGCGATTCCCTGATATTGGCGCAGGTGGCGGAGCAGCGGTCCGACCGCCCCTATGTCGTGTTTTGCGGCGTGCATTTCATGGCGGAAACCGCCGACGTGTTGAGCCGTTCGAATCAGACGGTGATTCTCCCCGACATGGCGGCAGGTTGTTCCATGGCCGACATGGCGGCGATCGAGCAGGTGGAACAGTGCTGGGAGGCTTTGGGTCGGGTGGTGCCGGTGGAAGAGACGGTCATGCCGGCGGTCTACGTGAACTCCGCGGCGATCTTGAAGGCCTTCTGCGGCGAACACGGCGGGCTGACCTGTACCTCGTCCAACGCGCGGAAAGTCATCGAATGGAGCTGGGCGCGCCGGGAAAAGATCCTATTCTTCCCCGATGAACATCTGGGACGCAACACCGCCAATAAGATGGGCATCCCGCGCGAGCAGATGATCGTCTGGGATCCCTACATGCCGCGTGGGGGTAACTCGGTCGAGGCCATTCAGCGGGCGAAGTTGATTCTGTGGAAGGGCCATTGCAGCGTACACCAGATGTTTCAGCCGTCGCACGTCGACTATTTCCGCAAGCAATACCCGGACGTGAAAGTGATCGTCCACCCCGAATGCCATGAGGATGTGGTGAACAAGGCCGACCTGGTGGGTTCGACGGAGTACATCATCCGCACGATCACGGCGGCGCCGGCTGGAACGGCCTGGGCGGTCGGGACGGAATTGAACCTCGTCAATCGTTTGAAACATGAGCAGACGGATAAGAAGGTCTTCTTCCTGTCCTCCACGGTGTGCCAATGCGCCACGATGTATCGTATCGACGCTCCGCATCTCTGCTGGGCGCTGGAAAACCTTGCCGACGGTCATGTCGTCAATCGGATTGTGGTTCCGGATGACGAAAAGCAGTGGGCGAAGGTGGCGCTTGACCGCATGATGGCCCTCAGCTAGCAGGCTGTTGAGAAAGGCCTGCCGGCGGCGTTCTCGCTTCGCTCAGAGGCGTGCCGTCTTGACGCGTGACTATTGTTAAGACACTGCCCGCTCACCGACTCGCGGGCGCGCACAACCGTGGCGCTCGTTAGTCCTTGCGCCGTGCGCTTCGCTGCGGCCTTGCCTGAAGACGCTTTTGACGATCCTGTCCATGATCGATCGCCCTAAGAACCAAACGCACGACAGTATTTCAGTCAAGCAGGACCTGATGGGTTTGGCCCACAACAAACCACTGGTTCCTCTCGCCTCGTTTCGGTATAGTCCTCTTTTTACGCGCACTTCATGACTCTTTTGTTCCTCAGATAGATCATCCTATGGACTATAAATCGACCCTCAATTTGCCGAAGACCGACTTCCCGATGAAGGCGAACTTGCCCCAGCGGGAGCCGGAGATGCTGGCGCGGTGGACGCAGGAGAAGCTCTACGAACGCATCCAGGAGTCCCGCCAGGGCTTTCCCCGCTACGTGCTGCACGACGGCCCGCCTTACGCCAACGGGCGCATTCACATCGGCCATGCGCTGAATAAGATTCTGAAGGACATCATCGTCAAGTCGAAGACGATGTCGGGGTTTCAGGTCCCCTACGTGCCGGGATGGGATTGTCACGGCCTGCCGATCGAGCATCAAGTCCTAAAAGATCTGGGCGACAAGAAGCGGAATCTGGACGCCCTCGCGATCCGCAAGCTCTGTAAGGAGTATGCGGAGAAATATGTCGCGATCCAGCGGGAAGAGTTTCAACGGCTGGGTGTGCTCGGCGACTGGCAACAGCCTTACCTGACGCTGAATCCCGCCTATGAGGGCACGATCATCCGTGAGTTCGGGCGCTTCGTGGAGCAGGGCGGGGTGTACAAGGGGCTGAAGCCCGTCCTCTGGTGTACGCAGGATCAGACCGCGTTGGCGGAAGCGGAAGTCGAATACGAGGACCACACGTCGCCGTCGGTGTATGTGAAGTTTCCCCTGGTCAGCCCCCCTGCCGTCCTGAGCAAGCAGTTCGGCGGGCTCACCGTTCCTGCCGATGTGAAGCGCGCCTCCGTCCTGATCTGGACGACGACCCCTTGGACCCTGCCGGCGAACCAGGCGGTCTGTTTGCACGCCGACATCGACTATGCGTTCGTGCAGGTCGGTGAAGACCTGTTGGTCATCGCGGAAAAGTTGGTGGAATCGGTGGCGAAGGCCTGCAGTCTTCCGGAGTACAAGATCGTAGGCGTCAGAAAAGGCTCCCAGGGGTTCGAAGGGTTGGAGACGCAACGTCCGCTGACCACCGGCCTCTCGCCGCTGCTCCTGGGCGACTTCGTGACGCTGGAACAGGGAACCGGGTGCGTCCATATCGCGCCGGGCCATGGCATGGAAGACTATCTGCTGGTGCTGGACCACAATGCGAAGGCCAGCGTGGGCGAGCGCCTCGAAATCCTGGCGCCCGTGGACAACGGCGGGAAGTTTACCGAGGCCGTGCCGGAATTCGCCGGACAGCATGTGTTCAAGGCCAATCCGAAAATCGTGGAGCGTCTCCAGGAGAACGGTCGCCTGCTCGGCCACGGGTCGCTCAAGCACTCGTATCCCCATTGTTGGCGCTGCAAACAGCCCGTGATCTTTCGCGCGACCGAACAGTGGTTCGTGTCGATGGAGACGAACGACTTGCGGCAGGCCGCCCTGGCGGAGATCGGACGGGTGCGCTGGATTCCGGCCTATGGCCGCGATCGCATCAACGGAATGATCGAGAACCGGCCCGACTGGTGTCTCTCGCGCCAACGTGTCTGGGGGACGCCGATTCCGGGTTTTACCTGCATGAAATGCGGCAAGGTGTTAGCGCATCCGCGGGTGATCGATCATGTCGCCGATTTGATCGGGCAGCATGGCACGGACTATTGGTTCGCCAATCCGGCGGCCGCGTTGCTGCCTGCCGGCACCCGGTGCGAAGGTTGCGGGGGAACCGAGTTCGAGAAGGAGCGCGACATCCTGGACGTCTGGTTCGAGTCCGGGGTGAGTTATGCGGCGGTGCTGAAGCATCGCCAGTGGTATCCGGCGGATCTGTATTTGGAAGGCTCGGACCAGCATCGCGGTTGGTTCCACAGTGCCCTCTTGGCCGGCGTGATTACCGATCATTGCGCACCGTACAAGGCCGTGCTGACGCATGGATTTGTATTGGACGGGGCGGGGCGGAAAATGTCGAAGTCGGCGGGCAATGTCGTTGCGCCGCAAGATGTCATCAAGCAATCGGGCGCGGAGATCCTTCGCCTCTGGGTGTCGGCGCAGGATTATCGGGAGGACCTGCGGATTTCCCAGGAGATCTTGAACCATCTCATCGAGGCCTACCGGAAGATTCGCAACACCTGTCGCTTCCTGTTGAGCAATCTTTATGACTTCGATCCGGCGCAGCATCGGGTGCCGTTCGAGCAGTTGCCTGAACTGGACCGCTGGGCGCTCATGCGGTTAGGCGACCTGATTCCGCGCGTACGTAAGGGGTACGACGAATTCGAGTTCCATACGATCTTTCACGCGTTGAATAACTTCTGCTCTGTCGATTTGAGCGCGGTCTATCTCGATATCCTGAAAGACCGCCTCTATACCTTCCGCAAGGATTCGCCGTTGCGGCGCGGCTCCCAGACTGTCTTATTCGACATTCTGGTGGCCCTCACCAAGTTGATGGCGCCGGTGCTGAGTTTTACGGCAGAGGAAATCTGGCGGATGCTGCCGGAGTCGGTGCGAGCGGATTCGAAGGCCGACAGCGTGCACCTAGCGATGTTCCCGGAAGTCGATCCGCGCTGGGCGGATGCGAAGCTGGCTGAGCGATGGGAGCAGTTGCTGGAAGTGAGAACGGCAGTCCAAGCGGCATTGGAAGTGCAACGTCGTGAGAAGGTGATCGGGGCGCCGCTGGAAGCGAAAGTGCTGATCGACGCTCATCCTGCCCATTACGATCTGTTGAAAACTTATGGCCAGGATCTTCCGGCCTTGTTCATCGTCTCCGATGTGGTCCTGCTATCGGCGCCGCATCTGCCTGAGAGACCCGGTTTTGCGATTACAGTGGAGAAGGCAATGGGTGTGAAGTGCGAACGTTGCTGGAATTATCGTGCAGCCGTGGGAAGCTTCCCCGACCATCCGACCCTCTGTGACCGTTGCGTTGAGGCGGTCCGTTGAGCAACTCCCTCCGTTATCTCCTGCTCGGTCTGCTGAGTCTGGCGATTGTCGTGCTGGATCAGGTCACGAAGCTCTCCGTCATGGAGTCCATGCGGCTCCATGAATCGATTCCGGTCATCACCAACTTCTTCAGCATCACCTACATCCGGAATCCCGGCGCAGCCTTCGGGTTTCTCTCCTCCAGCAGCAGTTCGTTCCGGTTCGTGTTTTTCGGTGTGACGTCGATCTTTGCCGTCGGTTTGCTGGGGACGATTCTGGTCCGCATGCCGAAGGATGATTGGATGGGGCGGCTGAGCGTGGCGGCGATTCTCGGCGGGGCGATCGGGAACTTACTGGACCGCTTGCGCTACGGGGAAGTGATCGACTTTCTGGACTTTTATTTCAACGCCTACCATTTCCCTGCGTTTAACGTCGCCGACTCGGCGATCACCGTCGGAGTGGCGTTTCTGATTCTGCACTTTGCGCTGGAGAAGGAGCCGGAGGCGACGCCGGTTATTCCCGACAATCCTCCCTCCTGACAGGACGGTGAACAAGCCAGCCGGCAGCGTTCTGGAGTTGCCCAGCAGCTCAACGCATCAGCCTACGTTTCGTTTTTCCCGATCAGACCGGCATCGTGACGATGAAGCCGCCCTGTTCCCGGAACTGGCGCTGCTGCTCTTCCGAAAACATCACGAGCGGCTCACTGTGGCAGAACTGGCATTCCTTGAGGGTGATGACTGCGTTCGGCTCACCGATTCCCACCAGATATTGTTTGGCGAGGATGAGAGCCTTCTCCTGACTCGTCGTCATCACATCGAAGTGCAACTTGCCGTTCTTTCCCTTGACCCAGGTATCGTACACGTGAACGCTGTCCATCTCGTTTCCCATGCCGACATGACTCCTTGTTGTGAAGTAGGTTAGCGTACGACCAAGAGTACGACGACACCCAACACCATACGGTAGTAGGCGAAGACGCTCAGGCTGTGGCGTTGAACATAGGTGAGGAAGGCGGCGATGACGGCCCAGGCAACGGCGAACGAGACCACCAGGCCGATGCCGAGTGCGACGTAGTCGTCCTGGCTGAAGGCGGCCTGAGATTTCAACATCTGGTAGATGGTCGCGATGATCATCGTCGGGAGGGCCAGGAAGAAGGAATATTCCGTGGCGACGCGGCGGTCGAGACCGGCCAGCAGTCCGCCGATAATCGTGGAGCCGGAACGGGACATGCCGGGAATCAACGAGGCGCATTGGGCGACGCCGACCCACAAGGCCAAGCGGGGAGTGACTTGGAGCAGTTCCTTCACGCGTACGCGGTCCCGCATGCGCTCGACCACCAGGATGATGATGCCGCCGACGATCAGCGAGATCGCCACGGTCGTCGGCGAGAACAGATAGGCCTTGATCGACTTATGGGCCAGGAATCCCGCGAGTGCCGCGGGTAAAAAGGCGAGTCCTAGGCCGATGACGAACCAGAGGTTCGGTTGGGTGTGAATAGATTCTTGAATGATTGTCGTCCAGGAGGCATTCCCTCGTGCGGCCACGAGTGACCGGAACTCACGCTGTTCCCGGAACGCATGCGACGCCAGCGAGGCCAGCTTGGTGCGTTCGTAGGCGATGATGGCGAGGATGGATCCCAGCTGGATCGAAATCTCGACGTTCGAGGCGATGTCTCCGGTAAACCCGAGCGCGTGACCGACGAGAATGAGATGGCCTGTCGAGGAGACGGGAAGAAACTCCGTCAGCCCTTCGATAATGCCGAGAATGATCGCGAGCTCCGGGCCCCAGTTCATCATAATAGTCTGCTTAGGATGGTCTGTGAGTGTGCTGCTGGTCGGTTACGGGGTTTTGCTGAACGGTGATCGCATATTCCCAGACTGCTCTCTGGCAGTCAAGCATCGTCGACATTTGCGGAGTCGCCGCGGACTGCGAGCGACTCACCGGCAGGCGCTTCGCAATCGGCAAACTTGTTGACAAAGTTGAGATGATGGCATACACACAACAAGAGAGACGAGGTCCGATCGGTCCAGATCGAACAGGGAGGGTCGCATGAGGCATGTGTGGATGGCTGGGCTCGCGCTGATGAGTGCGATGGCCGTCAGCGGGTGCGTAAGTGACAAGAAATATCATGAGGCGCTTGCCGATGCCGACACCGTTCGGGGAGACCTGGAGCGGGCGCGGGCGCAGAAGAATGCGCTGGAGCAACAGGTCAAGACGCTGAAGGATCTCAACGCCAAGTTCGGGTCGGAAAGCCAGATTGCCCGGGATGAACTGCAGCGGATCCAGCATGGTCGGGACAAGGAGCGCGATACCATTGACGTCCGGACCAAGGAATTGGAAGACAAGGTCAAGCAGCTGAGCGCGCAGAATCGAAACATCAAGCAGGAGTATGACGAAGCTCGCCGGCACAATGAGCAACTGAAGGCGTTGGTCGCGCGGTATCAGAAAGAGATGAAGGAGCGTTCGAGGTCCCTGAGCTCCTCAGCCCCCTCGGAATCGACCGCGCCGCTGTCCGGCGGTGCATCCTCGGCGAAGTCGGCGCCATCGTCGAATCCGTTCGGTGGACCGGTCGAGGCTGCGGCTCCGCCGGTGTCCTTGCTGAACATCAACAAGGCGCCGTCGACCGATTTGGTTTTGACGCTGGGTGTCAGTCAGGATGTGGCCGACCGCATCGTGAGTAATCGCCCGTACCGTGTGAAGGGTGAGCTGGTCGCCAAGAATGTGGTTCCGAAGGACATCTTCGACGATATCAAGGACCGCATCACGGTCAGTCCCTAGTCGTATCATGAACGTCCGCTTATAGCGGACAGATCGGTTCGAAAGGCCGTTTGCCGTCACAGGCAAACGGCCTTCGTGTTTTCTGTGCCGGCGCTATTCCGCCAGGCCAGACCGGGTGGCGGTGCTGCATCGCAAAATCGTTTCCTGCTAGAATGGCTTCGTCGTTCGATGGGGAAGAGGGCTGTTCATGCGTCGGATCGGAGTCATCGTCGGAGTCCTTGCGCTGGGGCTTACCATCGCCGGCTACGTATTTTTCAACGGCGAGCGAAAGGCCGTTGTGCGCTACCGCACGGTTCCTGTCGAACGGGGCACCATCGTCTCGCTGGTCACGGCGACCGGGACGATCAATCCCATCACCACGATTCAGGTCGGCAGTCAGGTGTCGGGCATGATCGAAAGCCTCCATGCCGATTTCAATTCCAAGGTCACGGCGAATCAGGTGGTGGCCCGCATCGATCCCTTCCCCTACAAGGCCAGACGCGATCAGGCGGTTGCGAGCCTGGCAAATGCCAATGCAGCGTTCGATAAGGCCCGGATCGATCTGGTGCAACGGCGCCGGGAACTGGCCCGGGCCAAGTCGCTGATCGGCCAGCAATTCATCTCCCAAAACGAGGTAGACGTCGCCTTGACCGCCTCCGAAGGCGCGGTGGCGCAGCTCAAAGTCACGGAGGCTGCCGTCAAGCAGGCGGAAGCGATGCTGCAGGCGGCCGAATTGGATTTGAAGTATACGGTGATCCGTTCACCGGTCGACGGTGTGGTGATCTCGCGCCTCGTCGAGGTCGGGCAGCGTATCGCAGCCAGCTTTACCATCCCTATGCTGTTTTTGATCGCCGAGGATGTGACGAAGATGCAGGTCGATACCAACGTCAGCGAAGCCGACATCGGCGGGATCGCCGAGGGAAAAGCGGCCTCGTTCACGGTGGACGCCTACCCCGGAGAGCAGTTTCATGGCCGGGTGCGGCAGGTGAGAAATGCGCCGATCAACATTCAGAATGTGGTGACCTACGATGTTGTGGTCGAGTTCGAGAACCCGGCGTTTCGCCTGAAGCCGGGTATGACGGCGAACGTCTCCATTGTCGTGGCGAAGAAAGAGAACATTCTCAAGGTGCCGAACTCGGCGCTCCGCTTTACCCCACCGAAGACGGTGCGCGATGACAAACCTTCGGGCAGACCCGCCAAGGATGAGGGCGGCGGCCGCATGTCCGGAGGCGGGTCATCCGACGCGGCAACCCGCCAGTTGGCCATTTGGAGGCAGGGCGCCGACGAGGCATTGGAACGAGTTCCTGTCGAGATGGGGATCTCAGACGGTGCGTATGCCGAAATCAGCTCCGCTTCGATCAATGAGGGGGACCAGGTCATCATCGGGATCGACTCTCCGCGTGGGGATCGCAAGAGCGGAGAACTTCCACCGGGCTTCGGAGGCGGACAACAGCGCATTCCCCGGCGTGATCGCGGACTGTAACGGAATGCTCATTGTGCAATGTTCAGTGCTCAATACCGAATTTTCAATTCAGTATTGGCAATTGAGCATTAAACATTGCAGGCATGCATGCCTGCTGAACTGCGGATGAAGACGTTTCTATGGCCCCGTTGATCGTCTGCGAAGACCTCTGGAAGATTTACCGTGTCGGCGACG